>DATJWE010000221.1:0-31122 GCA_035501475.1 Puia sp. | reverse complement strand
AGCTTTACCCTTTTTCACTTAAAAAAGGAGCTAATATCCATGGAATAATATTTGGAGCCTCTCATCCTAGAGCAGTAGACAAATTTCTATCTATTGCATGGAAACGTAATCAAATTAATGGTGAAGCGAATTTTGATATCGATGACGATACAAAAAAAGTACAAATCGATCTATTTGGTGGTAAAAAGTTAAACAAGATTGAATCTTTTCAGAAAACGCTTGAAGAACTTATAATAGATCAAAAATTGAAAACGAATGCAGATGTATTGAATTACGCTTTTGAAGAAGGACATATCCCAAAACATGCAGCAGATCACTTGAGATCGATGAAATTGGAAGGAAAGATAGATTACAATGGTTCTTCTCCATTAGTTACTTATGAAAATGTTTACAAAACAAAGAATATTATTACGTATTCAATCTTATAAACAATGGCACAATCTCATATTGAATGGACTGAAATGACTTGGAATCCTGTAACAGGATGTACTAAAATTTCGCAAGGTTGTAAATTCTGCTATGCGGAAGTGATGGCAAAGCGACTCCAAGCTATGGGAATTGAGAAATATGCGAATGGTTTTAAATTGGCCTTGCACGAAGATGCTCTAAAAATCCCTTATACCTGGAAGCAACCAAAAATTGTATTTGTTAATTCGATGAGTGATCTGTTTCATAAGGATATCCCTTTTGAATTCATAAAAAAAGTATTTGATACAATGAATGGCAATCCTCAGCACGTTTTTCAAGTATTAACTAAGCGCAGTGATAAATTACTTGAATACAGCAAAAAGTTGAATTGGGGACATAATATTTGGATGGGTGTATCTGTGGAAAATGAAAAGGTTTTAAACAGAATTATAGATTTAAGAAAAACGAAAGCTCGCGTAAAATTTCTTTCTTGCGAACCCTTAATTGGTCCTTTATCCAATATGAATTTGAAAGGAATTGACTGGGTCATTGTAGGGGGAGAAAGCGGTCGTAACCCGAGACCTATGAAAGAAGATTGGGTACTGGATATCCTGGATCAATGTAATGCAACAGGAGTAAAATTCTTTTTTAAACAATGGGGTGGAACAAATAAAAAGAAATCTGGGAGGTCACTGCTCAATCGAACCTGGGATGATATGCCTGAAACTAAAGTTAAACCATTTACTTGTTTTATATAATAAATACCAATCTCTCCCCCATCCAGCGCGAGTGTTCAATCGGGGTGAATGGAACTACTTGAAATATAAAACACGCCCGATTGACAACTCGTGCCTTCCTAAATGATCAGCGATTTCAATAATATAATTTCAATAGACCTCAGATTTCAAAATAGTTTTTGGTCTGAATTGGCACGAGTTGTTTGAAGGACATTTCCTTCGTGCAAATTATTTGTATCGCATCCGACGGAAACACTCCGGTGTTTCTCTATTTTAAAATAAATTCGCATATCCGTGCTAGTGAGGTCCTGGTTCAAGGTTTATTTTCTTAAGTAATCGTCCGTTTTATCTAACCAGTCCTGGCGCGGCGGAGCCCATGTGTCAATCTCCTCTACCTCGCCAATCATCTCCGCTTCATGTGGCAGGTTGGATGGAATGACCACCACGTCACCCGGATAGAGTTCCATCGTTTGTTCTTTGTTGTCTCCAAACCAAAAACGCATTTTCCCTGAAATAACCTGTGTTATCTGCTCGTGCATGTGATGGTGCAGCGGCACGATAAAGCCATTTTTAAATTTCATTCTGGCAATCATCAGCTTCTCTCCGTGAATAATTTGACGAGCCATCGAAGGATTTACGATCTCTGTCGAAACCGATGACCAATTCAGCTTTGTAATCATTGTTCTTAAATTTTGCGCGGACTGCAAAAGGGTCCAGCCTGACTAAGTTATTGTTTTGAATGGAAACTCAACAATAGCGAATATATCTTCTGCAATAGTCAATCGACCGGAATGCTAAACCCTGAAAACAGCTCCCCACCCGAACCTAAAGCTTTGCACGATGGCGCTAAAAAGGAACCCCTATCAACTGCTTCTATTGAATAACGAAAGTTCTTAAATTATTCATCATAAGATTTATGTATTGAACATTCGGTTGTTCTAAGGCATTAGGGTGAGCCCCTGGTAAACTTTTTCAAATTAGAGAATTCTCAGAATGCAGGCCGCCAGGAACTAAAGTCCTTAGCTGTTCTCTGGCTGTTGAATAGGAACGATCTGATCGAATTTCAAATTGCTCCATCCTTCTCCGGTACCTGCATCCTTAGTTCTGCCAATCCATAAAAAGGTCTTACCGTTAATCCATCTGGTCCTGTTGAAACTTCTGCTTACCAGTATCCCGGATCTTGGAATTTCTTCTTCATTCACATAATAAGGTGCGGGAGTTTCTGAAATGATTCTTCCCAAAGCACCTTTTGCTCCGGGCATGGCGGCACGCTGGAACCGGATCTCAGTAATACTGCCGCTGATGTGCACCGGAATAAACGGGATCCAATTATCAGGTACCGTGGTACCCAAAATATACCTGATGGCGGCGTTTCCGGGAGCAGGGGTGAATGGAGGTGGTTGGATGTTCTTCAATGCCATTGCATCTCCACTTACTCCTTTTCCAGCCTGAGATGGCACGCGGTTCTCGACGGCCCAGACCATCTCTGCCATTTCATCGCGGAGAAAATTGACTTCTTCCAGTGGATCATCCTGCAAAGAATGGGTGATAGAGGGGCAGAGATAAAACAAATGATTTGTTGTTTGTGTGTCCGCAGCCGAGGGGTTGACATCTGTCTGGTGAAACATTGCCCAACGCTGCCAATTATTTTCTGATCCGGAACCAGCCGGATTGATCAGGGTATTCTCTCCAAATGTATCGGTCACAATTAGTCCTTTGATCTCGCAGAGCGTGTTTACCGGCAAAGGATAGGGAAGCATGAACCAATCATTTCCATAGACTAATGCAAATTCTGCCATGAGCAAATGCAACAATCCCGTTGGACTCGCATCGATTTTTCCAAAATCGAGCTGACTGTCTTCCATGGTCCAATACCTGGGAGAGGGCATTCCCTTAAATGAAACGGGCGCAGGAATAAAAGAGACCAGATTTTCTTTCACCGGAAGAGGATTGGAAGGCTCCTGTTTGAGCGACATGCTCCCGGAGGAATCCAGGTCGAAGGAATACCAATCCAGGTGCCCGCCATAAAACTGGTCGGCAGAAAGGAATTTCTGTCCGGGCGTTTCCGGCGGAGAAGCTATGTCGAACTTGTATTCCAACTGGGAAGATTCCCAGGCTTTATTGTCTCCTGCAGGCTGAAAATAATTTCGACTATACCAATCCGTTAGATCCTTAGCCAGACCGTTAAGGGTAGTTTGATCGGATGCGGGAAATCCCTGTGACTGTAACCAGTTTGCAAATTTTGTAGAACCTCCTTCGGGAGTCTGGATATCGCTAAGTAGGGTTGAGCCGTTGAATAATTTTGTCTGAACAGAAAGATTCAATTGCAGTCCGTCCTGGTCATTGGGATCGATAGAAAAATTCAATGGGTACCGGGCAATAAATTTATCAGTATACTGGGTATCCAATGATTTCATTTTCAGAAGGCGGATAAAATATCTTGCAATCTGTACTGCAAAAAAAAGATTGTCTGTTAACGTCTCTGCTTCAACAGTTGCTTCCAATGGTTTGCCCGGATCATATACTGCAGGATCGGTATCTCCCAATTGAATCCGGTCGATTGGTGTGTGTTCACCCAGGATCTGGGCCGTCACCGCACTGCCTGCGTCTTCTCCTCTGAATTCTCCATATTGCCATTGGCGCGTCAGCATCCAAAGCGCATCACGGATATCTGCCTTCAGGCTATTGTCAGGATCTTTCGATCGTGGAACCGGCTCGAGTCGGTTGTAAGCGGTAATAGTAGGGATCCTGTACTCGTCGAGCATGATCTTACCGGTAACAGGTGATATGGTATCAGGCATATTTTTTCTTTTAAGTCATAGAAAATTCTGAAGCATTCAACACCGGCATCTTTTCAGATACATATTTTAAATTCATCCGGTAATCGAGTGCAATATCAAGATCGAATTGGGTAAAATTGGATAAGAGAGCAGGCAGGAGCAAGCTGCACTCCACTTTATTCGCTGTCGCCAGAACCTGAGGCTCAACTGCGCGAAGTTTTGCCCTCATCAGAGTATCTGTAAGAATATTCACCAGGTCATTCCATGTCCAGTGCCCTTTGATCGACGGGCTAACGGTTAGGAGTATCGCCTGTGGCGGAAAGGCCGCAGGTTGATTATAGTTGAAAGTGATGCCGGTAATTTCTTCCTGCGTCGGAATGGCTTCGATCCAGTCATCAATTAAGAGACCACAATGAGATGCGCCGGCCTGGAATGCCTGTGTGCCATGAATCGCAACGGACAATGTATCGTTAGTGATCGTGAATGGTTTCGTATTATCAAACGGATCAGTGGCCGGAAACTCAATAGCGAGCCAACTGTCTTTCACCTTGTAAGGTACCTGCACGGGTGAGATGGGGAGTGAAACATTATTAGCTTCCGAAATCGTGCGGATATAATCCCATCTCGCTAATCTTGGTCTCACATGCGCAGCATTTTGCATCCATTCCTCTGCGGCGAAATACATGTTAAGTGTGTTCGTTGCGTAGCTGAGTAACTGAGCGCGATCTGCGTCTGAATTGAGAATATCCGATTCATTATTGTAAAGAAAAACAGGAATGATGGTCATGGCTGGTTCGAGCAGGTAGCGCCCGGCTTCAACAAGCGTCTGGACAATCTGAACCGGATCTGTAAGACCTCCAGCCTTGGTCAGATCTGCAAGTGCAGATTGATTCGCTGCAATCATTTTGCTGATCATTCCCCTGGCCTGATCCAATACAACCTGTTTTGAAGAATCGGTAGTGAGAGAAGACAATCCAGGGAATGCCTCACCCTGTGCAGCATTTGCAATCCTGATCATTTGAGACACAAGTGTAACTGCATTTACGTTGCTGAATGTGAAACTAATATCTGAAAAGCTGAGATTAGCAGCGTCCAGTCCGGCACAGAGATCTCCCAGATTACCATATATCGTTGTAGTACCTGAACTGTCAGTAACACTGGCATCAATGGAAATAGCCTGTAAGTCGTTCAGCAGTTTCAGGTAATCGACCTGTAAATTGTTAACCCTTGTAGTCAGTTCATGGGTATCATAACGGTTAGGGTTATGCGCATCAGGCAATGGATTTGCTGACAAAGGAGTAAAATCCTGCGCATTCAGGTATCTGGAATCCGTGATCAAAGATTTGAGGGCCTTGATCATCGGAAGCAGGGAACCCAATGTCTTCTTTCCCGGCAATCCCTGTGGATTGAGAAAGGATATGCTAATCTGCCCGGAATCATCGATACCCTTCGCTTTGCGATATGCATAAGCAATCCGCGTTTCCAGTTCTGATGCTCCCGTCTTGTTTTCTTTTCCCGTTTGTGCGGCACCGGTAGGCTCATCCATTCCGGCGATATAGACAAGATCCAAGGGTTGTAGTTGCAGTTGATCAACACTCATATTGAGTGTACCAGTCGGGTTTCCTGTGTTGTCCAGTAGCGAGACCTGGAAAGCAATCGACCCGGGATCTCCCAATAAAGTACCCAGCCAGCGGTTCATACCGGTTTCCATTTTGCTTCTTGCAGTCATCGGTATAGGCAACCAGGGATTCGTGGCATTCGCAGCTGGATCTCCATTGGCAAATTGAATCGTAACTCTGTTCGTAAACCGAAATATATTTCCACGGGGAGTATCAATGCTCTCCAATACCGGAGGAATTCCTCCATCCTGAAGTGCATTGATGCTCGCACTGGCTCTTTCCGAATTGCCAAGTACGAGTTGATAAACAGATTCTGTCATCATCATGTCCTTGATGGCATCCAGTGTATCTGACAAATTATTTCTCTCCGCTTCTACGGCAGCCTGTTCAGCGCTGCTCGCAGTGGTTATGTCTCCTGTCGCTCCATAAGGGAATGGCAAAGTGGTACCGGCAAGTGTCAGACCATTCACAACATCAGTGGCGGGAATCGTTTCCTGAACTACCCCAGCTTGTTGTTGAACAAGGTTGGTTTGAATCGGGAAGGCAATCCTCAGTTCGTAAATGTATTCATTCAACCTGAGTAAACTATTGTCTGCAGATCCGCGATCGTGAAGTCCCCGTTCAAACTGGTAACCCAGAAGAGCTTCCAGCGTTTGTCCATGCCTGATACCATCAAGGATCTGAATGGCCTTGCGCACACGATTGGAGGAGAGATTCACAGTGAAGGTATCCGGTGCACTGACGTCTGCGTGAGTCAGGTATCCTCCTCTCAGCAGAGCAGCCGTGGATGCATGATTGATGGACGGAGCCTGAACTAGTCCTCCATTGTCTGCATATTGATACACCGGAGAATTATCAGTTGGCCTTAATTGCGCGGGAATATTTTGAATTGGAACAATCTGCCGGGGAGAGGGTCGCAGTTCTTCGACCCACCCATAAGCGCCGAGATAAATTCCCATCGTTCTGGCAGCAGGTTGATTGTTGACCGGTTGTGCAGGCGCCGATGAATTTCTTTGTTGTTGCAACCGAAGCTGGAAAATAGCAGTCTGCCAGGCATCCAACCGATAAGTGAGTGTATCGAGATGTTCAATGAAACAGCGCTCGATGGCTGCACTATGTTTTGTCGATAACTCCTGCAAAGCGGCTTTGATACTCGTCGGCACAGTTGCCGATGGTTCATTTGATCCGGGACCGAGAAGATAATCTGCAATAGCCA
This sequence comes from Puia sp., assembly GCA_035501475.1. Classification (GTDB taxonomy): domain Bacteria; phylum Bacteroidota; class Bacteroidia; order Chitinophagales; family Chitinophagaceae; genus Puia. The sequence goes on along the minus strand of DATJWE010000221.1, from coordinate 24,362 downwards.
TTTTTGCCTCCGGATGAGCAGGGAGGGCCGTAGACAACGGGGCCTTCATCACTTCATATTTTGTAAGTGTGCCGCCCGGTCTGATATTGAAAAAATTTGAAGTCGCCATGGTTGCACTGAAGTCGACACCGTTTGTGGCGAACCAATTCACCGAGCCACTGTGCAGAGATTGTAAGAGAGATTTTCGAAGCATCAGGTACAAGAGAGAAGTCGGAGGCTGCACTCCATTCCCGAAATCCTGTTGTTCGAGCTGGGCCTCCGAATTTGCGGCTGCCAGCCAGTTCAAATAATTCTGATTGGCGATGGGACCATAATCGCTAATGGGTTTTGAGTCTGTAACAGGAACTTTGTCCACCAGATTGTCCGGATCCAATGTAGTAGCGGCGTATTGATAAACCAGTCGAAGAATCTGTGGAACATTGATGATGCCTCCGGGACCAGCAGGATCATATCCAAATGACTGCAGCCACGCGAGGCCCTCATTCTTACTGGTAAAATTATTTTGTATGTCCTTGTAATATCTTCCGCCATATTGAAAAGCATCAAGGTTAATGAGATTTTCTGTGCTATAAGCATTGCGCTGGGCAAAACTTGCAGAAGCTGGCTGCAATCCAAGAATATTAGTCAGCACAGTCAGAGGATCCTGACCATCTTTTCCAGCATATTGCAACTGCGGCAGAAGGCTAAGCCAAATTTTTTGATAATCTGCAAGCACATTATAAAGCGTCTGAAGAAAAATATTCGAATAGCCCGTTTCTCTTTCATTCCATTTCCAGGATGAAAAATCACTGGTGAGCAGAATACCGTAAGGCTGATTGCCCACACGAAAAGCAGGAAGAGGTCCGCGTCCTGTTATATGCCTGATGAAAAAATCGGACAATTCATTTTGCGTGGCCGGGCTCAGTACCGGCGACAAGAGTGATCCTACATAATACCCCAGTGTTCCGGAATAGAGCGCCGTATTTAATAGCATTGCTTCGCGGTTATCTGTAGCGTCACTATATAAAACGTGTTGCAGTGGTTCATAATTGATGCCAAGTGCATCTGCCATGTTCTTTCCATCGCAGTCATCTGCGGGACTAAAAAGCGGGTCTCCTGTTTCTACCACATAACTGGTAGAATCAAATAGATCTGTTTTAGAAAATCCTGAATTTGCCTGCGAAGTATTTTTTGTTGCCATGCCCTGGGGCATTAATGCGAAACCCTGAGGGGCATAATGGTGGTTGTCGATCAGATCTTCTAATGTTTGCTGAGAAGATGCTTCATCTTTCGAAAGTATGAGTCCCAGCACCAACAGCTGATCGAAACCTGAGTTAGCCTGCTGTGGAGTCAGCGGAATTTTCAATCCCATCCCAGTGGATACTGCTTTATCAAAATCAGAAGCCCAGTCAAAGTCTGATCCAAAATTCAGTTTGTTTCCACTGGTTACAAAACTATTCGATGCATCCATGGGATCGGGTCCTACAATGAGTTCATCCGGCACCTGGTTCCCAAGAAACTCTCCTACTTTAACTCCACCATTGAATAACATCACAACAAAATGGTCAGGCATGGTATTGGTTCTCGGAGCGCGGCTCCAGGCTTGCGTCTTTGTCAGATCAAATGTCGGAAAGACCAGTTGTCCTGGGCTATTGATTCCCGTTAGATCAGTTGTCCAATTGGTAGGCTTGGTTTGAAGAGCCACCCAACCAGAACGTGTCGCACCGAAAGAAGAGACCAGATTGCTCCAGGCTTGTTGCTTCTGACTCTCGGCATTTGCACCGGACTTTATCGCATTAAAAATGGCGATCCAATAATTTTCACCCTGCGTAACTTCCTGATCAGTCAATGTTTTTTCGTGCGTGATAATGGAAATATCGTCGGGATATATGCGCACCCACAACTCCGACTGGACAGCATCAGCCGGCCTCAAAGAATTTATGCGGATATTTCCCGGTGATTGAGGTGCGGGTGAATTAATAATGTTGAATCTTGTCTCGATGCGAATGGGTATTAATGCAAAAGGAATATTATCCGGCAACTGTTCGACCAGAACCTGTGGTCCAACCTGTCCATACAAGCCGGTGATGGCCTGATCCACATTTTTCTGAGCAGTAATCAATCTGTTCTTATCGTCTGCAATGCCGGCCTGTAATTTTTTGACTTCAGCTTCGAGCTGAGCATCTCCATTGGGATTTGTACTGATGGCCTGCCTTAACTGATCCTGTTTTTGCTGGAGGAGCAGGTTATTATTGTATAGTTGCTGATCCAATTCTTCGCGTTGACTGCGAAGTTTGTCGATCGACTGCGTTTGATCTTTCCAGTTAGGCATAGCGTTATTAAATTGAATGTATCCTGATCAAATCAATTTTGTTTGAGTGTGTCCAGCATTTCAGATGCATGAATGGCCACCATGCTGGGCTTGCGAAACAATATGGAAGCCATGTTTGCGGCATCTTTTCCCCAGCTATAAGTAGCCGGAAAGCTTCCGGATGGCGGAGCCGGAACAACTCCTGCTGTGATAAAGGCAATATTGGGATCGGAGAAATTTTCCCACGACAAATCAGCCCAGGTGATTCCACCACTGTCAGGACTATACGTAATATCCATTCCAAATCTCGGTTCACCGGGAATTTCCTGAATCACAAAAAACCATCCGAGATGATCAGTGAATCCATCCGTCAGATCGGTGCCTTTCGCCTGATCAATGGTGAGGTCGAAACCAAAGAACTTGATATCCGGAGGAGCATCTGCTTTGTACAAAGGAAATTTCACTTCCTTGGGAAAAGTCTGATCGGTGAGGGAGAGATCAATCACGGGATCTCCGCCATTTGTTCCTGCAATGGCTTTCTGAGCAAAGATTAACGTGTTGGGATATCGCTTCAACAATTCTCCGCGAATCACGAGTACAGCTTGTGGTGAAGTAGATCCTGGGGGCATTCGATTGTTGTGACTTCCCAATAAAGTGTGTACACCCCAGGTGTCGATCGGCTTAATATCCTTATAAGCTTCTGTTTGCTGGGCTTCCGAGAGCGTCGAAGAAGGTTCAATAATTCCCTTGACATCCCAGAATTGCCTGAAATAGGATCCGCGTTCGTCAGTCGGATATTCATTCCACAAAAGTTCCCTTCCCATTTCATGATTCAATCCAACCATGTAGGATTCAATAAATTTAGGATTGGTTTCCACGAGCGAAACACAGTTATTGGGAACCAGTTTGATATTGGGCAGAAGGAGATCCTGTGATATTGCATTGAGATATTTATACATCGGATCTTCGATGTCCGGATATGCCATGGCCGGAAAAATCTTATCTGGCTCGGTTAAAGAAATATAATTTGGAAAACGAATCTTGTAAGAGAGCCGCAAGGGAAAAGCTGTGTGTGGATGAATCGCCGTGCTGACCTTCGTATAGGCATTGCCGAGATCAAGTGCAACCACCGGCTTAACCGGAACCTGGATGGCCATTCGTTGAAAAATATCAGGAAGCGCCTTCCGGAAATTGACAGCTTCCACGCTGTCCGCTCCCGGCGTGGTAGGTGTAGGTGCGGGAATGCTGCTTTCACTGCTCAACTGCAAACTGAAAGAGGGTTGTGGGGGAATGCCTGCAATGCTGTTAAGTTCTGCCTGTGGATCGTTCAGGTTTTGAGAGGCGGTTACATTTTTCTTCAGATTAGTGAGATAAAAATATCCTCCAACCGCAGCTGCTGCCAGGATGCCAAAGAGAGCAAACCTTCCGGTTATCAACGCCAGCAGGATGAATATGACCAGGAGGATAACCAGTATCCAGATCGCATATTTCAAAAGAAAAGTCAGCCATAACGGAAGATTCGTTGGACCAATCTCCCCGGAAATCTGTTGCGTGTTAGGCAGACCGGCGGGCAGCACATTTACTGGGCCGATGTTCAGCTTATTATTATTCAAACCCGTGACCAGATCATCGAAGGCCAGTTTTCCATTTGGGGAAATTCTGCGTGCAATCCTGGCCCTTGGTCTCATCAATCTGCGGAATGCCCCGGAATAAATCGCTGCAGGAATATTGCTTTGCCGGATCTGGTGGGCAATTGTAGTCGGACTTCCCATTACTCTTGACAATACCGGATTACTAACGGCCATCAATACCTGCTGAGGCAACTGGCTCATTGTTTTCACGGTCATCTGCAGTGCAACTTTCATCATGAAGACCGTAGACTTGATGATCTTATTGGCCTGGAGAATAGCGCTCACTTGAGCCCATGCCTTGGGCATCAGATAAGATTGATTATTCTGCACAATCGTGGTTCCAAATCCGGCTGGCACACGGGTTCTGGGATCTTTGTTGAGATCGTTCACCCAATAATTGTTGGTGATATCAAGAGATACCACATCATCAGCACTTTGTTTGGCGTGATTACTGCCATAGATAGGAACTGAAATTACCGGATCACCTGAAGTGTTTGTCCCGGTAATGGTTATGGGAAGATTAGCGATCTTTTGTAACTCTACCTGGAAATCATTCGAAGCAGGAGGGTTCGGAAATACTGTACTCACGGTATCGGGTGATTTCAATGCACCTTCCAATCCGATCAGTTGCGGACTGGTACCGGGAATTTCCTGGGAAGGATCTTCTGCTCTCACAAATCCGGGCCTGGAGCAATCCATATCGCGTATGCCTACCCGCGGATCCATGGGCTGGGGTTGCAATAATTTTACGAGCGATTCGAAATCTTCGTTTTCTCCTGTTGTGAAACTCCATTCGTAATAAACAGGAAGCGGACCCTTGGCACCGTTATTATCCCAGGATGGCATCTGCGCATGCGTTGTCGAAGTATCCTGGTTCAGTCCCGCGAGCCTTCCTGTTTCAAATGCAGGAACTACAAATGCGGTATATGGAGTTTTCGGATCCAGTTTCCTCGCACAAATCAGGCGGCTGTAGAGTTGATCGGGATCTGCATTCATTGTCTGGTTAAGGGACAGCAGAAATTTTTCGTAATCTGTCAACTGACTGTCGGGAATATCTGCATTGCTATGCATGTGCGACCATAGCCAACTCTCGGTCATCGGCGGAAAAACATTCTTCACGTTGAGCTGGATGGCTGGTAGTGGAGTCTGATCCTTGGTACGTACAAATTCATCAGCTTTCAACACAAGCAGGTGCAGCCAGGGCCTGAGTTTATTTTTTGCATCAGGAGTTGTTCCGCCAACAGGAGACGCCGGAGTATATCGCCAGGTAAATTCTTCATCATAAAATTCAATAAAAGAAAGATAGTTCGGTTCAAAATTGGTAATTCCGTTTAGCGGTTCTGTTCGCACGATCATGTTTGAATTCACGCCGATGATATCGCCGGGACCTATCAATAAAAATTTTTTGGAAAGTGGAGCTGTATTGAGTGTGACACCAACTGCAATTTCTGCCCGTTCCATTTGCGTATTGCTGTTTGAGCCAAGATCATCATCATCGATGATATTGGCCGAGATCCCTCTTCTGGACCATGAATGAAACTGATATCTGGCTATTTCTATGCTCATTGCTTCTTAATTTGGATTGAGTTCATGTTCCATGACGATTTGCACCTGCCCCTGCAAAGACGGTTGCCCCGCAAGAAGTTTATTGTAGAGCCCCTGTGCTTCCGAATAACTGCCGGCTGTCAGTCCGCTTCCATGCAATTTCATATCTGATGTATTTGCGATAGCATAACCCGTATCCATAACCGAAACCTGGTCGGGCGCGTTTGAAGATATCCTGTTCTGTGCGTAGGAAAGCCTGGATTGCGCAACAGCGCCGGATTTCAGGTTGGATTGGAAATAGGATTTGGCATATTTGTAAGCACCGGCATATTCGAGAATATTTTTTTTCTTTCTCAAATAAGTGAGACGATAATCTACATCTTCACTGAGCGCAGTTGACGTCAGTAAATCCGATGTATTACTGATGGCGAAGCCGCTGATCATTGGTTCAAAAGAAGGCCGGGATAATTTCTGATCATCAGTCAGGTCAAAGAAATTAGCCGCCGCAAATTGGTCCTTCACAGGTGAGGTGGTGATCCCCGGATCACTTGCTTCAATGTCAAAATTTTTGGCATCTTTGGGAAGATCATTCCCGAACCTTGTAATGTCTACTTCCAACGGAACAATTCTTTCGCTGAAAGTGAGTGTACCGAATGGATGAATGATGGATTCGTTTCCACCGGGATCAATCTTCTTCACACTCACGTGCTGGGAATTATTATCCGGAATCACGGCCCGCCAGTTGCTATTGTCGGCAATTGCATCGGTCAGCAATTGAATGATGTCAATGGTATTTTGAACCTGGTTCGTACCCTGATCCCCCCATGTCTCATGGAAGCTCACTGAGATTGAGAAGAAGAGGATCGAAATGCTGGCATCGCCTTTAACATCCCACGGAGTAGGTCCTGCCAATTGTCCCGAGAGCGAAATGCCCATTATAACGGAGTCGCCTGACCGAAGAGCGAGACCGGCATAGATGGCAGCAACAAAATGGAAGGGATCGAACTGGATCAGCACATCGAAACCAAGGAATCCGTAAACGTTGAAGCTTCCTGCACCTGCATAGAGTTCTACTTTGGCTCCAAACTGAACGGTATTGGAAGTGACCGCAAAATAGCAGGTTACGCTGACCTTGACATAATCATTGTTGAGCAGGCTGATACCAAGCCTCGTCATATTCTGAAGATCGGCCGGTGCATCTTTGAAGGCAGGATTGAATCCGCCAACGCTGAGAATGAAATAGGGATTATCTCCCCAGGAGAGACGGAATGCCATATCTCCCGTCAACGTATAGATGAGGAGGTTGGAATCATAGAGACTTGCATCGAAAGAAATAAATTCATTTTCAAAATCAATGATGCCGAGGAAGTTGATTTGTATATTCAATATAGGCGCATCTTCGGCGGGAAGCAATGCCCTGATCACTCCAAGTATGGCGATCTTGGGATCGGGTATTTCAATCAGAATTCCAATTTCCAATGTGATGATAGCGGCCCATCCAAGTTCTCCCATCGGTCCAACAATAAAATGTCCCTCATAAATCGGGAAGATCTGAACCAGGTCGCTGATGATCTTATCAATATTGGCAATGATATTTTCGGGAAACAGTACACTCTTGATTGCATTTGTTTTTATGCCTTCACGGAGTTTGTCTGTGTTCATGGTACGGTTCAATCCCAGCAAACCTCCTACTCCATTCAGCGTAAATCCGAATCCGAGTTGGATCGGCGTGAAGTCAGCGGTAATGATGATAAGTAAAGAGAAACCCGGACTTCCATCCGGCATTTTGGTATTGACAATACCGACCGCTTTCAGACTAAAAAGATCCTGGAACTCCAGTTCGAGCGCACCATAATATTGTCCTTTGTCGGGATCAAGATAGAGAAAACCTCCACCCACGATAATACCTGTGTCTACCTCCAGTCCCACTCCTTTCGGAGGAGCGAATGCAAAGTTGAGATCGGCCATTCCCAGTCGTCCCTTCCCATCCGGAGGGAAACTGATTCCAATATTCACCCCGATATGATCTACAGTCGCAACGAGCGGACCGAGATTAGCAGTGATCGATGTGGCTAATCCAATTTGCAGCGGCGGAGGAGTGGAAGAAAATCCAATCGAGAAATAGAGACCATTGATCACGACCACAGATAAATCTATATGCAGCGGAATGAGTATTTCCACACCTGCCTGTCCCTGGAGTTTGAGACCATCTTTCGGATTCCAGGTTCCCTGCAGACTGAAATCCGCGTCGAGATGAACACCGGAAAGAATTTTCTGGATGAATCCATCACCCTGCGAAAAATCGATAATTAATTTCCCCTCATCGATGCTGAAAGAAGCCTCAGGACTAACGGATCCACCAGATGTACCCAGACTGATATCTGTGCCTACACTTACGCTAATACTTTTCGCCATAAGACCGGAGCCGCCAGTCAGACCTAAAATCATAACAGGATCGCCGGTCGATTTCTGCGCTTTGATCCCGAGATCCACTTTGAGGTCTACATTGCCTGTCGGTGGATGGAGAGTGAGGTTGAATGGAGGAGAGAGCGTCGCAGCCAGTCCTGCATCGTAAGTCGCTTCGGTATGTAAAGTAGATTGCCAGAGCGTGGAGAGAGCCTGCGTCCGATCGAAGGTTGTACTTCCGGGAAGCGTGATTTCAAATTTCAATCCCGGCGGATTGGTGGTTGGATCTGCCTGCAAAACGAAGAGATATGCTTCCAGCGACAGAGGCTGACCAGCAGTCTGATAAATCATCGCAGGAATCGAGAGATTCTCGAGTAAAAGCTGGAGCTTCTGAAATAAAATGGTTCCATCGAAATCATTTGCTCCCCACTTCAGTGCCTGTTGAAAATATTGATCCGGGTGGCTGAACATCGTAGGTATGCGATCAATATAAAACCGACGTGGAATTACAGGCAAATTTGTTGTGAGACTAACATCCAGAGAAGGAGAAGGCATTGGTTCGATATCGATAATACCCAGGGTAGACATGAAACTGGTCAGTACCGGCATATTATCATTGAGATATCCCACGATCATATATTCGAGGGTGCGCACGGCCATATTTGAAAAGAGGTCTTGCAGTTTTTGTTGCTCTGCAGGAGGAAGAGCAGCGGCGGCAGTCTGTAACGCACTGCCTACGCTGACAAGATCGGTGACTAATTCGCCGATATGAGTGATCAGCGGAATAGCATCTGAAATAATGGTAGTGGTATCTCCACCCGAAATTGCATTAGCCAGAGTAGTAATGTCTGCATCGAGAGCAGCTGCCTTACCCGCCGCATCGGATAATTTTGCGTTAATGTTTGCATCACCTGCGATTTCGGAAGGAAGGTCAACTCCCAGCCTGCTGAACATATCGATGCCCATGAGGTCCTGCAGGGGACTCAATAATTTTCCTAGTTCCAATACTACACTTTCCAGTGTTCCGGTTACGGTGGCCATCTTTTGGGATCAGTTATAGTTCCGATTAACAATCATAAAAAAATTTTTTCTTTTTCAAACGGGTATGGGTATGCGCTAAAAAGGTTGCTGTCAGAAAATGCAATGGGCCTATTGCCAATCTCCCTGATCATTTGAGAAACCGTCATGCCATCCGATATTGTTGACAGAAGAGGTTCAAAAGGCAGAATATCTTTCCTGAAAGATTCTGACGCGAATTCTTTCAGCACATTCAGAAATTTTGATATTGCGGACTGCAGGTTCATGTCATCGTACGGAGCTTTTACCGGCATGCCGGGAGAATATGCTGCCTTCATTGCAAGCCTTGTCCAGACAGGTCCCCTGATACGATGCCAGTGCGTTGCGACTCTTTTATTCTTATTGATCAGGTCAATCACTTCGGGGAAATGACGGTTGAACAATCCATTCAACTGCGGACCATTTTCTGTGGCAAGGAATTCTTCCTGTAAAGCTGCGAGGCGGTCCATTTGCGCGGCAACCATCGGCACCGTCACGGGAGGATTTACCTGGGCGAGGATGTCCACGACTTTTTTTGCATCCAGCTTACCAGCACCCCAGCCGGGATCCTGCTCGGCACTGGATCCGGAATCTTTGGGATCGCACTGGGCCACCAGTAATTCACGGATATGTGTATGCGTAAGATTCGGATTCTTGTGAAGCATGAGTGCGATGGCACCAGCCACGTGAGGAGACGACATGCTCGTTCCGCCTTTAGATACATAGTATGACTGGCAGCAGGTGCAGCAACAGGAACAGCGATCGTCTGCAATGCCTGCCGATTTAATGTCCTCACCGGGCGCACAGAGTTCGGGCTTTGGAAATGGTCTGGCTGCACCAAAGCCCGGGCCCCTGCTTGATGTATTCGCAAGTGATCCTCCGAATACCCAACCGGGTGTACTGTAATTGCCGATACTAAGGGCTTGAAAACTGGTTGCATATTCAGAAAGTGTAGAGCGCGAAGTATACTGATTGTCGTCAGTGAATTTAAGAGAGCCGGGATCGCTCCAGTTGCCGTACAGACAGAAACCATCCACCGCCGTTTGTGTGCCTCCCGTATCCTTCAATTCAAGAAGCCATGGACCCGGCAGGTTCTTTCCATTAGTCGGTGGTGTGATGCTGATGAGAATACGATTTGGATTATTGGACAGCGTGACCAATGAGCCTGCACCTGCTCCATTCGCTGTTGCACTCGTGCCGGCAGCTGCGCCACTTGCAATCCAGGCAATCATATTAGATCCCGTTGGAGCCGGAGAAGTGAGCTGTGCCTGCAGATTATTGCCTGTATACTTAATGGACAGAAATCTTGATTTCTTATCGTCTTTAAAAACTTCGAAAGGAATCTTGACAGAAGCATTTGCAGCCACATTCAGTGAAGCATGATATTGTTCCTGGGCATCATTGCCGGCGGATATAACAAAGGCGGTTCCATTTGTATTCAGATTAAGTATTGTATCAATATCCTGGCAAAGCGAGGAAGTTCCATCCATATCATCGGTGAATTTCCCGAAGCTCATATTGACAGAAAGCGCTGCAGGGATCGTGATATCCGGATGCTCGGCCTGTGGAGTACCATTCTTCGCTTCATTGACGATATAACAGATCGCGTCCCTGACAGTATTGGGCGAAGGTGATGGGAGGGGCGGATTGCTCGGCGGTTTAAGTTTACTTCCATTATCACCATTGGTTAATCCCCAAAGTCTGACAACGATGAAAGTCGCGTCGGGCGCCACGCCGATATACTCATAAGCTCCGTGGCAATCGCCGGACTGGTTTCCATTGCCTCCCGCAATCCCGGAAACATGAGTACCATGACTACCCTGATCCTGGTGCCTTACTACAACTGCTGGTTTGGGGTTATGTGTCGTGTCTTCGAGATATTTTATAGTATCGTTGATCTGTTTTGCATTGTACTCCACGCCATATCCAAGAGGAACCGGGTTGGTAAAAACTGCGGGATTATTAATAGCCGGAGGAGGCGTCTCTCCCGGTTGTGGTGGATTAAGTGGTGCGTTGATGGTCTGATCCCAAATCTTAAATATTCTTGTTGTGCCATCCGGTTTTTTGAAAGTATGGTGATTGAAGTCAATACCTGTATCTATGATGCCGATGATTACACCCTTGCCGGTATAGCCACCAAAATTATCGCCGCTGCGATTCCACACTTTGTCAGCCTTTATTTCCGGAATGCTGTCATTCAGGTGAAGGTGATATTCAGTGTGCAGTTCGATACGCTCGACCTGAGACATTTTGGAGAGGTCCCTGATAGATTTCATCGTCGCATAGCCGCTGGCGATCTTGCCCAGGATGCTATTTGTGATAAAGCCCGTCGCTTCGAGCGTTTTGATATCTCCTGAAAACTGAATGGAGATGGGAAGCTTCTCCTCTTCTTGAAAAGTGAATTTACCGGCAGAAGGATTCCTTTCAAAATAATCTTTTTGGATGAGCAGAGATTCCAGTGCAGCATTCAGTATTGCCATAGAAAGGTTTAAAATGATTAAAAAAAAATCCTGCCGATGGGATTTGAATCCGGCGCGATACTAATATCCTTGCAACTTTTCAATAGAATGAAAAAAGTATTCAGAGGGATAAGGACCCAATATAAACGATGAATAAAATGTTTAATCAGGACGGATTGGAGAATGAATACTTAATCAGAGTGAAAGGAATGGAGGATCAAAGAGGCGGATCATTTTAAATGGCTGCAGTAAATTACTATATTAAGGTAATAAAAAATCATTTTTGTGCAGAATAGGTATAAACACCTATATGAATCTGTTTTTCTACGAATGCAATCTCCCGTATTTTTCCTAAGAGAAGCCTTCGAAGTGAAAATTTTCTCTTTTACTCTGCATACAAATTACGTATACCCATTTACGTTATCATGAATCATTTACTGTGTAAAGACCATTGGAAATATCAAAGAATATATTTACCAGCCTGTTATTCCTTCGCAATTATCTCTTGGGTTGTAAATGAAAATTACTTCATTGAAGTTATTGTCCAGGATTAATTATCAACAGGAGAATAATTGTTTATTTTTACTTTGTTTTCCCGAAATCCGGATTCGTTACCACTTAATGACAGCATTATCGAATCCTTTCACAGACATCAATAATAAAGATGAAAAAATGCCTTTTGTTTTGCGGTATCGCATTATGCATGGCCTGCAATGACCATGGCAATTCCGGAGTCCCTGTAATCGGTTTTGCTGATGCATTTCAGGACAATACCATTGAACAAGCCAAGACCGGTTTTTTCGATGCGCTCCGAAAAAATGGTTTTGATGAAAAACAAGGATCCTTGAAAATTATATACCGAAATGCGCAAGGCAATATCCCTACGCTGACACAAATCATCAAATATTTTGTTTCCCAGCGGGTAACGCTTATTGCAACCAATCCTTCGTTGTCGACCATTACGGCTGTTCAAAATACAAAAGACATACCCATATTCATGATGGTATCCCCTACACCTGGTTTAATGAAAATTAATGACAGCGCAGGTAAGCCGCCCCGGAATTTATTTGGTGTTGGAGAAACACTTGATTATATAGATACTTCCTTTTTACTTATTCCAAAAGTGGTTAAGCCAAAGTCAGGCCGGTTAACAGTGGGTATGATATATAATCAATCAGAACCACAGTCGGTAGAGTCCATGGAACGAATCCGGAATCTTGCTGCCGCCAATAATATCAATCTGATCTATCAACCTGTCAATTCCACAGCCGATGTGCAACTCGTTACTGCATCCCTTTTATCCAGGAATATTGATGTATTTTTTGCTAATCCCGATAATATAGTCTTCGAATCTTTTGAAACCATTATTCAGTCTTGTAATCAAAAAAAAATACCCATTTTTACAAGCGAGGCCGGTTTGGTTGCCAGAGGAGCCTTAGCTGCTTATGGTGCTGATATTTATCAGTGGGGATACCAGGCGGGTCAACAAGCTGCGCTATATTTGAAAACGAAGAATACGGCTGGCCTTCACTGGGAAATGGTTAATGAAAGAAAAAAAGTCTACAATCCATCTGTCTCCAAACAATTCGGTCTAAGCATGCCACTAAATTTCCATCCTGTTCAATGAATCAATTTTATTTAACGGCAGTTCAGCTCTCTGTTTGCCTCGGGCCCATGGCCATGGGCATTTTCATTACGATGAAAGTATTTAACATCCCGGATATCACAACCGATGGCAGCTATACACTGGGCGCTGTAGTTACGGCCGTTTTATTGACCAACCACTGGACCGCCCTGGCAGTATTACCAATATGCATGCTGACAGGTGCCGTTGCCGGGATCTGTACCGGCCTGATCCATACTAAGCTCAGGATAGATGCGCTGCTTGCCGGAATTTTGGTGATGACCGGATTGTATTCGGTCAACCTGACTATTCTTGGGAGATCCAATGTACCATTGATCAATATGCATACTCTATTCAATACCATTTCCATTTTTGGCACGGATCTTTATAATCAGTTATTTGTCGCTCTGATTATTATTATTGTTCTTGTTTTTTTACTCCGTTATTTATTGCTGACAGATTTTGGTATTGCCATGCGGGCAACAGGTAATAATCCCGTTATGACGAAATCCATGGGAATCAACAATGATATCATCAAAATCATCGGTCTCGCCATTGCCAATGCCCTAACTGCACTCAGCGGGTTTCTGGTTGCTCAATATCAGAATTTTGCCGACATTAATATGGGCATCGGTATTGTCATTACCGGATTGGGATCTGTTCTGATCGCCGATGCACTCATAATATGGATGAACGTCACCAATATCGGTTTGCAGATCCTTCTTGTTTTGTCTGGAAGTCTTCTATTTCAAATGGTTCTTGCATTTACGCTGGCCATGGGGGTTGATCCTAATTTCCTCAAAATGGTGACTGCACTTTTTGTGTTGCTCATTGTGGCGCTGCCCAGGGTAAGCCAGCAATTGAAGGGCAGCATTTCAAATAATAGTAAAATATGAGCACCGATGATTTCGCTTCAGAAAATCAGCAAATTTTTTAATAAAGGGAAAGTCAATCAGGTCATTGCTTTGAACGAAGTATCCTTGCAGATTGACAAGGGTGAATTCGTCGTGATTGTGGGCGCAAACGGAAGCGGCAAAACAACGCTGTTGAATATAATCGAGGGTTCTCAAATGCCAACAGCCGGGATAGTAGAGATTAACGGCAAAGATATTACCCCATTTCCAGAATATAAACGAAGCAGGTGGGTAGCCCGGGTTTTTCAAAACCCAAATAATGGTACAGCGCCCGATTTAACGATACTTGATAATTTCAGGCTTGCTTCTTTACGGACCCAACGAAAAAAACTTGTCATCGGAATTAACGAAGCGTTTAGAAGAAACGTTCAGGAAAAGATTGCGGATTTAGGCATGGGCCTTGAAAATAAAATCGACCAACCCATGGGAAATTTGTCGGGTGGACAAAGGCAGGCCCTGACTTTGTTGATGAGCGTTATGGATGATACAGATATTTTGCTCCTGGATGAACCGACGGCAGCGCTTGATCCCAAGTCAGCACTAGTCGTTATGAATCTTGCTAATAAATTCAATAGAGATCTCGGCATTACTACTGTATTGATTACTCACAACCTGAAAGACGCCCATGTATATGGAACTCGTTTGATACAAATGCAAGAGGGAAAGATTGTCCGTGATTTAAACCCAAAGGATAAAACCGGTTTATTGATCCAGGAAATTTACCGATGGTTTGAATAATAAGCCCGGTATATACTCTGGGTCAAATGTGCATCACCGTTAGTGCGGTCACTTCCCGATACATAAATCCATTTTCGATATCTTCTGATTGATTAAATATAGTGGCAATGCAACATGGTAGGCGTGGTATAATCGAAGTTGAACGTGACTGGTTCCACAATTAATTTCAACCTACTTATTCATACTTCTCACATTCAAAGATAATGTGATGACCTTTTTACAATCATATTCCGAAGAAAGAATCAGCATTTTGCATTCCGTCTTTAAGTACGAAAATCAAAATCACAGACAAATTTTTTTGAATTTCAAAGTGGTTTAGTATTTCACCATTGACCAATTCAAATAGATCTTCAGGGTTTTTTGAATTCTCAAAATCCGTGTCCCAAGTTGGACAGCAGTTATTCGCTTTTAGACCTTTTACAGGATCACTTACCCGAAAACGAAAAATTGTCTGCTGGAAAACTTGCTGCCCACTGGACGATCGGTCAAGCAGTAAGTTTTAATCGCAGGTGTTCCTGATATAAATCATTTCATCCATTGAATTTGATCATTTATGTTCTTTCCTGCAAGTTCTAATTTACTAGCCTTAACATGATCCTCTCAGTCGATAAAAAATTTTGACATGTCTGTAGATGACATTACAAAACCGGTTGATCTTTTCACCCACTCAGAAGGCACCGGCCCTCTTAGATTTCGTCGGCCCATTTATGTCGATTTCATGCCACCTTGCAATAGCGCCTGTCCTGCGGGTGAAAATATTCAGGCTTGGATGTCACAGGCACAGGAAGGAAAATATTTTGATGCATTCCAAATCATATTACTGGACAATCCTTTTCCCGCCACTATGGGACGTATTTGTGTGAGGCCCTGTGAAACAGGATGTAACCGTACTCATATTGACTCAACAGTAAACATTCACGCCGTGGAGAGATTTATCGGAGACATGGCCATTCAAAAGAAATGGCAGGTTAACTTCTCACTTGAGCCATCAGGTAAAAAAGTGCTTATCGTTGGCGCAGGGCCCAGTGGACTATCAGCAGCATATCATTTGAAAAGAATGGGACATGATGTAGAAATCCATGAAGCCAGCGATCATGCGGGTGGTCTTATGTGGACTGGTATTCCGGATTATCGTTTGCCAAAAGAAATTCTGGACGCCGAAATCGAACGAATCATAAAAATGGGTGTAAAAATAAAATTGAACCATAAGGTACAGGATTTGTGGGTGGAAAAAGAAAAAGGCGGATTCGATGTAGTGTACCTTGCAATAGGTTCTCAATTAATTGCGAAAGAACAATTCCCCCATGATAATTCTGTTAAAATAACAGATGCTTTTTCTTTTTTTAAGGATGTAAAGGTAAATCCCTCATCCTTATCTGGAAAAAAGGTTATCGCTTACGGGGGAGGTAAACTTGCGCTATACATTTCCCGCATGATCAAAAGGCTTGGTTCTGAGATCTCCGTTTATTACCCGGGTGATAAAACAATGATGCCCGCCTATGATTATGAAACAGAAGATGCGTTAGCAGAAGGCGTGCAAATTCAGCTGTTGAAAAGCATCAGTCGAATAGAAAAACAAAATATCATTTTCGAAACAACAAAGGTTGAAAAAGGGAAACTGTTAGGTATAAACGAATTTGAAAAGATATCTGCAGATGTTTTGATTATCGCAAATCGCCAGGAATCTGACTCTTCCTTTCTTCGTTCAGTCGAAACAATATCTTTAAATACGGATGGAACCATTGTCATCGATGCAAAAAGAATGACAGGCCGGGAGGGCATCTTTGCGGGTGGAGATATGTTACCCGGGGAAAACCGAAGTACAACCATTGCGATTGGCCATGGAAAAAAGGCCGCAAGATTTATCCATGGGTCTTTGTCTAATCAACCATATATTAAATCAGAAAAGCATCCTACTGCCGGTTATCGGAAACTTCACATGTGGTACAAAACCGAGGCGCCGCAAAAAGAGCAGCATAAACTTGCTCCTGAAATTGCAATTAAAAGTTTTGATGAAGTAATCGCTGGTCTTTCAGAAACCGAAACCAGATTTGAAGCGCAACGATGTTTAAGTTGCGGCAACTGTTTTGAGTGTGATGGCTGCTTCGCCGCCTGCCCTGAGGATGCAATTATCAAATTGGATAAAGGCAAAAGATATCAATTCAATCTTGACGCATGTACCGGTTGTGCTGTTTGTTATGAGCAATGTCCCTGCCACGCCATTGAAATGATTCCAGAGCCTGTAAATTCAACGAAAAATGTTAAGCAATAAAAAAATAATAGCCACCATTGATGGCAATGAAGCCGCCGCCCATGTTGCGTATCGCATCAATGAAGTGTGTGCAATATACCCTATCACTCCATCGTCTACTATGGCCGAGCTGGCAGATGAATGGGCTTCTAAGGGAATTAAGAATATTTGGGGCAATATACCTGTTGTAATAGAAATGCAAAGTGAAGGCGGCGCAGCTGGAACAGTACATGGTGCATTGCAAACCGGATCACTGACTACAACATTTACTGCTTCTCAGGGTCTGATGCTGATGATCCCAAACATGTATAAAATCGCAGGTGAATTAACACCCGCTGTATTTCACGTCGCAGCACGCTCATTGGCTGCACAAGGCCTTTCCATTTTCGGAGATCATCAGGATGTAATGGCCGCAAGAACTACAGGATTTGCGATGCTAAGCTCAGCCAGCGTCCAGGAAGCACACGACTTTGCGTTAATTGCACAAATAGCCGCATTAAAATCGAGAATACCGGTTGTGCATTTCTTTGATGGATTTCGCACTTCGCATGAAGTGAACAAAATTCAATTGCTCAGCGATGAACAGATAAAAGCTATGGTGCCCGATGCCTTAGTAATTGAACACCGCAAGCGCGCTTTAAATCCAGAGCATCCCTTTATAAGAGGAACAGCGCAGAATCCCGATGTATATTTCCAGGGAAGAGAAACCGTGAATGCATTCTATAATAAAATGCCGGATATTGTGGATAACGTAATGAATGATTTTGAAAAAATTTCCGGCAGAAAATATGAGATATTTCAATATTCAGGACACAAAAACGCAGAACAAGTTATTATCGTGATGGGTTCAGGTGGTGAAACCATTGCAGCTACGGTAAATGCCCTAAATGAAACAGGAGAGAAAACGGGAGTCATTCAGGTTCGTCTTTACCGGCCATTTTCTCTGAAACATTTATTGAAAGCATTGCCTGCATCGGTGAAGGCAATTGCGGTGCTGGATAGAACGAAGGAGCCGGGTGCAGCCGGAGAACCCATGTACCAGGATGTATTATCAACTTTGGTAGAATCATTGCAGCAGGGGAAGTTGAAAAAATTACCGGTCATTATTGGTGGGCGTTATGGCCTTTCATCAAAAGAATTTACGCCTGCGATGGCCAAAGCGGTTCTTGATGAACTAAAAAAAGAGGATCCAAAAAATGGATTCACTGTTGGAATCAATGATGATGTCACATTCACCAGCTTGGACTATGATCCGTCTTTTACATTGGATGAACATGAGTGGAGACAGGGATTATTTTTTGGACTGGGTGCAGATGGAACCGTTGGCGCCAATAAAAACACGATCAAGATTATTGGAGAAAACACTCCTCTTTATGCCCAGGGATACTTTGTGTATGATTCAAAAAAATCAGGTGCAAGAACTGTTTCGCATTTACGTTTTGGGCCAAAACCCATCAGGGCGCCTTATCTGATTTCAAAAGCAGATTTTATTGCCTGCCATCATTTCAACTTCACTGAAAAAGTCGAGATGCTCGATTTCGCAGCCGAAGGAGCTACTTTCTTATTAAACAGCCCTTATGGCAAAAATGATGTGTGGGACAAATTACCAAGCCGGGTTCAAAGAATGATCAATGATAAAAATATTCGATTCTATGTAATTGATGCAACTGCAGTCGCAAGAGATACAGGCATGAGTGGACGAATTAATACGATTATGCAGACATGCTACTTTGCCCTGTCTGGGGTCCTCCCAAGAGAAGCCGCCATTAAACAAATCAAAAAAGCAATTGAAAAAACCTATTTCAAAAAAGGACAAAAAATAATTGAACAAAATTATAAAGCTGTTGACGCAACGCTTGAGAATCTATACGAGGTAAGCCATCAGAAAAACATTTCTGCAGCCAGTCATGACCTGCTGACCGTTCCTGACAAAGCGCCAGATTTTGTCAAAAGCATAACCGCGATCATGATGGCAGGACACGGAGATGATTTACCTGTAAGCAAGATGTCTGTTGACGGCACTTACCCAAGTGGCACCACGCGATGGGAAAAAAGGAATATTTCAGATTTGGTTCCTGTTTGGGATCCAAATGTCTGTATACAGTGTGGGAACTGCGCATATGTGTGCCCGCATAGCGTGATCAGGGCAAAGTTTTATCATATGGACAATTTAAAAAATGCTCCGCAAGGTTTTAAATCAGCCCCGATTAATGCAAGAGGTTTTCCTGAAACACATTATTCATTGCAGGTTTACTTTGAAGATTGTACAGGATGCAATCTATGTGTAGAAGTGTGCCCGGCACTCAATGCCGCGGATCATTCCAAAAAAGCGATCAATATGAGTGAAAAGGGGCCGCTTTCAGAAACAGAACAAAAAAATATTGAGTTTTTTGAAAACATACCATGGAATGATCGTTCAAAAATTGATTTCTCTACCGTACATGGCGCGCAATTTCTTGAACCCTTATTTGAATTTTCAGGAGCATGTGCGGGCTGTGGCGAAACCCCTTACCTGAAATTGTTGTCACAACTATTTGGAGACAGGTTATTGGTGGCAAATGCCACCGGCTGTTCATCTATTTACGGAGGTAATCTGCCTACTACGCCATGGTCAGTTAATAAAGATGGGAGAGGCCCTGCATGGTCTAATTCTTTGTTTGAAGACAATGCCGAATTCGGACTGGGTATGCGAATTTCTGCAGATAAACAATTGGAAGTAGCAAGACAATTATTGCTGGAGATGAAAGATGAATTGGGAGAAGGTTTTGTAAAAGAAATCTTAGATGCAAAGCAGGTCCTGGAATCGGAACTGGTTGAACAAAAGAAAAGAGTGGAAGAACTTGAGATGAAATTGAAGATGATGAAAACAGCCACAGCATCTCAGTTGCTTTCTGTGGCGGATCAACTGGTGCGTCGCAGTGTATGGCTTGTAGGTGGAGACGGATGGGCTTATGATATTGGCTATGGAGGTCTTGATCACGCCCTGGCGAGTGGGAGAAATATCAACGTACTGGTCCTGGATACCGAAGTATATTCAAATACCGGAGGGCAGATGTCCAAATCAACACCGACAGCAGCGACTGCAAAATTTGCAGCAGGCGGAAAAACGGTAGGCAAGAAAGATCTTGCGATGCAGGCCATTTCTTACGGTAATGTATATGTGGCAAGAGTCGCCTTTGGAGCCAACCCGCAACAAACCCTACTGGCCATGCGTGAAGCAGAAGCCTACGAAGGTCCTTCCCTGATTTTAGCCTACAGTCATTGCATAGCGCATGGTTATGATTTGAAGGACGGATTGGACCAGCAGCATAAGGCAGTTGCCAGTGCACACTGGCCATTATTGAGGTATAATCCCCTCCTCAGAAAGAAAAATCAAAATCCATTTGTGCTTGATTCTCCAAGGCCACACATCAGATTGAAAGATTATGCATACAATGAACTGCGCTATAAAGTGCTTTCTATTACAAATCCTGAGCAAGCTGATAGACTGATGAAGCATGCGCAGGAATTGGTAAACCTGAAATGGAAATCTTATGAAGAACTCGCAACAAAAAAAGCGAGCGATTTTGTTCCTATCGCATAGACTTTACAGTTAGTTAAGTTAGAAAACTGAATTAATGATGAATGAACCAATTGAATCAATAAAGACGGGTTTCTGGCTAAGGTTTCTTGCCACATGGATGGATTGCCTGTTTATATACGCCGTCTTGAAAATATTTTTTTATTCACTGCTGTACATGCATCCTTTTTATTTCCCATTCAATTTTACTTTTATTCTTGTTGGAATTGTTTATAGCACAATTTTAATTTCATTTAAGGGCCAAACTATCGGGAAATATTTATTAGGAATTAAAGTGCTCAACTATGACGGAACAAAACTATCGTTGTTAAAATCAATATTGCGTGAATCCATTCTAAAAATAATTTCTGGTGTTGTGTTTTTTTTGGGGTTTTTCTGGATCGGTTTCTCAAAAAACAAAAAAGGATGGCATGACTATTTATGCAAATCAAGAGTTTTGCAATTTACAAAGCCGGCAGGCTTTAATAAATTTTCAAGAACGTTTGCTTTTTCTACGTTTATAGTTTTTACCGCGATTTATATGTGGAGCATTGCAGGTGTTGTTATCGATGCAAAAAAAATTTCGCTAAACCCTGAATCTGTTAAGTTCCCGTTTATTGAAAGAAACCTTGCAGATGTCGCCGATGTGTCTGAGATAAAAGACAGTTCTTTGATAAATTGGCTGAACAAATATGGTGAACAACCAGCTGATTATTTAATAAAGGCTGCAGCCAATCATCAAATCACATTGCTGGGTGAGATACACGAAAATCGTGACAACCTGGATTTTTTAAATCAGATGATCGGGCCTCTTTATTACAAATCAAATATAAGGGTGATTGCAATGGAGGTTATCCCTGCATTGATGAATAAAAAGGCAGAACAACTGGTCAATGGAAAAACTTATGATTCTGTTCTTGCAATGGAAATAGCAAGGGGCCAATGCTGGAAAATATGGGGCTGGAAAGAATATTGGGATATACTGAAAACCGTTTGGAAATTAAATCATTCATTGCCTGAAGGTGCAGAGAAGATGAGAGTAGTCGGACTGGATGGGGATTGGGAAATGGCTGATATTTTTTTATCTGGAGTGGCGAATGATTCAAGAGGGAAATCGCCTTTTTGGGAGAAACTCCGGATTTTATCGTCATTGAAAAATATGGTAAACGCAGGGTTGAGGGACAATATAATGGCGAGAAATATAGAGAAAGAAATAATTGATAAAAACCAAAAGGCTGTAGTGCTGATCGGGTTTAATCATACATTAATAAATTACACAAACGCAATAGTCAAAGACAAAAAAATAGTGGCATTAAACCCAAGGTTTGCTGTACTTTTAAGTCAAAAATATAAGGACAAATTTTTTCAAATTGAATTATATCAGAATTTAGATTTGAATGAAGACAATAAAGTTTGTGGAAGTTCGATCGATGACTTATTTGATTCAGTTATGAAGAAAAGGAATCTTAAACCGGTAGCATTCACAATTGCATCCTCTCCGTTTGAAAAGATCAGAGACAGTTGTGCGATGTATTTTTCCCGGTTTCCCTCTGTCCGTTATGGCGATATAGCACAGGCATTGATTTTTTTAAAACCATACAGTGAGAAAGAGCATTGCACCTGGATGCAGGGCTATATTTCTGATCAAATGTTTATGGAAAATAAACCTATGTATGTTTTGATGATTAACCAGAGATTAAAATTTAAAAATGCGAAAGAACTAAACCAGGTGTTCATCGATGCTTATAACAAAGGAATTAAGTAATACAGTAATAATGTTCAACAATAATTAATATCAGTTTTATGAAGTTAGATTGTGAATACATGGGTTTGAAATTGAATTCGCCCCTTGTTGTTTCAGCATGCACATTGTCTGAAAAAATGGATAACATCATAATGATGGAAGACAGTGGTGCAGGAGCTGTCGTCATGTTTTCATTGTTTGAAGAGCAGATAAAAATGGAGGAAGCCAAGCTCAAAGGAGTTATGACCAGGACTACCTTCGCTTTTGCCGAAGCGATGGATTTTTTCCCTGACATTGAACAATACAACGTGGGGCCTTATGAATACCTGGAAAATATCCGTAAGGCAAAATCAAGAGTCAAAATTCCGGTCATTGCAAGCCTTAATGGCATTACAAGTGATGGCTGGTTGGAATATGCAAAACTGATAGAGGAGGCGGGTGCCGATGGAATTGAAGTGAATATTTTTTTTATCCCAGGCAATATAGAGATATCATCCTCAGAAGTAGAGCAGCGTTATCTGAATATCATTACATCACTCAAACAAGCTGTAACTATCCCGATTGCCGTGAAACTAAATCCCTATTTCAGCTCTATGGGGAATATCGCATTACGAATGCAAAATGCGGGTGCTGATGCCCTTGTTTTATTTAACCGTTTCTATCAACCTGACTTTGATATAAACGAACTGGCCATCAAAACAGATTTGAAATTTAGCGAATCTTCAGAAATAAAACTGCCTTTATTCTGGATCGGTCTTCTACACAGCAAGGTAAATCTGTCTTTAGCGGCTAATACCGGAGTTCAGTCAGCCGTTGAAGTTATTAAATATATTCTTGCGGGAGCCGATACAGTAATGACCGCTTCTTCACTTTATAAAAACGGAATTCCCCATCTGAAAACGATGAACGAAGGCCTGCAGGATTGGATGTCCAGGACCGGCTTTGACGATATTCATATATTTAAGGGAATGCTTAGCCAGCGAAAAATTTCAAATCCCGTCGCTTACGAGAGGCTTAACTATATCAAGATACTGGAAAGCAGGAAATGATTCATTTTAAATCTGCACACTGATCAGTCATATCTGGAATATTATTCCGGATAGTACACTACAAAAAAACGGTTATTCAACAAATCATTTTCTCGGGAATTCGATTGCAGCCTGTGCTGCCGCCAGCCTGGCGATTGGCACTCGGAATGGAGAACAGCTCACATAATTCATTCCGATGCGGTGACAGAATTTCACACTCTCTGCGTCCCCTCCATGTTCGCCGCAAATGCCAACTTTCAGTGTTGGTTTTGTCTTGCGGCCTCTGTCAATTCCGAATTTTATGAGTTCGCCTACACCGTCCTGATCGATTGTTTGAAATGGATCATCTTTCAGTAATTTCTGGTCAAGATAATTCGGAAGAAATCCACCGATATCATCCCTGCTGAATCCAAAGCTCATTTGCGTAAGATCATTGGTTCCAAAACTAAAAAAATCTGCCACCTCGGCCATCTGGGCGGCTTTGAGTGCTGCCCTTGGTATTTCAATCATAGTGCCGTACAGATAAGGAATCTTTTTTAATTTCTTCTCCTTACACACTTCATTATAGACCCGGTCAACAATTTTCTTCTGATGGATTAATTCATTGACCGTGCAGGTAACGGGCACCATAATTTCAGGTAAAGCTTTCTTTCCGGATTTCATTAATTCTGCAGTGGCTTCCAATATTGCCCTGATTTGCATTTCAGAGATTTCAGGATAGCTTACTCCAAGTCTTACCCCCCGGTGACCAAGCATGGGATTATTCTCATGTAATGTTAACACCCTTCTTTTCAACAGGCTTAGCCTGATGCCTAATTCTTTACTAAGTTGCTGCAACTTTTCCTTATCGTGCGGCACAAATTCATGTAGGGGTGGGTCGAGTAACCGAATAGTTACGGGGTAGCCATCCATCACCTGCAATGTATGTTTCACATCTTTCTTCACATAAACATATAATTCATTCAGTGCATTTCTTCTTTCACTTTCTGTTTTGCTCACAATCATTTTGCGAAGAAGGAACAAAGGTTGATCACTTCCTTCTCCATAAAACATATGCTCTGTCCGGAAAAGGCCGATGCCTTCTGCCCCAAATCTCAATCCGTTTGTTGCATCTTCA
>DATJWE010000220.1:0-11199 GCA_035501475.1 Puia sp. | reverse complement strand
ACTCTTTTATCCAAAACATTTTTATCCACGTCACATAAAGCCACCACATTGACACCAGGCACTTTTAATGCAGCAGTAAGATCTGCCCAACCCATGCCATTGATTCCAATGGCGCCGATATTGATCTGGTCGCTTGGGGTTATCCGCCGACGCAAAGCAGCAAATGACTTGTTATCAAAAACAGTCGACAATGCCACACCACCAGCTAAAGCGCCTGTCTTCTGCAGAAAGGAACGTCGATTACTCATGGACTCCGTATTTTGAAGCGAATTTAAAGTTCAGCTATTTTTAGCTGACTATATTTTGTTTGATATACTGGTAACTTTTGGAAATACTTTCATAGACTGGAATCCTGACCTGGTCCTGTTCGACAAAAAAATATTCCATGCCGGATTGCTGTCTATATTTAAAAATCTCCTTATAATTAATTACTCCACTTCCTACTTCGGTAAACGATTTTTCAGGCGTATTATCCATATCCTTAACATGCCACATTTTAATCCTCCCGGGAATGGTTTTAATCATGGCTATAGGATCCACTCCTGCTTTGGTAATCCAGTAAATATCCATTTCAAAATTTACCAGCGAAGGATCTGTTTCTTTCAGGAAAATGTCAAACCCTCTTTTCCCATCACCCCAATCTTTAAATTCAAAATCATGATTATGATAGGCAAGCCTCATCCCGGCGCTCTTCACAACCTCTGCAGCCTTATTAATTTTCTCTGCCAGTTTTTTATAATCATCCAGGCTGGTCCTCATTTCCGGTGTGAGATAAGGAATGGTGAAAAAATCATGCGACATTTTTGCTGCATCCGCAACAGTCCGCTTCAACTCATCTTCATCTCCTTTTATCAGGAAATTGGGCATGGAATAATGACCACTGGGAGTTTTCAGGTTGTATTGTGTGAATATCGCTTTAAAGTCTTCAGGCGATAAACCAAAAAATTTTCCATCCTTATAATTGAAAACCTCTACTGAATTGTATCCAACCCCGGCAATTTTGCCAATTGTGGCCCGGATATCTTTTTTTGCTTCTTCACGAAGTGTGTACAACTGGATTCCGATTAATTCATCCGCTTCGAAAAAAGAAGACGGATGCATAAATAGTGCAGTGGAGGCAAGCGAAGCCTGTTGAAGGAAAGCACGTCTTGTAGACATAGCTGATCGTTTTGCCATGAAATTACTGAAAAAGAGCAGAACAGAATGAATTCAATTTGGAAGGATGATGTGAAGGATCAACGGCTGGTGCAGTCAGTTAATGGGTCAGTAGTAAGCAAGTCAATGAGTCATTAGGTCATTAGGACAAAAGGAATTTTATTTTTTAATTGCAGCATTATTTTATTCGCCGCCATAAGCTCCATAATATGCAGCCCCCAACAGGGCTGTTTTATTATTGAGAATAATTTTTATGGGTACTTTTTTTACGAGATGTTGCATCCTGTCGCAGTCGAGATAATTATCATAAAAAACATTTTGCTGCAGGACTGAAGTAATTTTTGGGGGGATGCCGCCACCGAGAAAAAGTCCGCCTGTGGCTTTCATTTTGAGAACGAGATTGCAGGATTCTCTGGCAAGATACCGGACGAACAGGTCCATCGTTTCTATGCAAACAGGATCTTTTTCTTCGAGTGCCGACTGACTGATCACTGCGGAAGGATCTTCTTCGGAAAACGCTTCCCGCAGCCAATCTTCCTGCGGCCTCTTCTTTACATCACAAAGAAACCGGTAGATATCATAAATGCCCGGTCCTGCAATCACTTTTTCCCAGCTTACGATGTCATATTTTTTTTGCAGGTAGGTATACAATTCAAAATCGAATTCAGTACGTGGAGAAAAATCGGTGTGCCCGCCTTCGGTAGGAAAAGGATGATAGTATTTTCCATCCCAGTATAGCCCTGCTTCTCCGAGTCCGGTGCCGGGTGCAATGATGGCCATATTGCCTCCCTCACCGGGAATCCCGGCATGGATATCGATAAAATCATCGGGACCCAGCGCAGCAAGTCCGTAAGAGGTAGCTTCGAGATCATTGATCAGAAAAACATCATTAATACCACTCATTTTACGGATATCCCCACTGTCAAGATTCCATGAAAGATTGGTGATCTCGACCTTGCCCTGCAGGACCGGGCCCGCCACACCCAGACAAATCCGTTCGGCTTTTAAACCCGGTTTTTCCGAAAAAAATATTTGCAGGATATCAAGACAGGAGGCATATTGAGAAGAATGATAAGATGCCTCATGCACCAGTTCCATTTTATTTTTCGAAGCCCTGAAGAGGGCAAGATTGGTCTTGGTTCCTCCTACGTCTCCGGCAAGCACCAACAGGCTTTTATCGAATGATGAACGTCGGGAAAATGCCAGTGCGGTATTCAATTGATTGTTCATGGCGAACTGTTAAATGGCCGAATTTAATAATTAAGAATGAAATGATGATACATGCAAAACCGGAAACTCCTTTTTATGAAATTCTTATTTGCTAATCAAATGTTAACAGCCCCGATTGATAAGAATTCACAAAAGCATTTGACCTGATTATCGTTATAAGATTAAACGCCTAAAATCCTATGTTAATTTAAAACCATTACCATGAAAAATCTTCCATTTGTAAAAAGCATTATCAGTTTATTTTTATTAATCCCCATTTGTGTTTTACAGGCAAAAGCAGACGGCGGCAAATTAAACGCCGATCATCCCTATTATTTACATGCTTTGTCTGATCTCCGTGCTGCCCGATGGCTTATTGAACATCGTCCCGGCGACTGGGAAAAAACAGCCGATGAAGTAGAAGCAGTAAAACAAATTGATGCGGCCATCAAAGAAATTAAATCAGCCGCTATCGAAGACGGTAAAGATATCAGTGATCATCCCCAGGTTGATGAAAATCCCGATCATATGGGACGTTTACACCAAGCAGTGGATTTCCTTAAAAAAGCAAGGCAGGATATCAGCCACGATGAAGACAATCAGTTTGCCCGCGGACTACAGGCCCGCGCATATAACCATATTGATGCTGCAATACAGGCAACTAAACAGGCCATTCACGATTAATGATAATTACAAAATAAAATCTGCCTGATTTAAAAATCGAGTGAAGATTTTTAAATCTTACCGATTAAATTTTGCATATTGTCAATTGCGTTTTGCCTATTGCTTATCGAACCAATTATTGTTGATAGGAGAAAGTTGCTTTTTGATTTCCTATCATGATGTCGAAATCGCCGGGTTCGGTCGCTGTTTTCAATTGTGCATTGACAAATGCCAAATCATTCTTATCAAGCACAAAAGATATTGCCTGGGTTTCTCCCGCCTTCAAAGAAATCTTCTTAAAAGCACGCAGGCGTTGCATGCTCGGGGTAATACTTGCGTATTGCTCATGAGTGAATAACTCCACGGTATGCTTTCCATCGCGGCTGCCCGTATTTTTTACGGTAATGCTCACCGTTAGTTTTTCCGATCCTTTAATTGTATTTGAACTAAGATGGATGGGTCCATATTCGAAACTTGTATAACTCAATCCATATCCAAAAGGAAATAATGGTTTGTATCCATCCATCGTCATATTTTCATTGAAAATTTCGCGGACATCTTCAGTGTGCTTGCGATCGTATAATACCATTTCGCCCATGCTCCTCGGATAACTAAATGGCAGACGACCATCGGGATTGTAGCTCCCGAACAAAACATCCGCAACTGCTTCTGCTGTTTTTCTGCCAGACCAATAGGCCATTAAAATTCCTTTGAGCTGCGGAGCAATATTTGTAATCAGACGCGGCCTGCCTTCAGTCAGTACCAGGATGACCGGTTTTCCTGATGCAATCGCTGTTCTTGCCAGGGCGAGTTGGTTATCGGGCAATGCGAGATCTTCTGTATTTCCGGGGCTCTCGGCATAAGCGTTTTCACCAAGACACAATACAATGACATCAGCGCCAACAGCAGCCGACCGGAGCTTTGCAGTATCATAATTGTCGGGATTATCGAAGCCCTTTGATCCAAGCACCATCACACTCCTTGATTTTCCGATAATCGTTTCTCCAATCGTTTTGCTGTCTGTTGGATACCATTGTTCTTCTTTTCCCTGCCAGGTATATGACCAGCAGCCATTCAGCGCACTGATACTTTGTGCACCCGGACCAGCAACCAATATCCTCTGGTTCATCGTTGCCAGGGGCAAAACATTATTCTCGTTTTTTAACAGGGTCATAGCCTGGTGTGCTGCGTCGAGCGCAAGAGCCTGATATTCGGGTTTACCGAAATTACCGGTAGCTTCTTTTTCCGGGTAAGGATCATCGAACAAACCCACTTTCATTTTTAGCGTGAGTATGCGCCGAACCGCATCATCAATGCGGCTCATAGGAACTTCGCCCTTCTGAACAGCTTCTTTCAGCAAATCAAAAAAAGAAAAATTTCCAGGCACCATACTCATATCTATTCCCGCGTTGATCGCCATCACAACGGCCTGTCGCGGTGTGCTGGCTACAAGATGCCGTTCGTGCAAACGGATAATATCTTCCCAGTCAGTCACGATTACTCCTTCAAAGCCGAGTTCTTTGCGTAATACATCTGTCAGTAAATATTTGCTTGCATGTACCGGAGTGCCGTTGATTTCTCCTGAATTGATCATAATCGTGGCAGCACCGGCTTTTATGGCTTCACGGAACTGTGGCAGATAATATTCCCGCAATTCAATTTCCGGAATATAGGCCGGTGTACGATCTTTTCCTGTTCGTGCAGCAGAATAACCAAGATAATGTTTCATACAACAGGCAACAGCTGTGGGATTTTTCAATCCATCTTCCTGGAAAGCGCGAACTACTGTTGCTCCCATCGTTTTGCCGATATACACATCTTCTCCATAAGTTTCCGGGAAACGAGACCAGAGAGGCTGACGTCCGCAATCCAGTACCGGAGCAAAACTCCATCGAACACCTGAAGCACGAAGTTCTTTGGCAGCAACTTTTGTTACTTCCCTCGCGAGTTCCGTATTACGTGTGGCTGCCATGGCAATGCTTTGGGGAAATAAAGTGGCGTCTAAAGTATAGGTCTGACCGTGGATGCAGTCCAATCCATAAATCACAGGTATTTTTAACCTCGTATTCTTTACTTCATCCTGTATTGCTGTCTGCATATCCCGCCAGACCTGCGCTGAAAATGCGTGTGCAGTTGTGTTCAAAAGGGATCCGACTTTATACTCCACAACAGCCTTTCTTAATGCAGCGGTATCCAATGATCCGTCCTGGTTTCCCCATCCGTTTTTTGCTACAACGGCAAGGGTCACCTGGGTCATTTGGCCCACTTTTTCATCCAGGGTCATTTGTTTGATAAGGGCATCTACTTTTTGTGCAATGGTCAGCGGTTGTTGGGAAAAAGAAAGGGAAACCCATATAAGACATGGGAAAAATACAGTCAGTTTTTTCATATGCAAGTTGGTTGTTATGATGTATAGGAAGATAAAAATACAGGTTCTTCATAAAACCAACATCCGTTTTGCGGATTTTTTTATGCCTGGACCGTATGGAAAATAAAAAAGCCAGTGTAGACACACCGGCCACTTGAGAAAAACTTCAGTTATGATAATCACTTAATGCATTAACGCTTTATGTAAGATTTTATTTTGAAGAAAGAGAGGAAATAAACTGATATGAATATTTCTAAAAACAGAAAGCCGGATTAGCTTATGCTTCAACCCCGGCCCTGCTACTTCATAGTTGGTTAATGGTTGATGGTACTGAGTAACAAAAGTAAATGCCCGAGATGACTATACCGTTAACTGCCCGTTAGCCTTTAGTTAAAATTTCCTGAAAACCGGGGAAAAATATCCCCGATAGGCCCAAAATTCAGATATACTATGTAGTGGGAAGCTTTCGTTATTAGCGTAAATCCAAAAAGATCCTATATGTGTGTATTTAGCGACTATATCCGCCTGCAGGAAGAACTTAAAGAAATGCAAAAAGATATTATTGGTGTCAGCAAGAATTACAATAATGAATTAAAGCTTTTTCAGAAAGGCAATATTATCGATTCGGATAATGCGGAAAAAGTAAAGCAGAAATACGATGAACTGCAAAAAGCAAATGAAATGATTGTATTGAAGCAAGAGGAAATCGGGAAAAATGAAAAATTAATTATGGATTACCTGACCGCCACAAACGGAATGGCCATCCGGTTCACCAATAACAAAGACGGCCTTCGCCAACCCATGATCTTCGAAATAATTATCGACACTTACGGAGAACAGAAAGTACAAATGGCGGTGGAAAACTGAATACACTAATTACACTAATTACACTAATTACTGGAATTACACAGATTACATATATTATGGCACCCATTATTGATTTAGTATTGATCGACTAGTTTCTAACACTTCTATTGCCTATTGCCGATTGTTTATTGCCCATTGTCTATTGCCCATTGACAATTGCTGATTCACTAACTTTAATGATCCTTAAATTATTTCAATTCTTTTATGGATCAGCAAATCATTAATCTTTTTGACGAATACACGCATAAACCGTTGTCGCGGGATGAATTTATTCGCCGCCTGGCAAAACTGACCGGCAGTGTAAGTGCTGCGTTTGCATTGTTGCCTCTGCTTGAAATAAACTATGCACATGCAGAAACGATTTCTCAGCAGGATGACAGACTTATTACAGAAAGAATTACTTATCCCGGTGATGATTGTACAATGAAAGGCTATGTGGCCAGGCCAAAAGAAAATGGGAAATATGCGGGAGTGGTTGTTATCCATGAAAACCGGGGACTTAACCCACATATTGAAGATGTAACCCGACGTGCAGCTTTAGCTGGTTATCTGGCGCTCGCTCCCGATGCCTTATCCCCGCAGGGAGGCACACCCGCAGATGAAGACCAGGCGCGAAATATGTTTGGTCAACTGGATGCAAAAAAGAATCTGAATAATTTTATCAAGGCCTTCGATTATCTTAAAACAAGAAAGGATTTCAACGGCAACGAAGGATGCGTCGGATTTTGCTGGGGAGGAGGTATGGCAAACCAACTGGCCGTTAACGTTCCTGACCTGAAAGCTGCCGTTGCTTTTTACGGTCGCCAGCCCGATGCAGCCGATGTGCCGAAAATCAAGGCAGCTGTTCAATTGCATTATGCGGGATTGGATGAAAGAACCAATGAAGGCATACCCGCTTATGAAGAGGCATTAAAAAAAGCGGGAGTGAAATATGAGCTCTACATGTATGAAGGTGCACAGCACGCGTTTCATAATGATACCGCCCCCACCCGTTATAATGAAGCCGCTGCAAAATCAGCCTGGCAAAGAACCTTAAAATTTTTTACAGAATACTTGAAATAATATGTATGAAAAAGGGCTGATAGGGAGAAATGGACGATTTAATGAAGCTCTAAGTGTAAAACCTTAAAAATAATATAACGGAGAAAGCGTTATAAGCGGACCAATATTCAATATACAAATCATTATCCACCGCTGTCGATGTCTTCACCAGGCAATCAGTTCAATCGGATTCGCAATTTGTGAGGGCATCAACTACGGTGGACGAATGCCACGGGCTGTATTGTCCCTGATTTTAAATTGTACATCAAATCATTGCAACTTTGGTTCATTGCCAAGCCCGAATTTCCCCAATAGATTTTTATTTAGGAAAAGATTTAATGTCACGAACCGCCAAATTTTGTTATACTATCGACCTTCAATCCCGTTTTACTGATAGAGATGATACCAGTTGTAGAATGTGCTTTTATTGATCTCTGGTTGCTGTAAGGTACTGTTCGCAATCAGGTCTGAACGTTCTACCAGCCGGATGATTTCCATTTTTTCGGACGCTGTCAGTCGCATATGCTTACGGTATTTTTCACTTACTCCAGCATGTGCAAGCTTTTTTTACAATGTCGTACTTCAGCATTTGGTCCGCAATCATTTCTTTGAGGCGTTGATTTTCTTTAAGAAACTCAGTTACTTCATCGCTGGTCGCCTGGCATTCCGTGTTGCCAGGCAACCTCTTTTTACCAGCTTCCATGAACTCCTTGTTCCATTTGTAAAACAGCGCGTTGCTGATACCATACTTGCAACAGATGGCAGCGGTGGATGATTCTCCGCGCATAGCTTCTATAACA
This sequence comes from Puia sp., assembly GCA_035501475.1. Classification (GTDB taxonomy): domain Bacteria; phylum Bacteroidota; class Bacteroidia; order Chitinophagales; family Chitinophagaceae; genus Puia. Next base: position 3,096 of record DATJWE010000220.1, on the reverse strand, counting down.
ATGAGGATCTTTTGTTCGGATGTAAATATCCGGTGGGTCTTACGACACACTTCTTTAACGAAGTTTTCTGTGGATTGTTTCTGATTGGTTTCCATAACTTATGTTTTAAGATGAACAATGGAAACTGTCTCTAAAGTTATCTAACGTTCAGTCCCGATTCTGATGACGATTTACAGTTGATTAAAATGTTTTCCGGAACTCGCTTTGGAAATAGGCAGCAAAATATCAACGCAACTAAGGTCAAAGCAAAACAATCGAACGTGATTACAAATAATACAATCCCGCATTTGCTTTCGATTTGGCCTTCACGCGCAACACCGTCGCATTCAAATCTTTTACATAATAATCCGATAAATGTCACGCTTAGCGATAATTCTGTTATCCGCTGGCTCTGAAGATCACTGTACTCTGTATTGGCGGTCAAAAACATATTGGCGGCAAAAATTCCAAAATTTTTTTCGACCGGAATTTGGAACGAATTGTCAATCGCGCTTGAAGAAATAATTTTTTAGTTAGCAAATCTCATCCTTTAATTAAAGGGGAATTTATCGCTTATTACTAAGTAAGATTTTCGCGGATAGCTTTAGCCACAGCGCCAGACATACTGGCGACATGCAACTTTTCATAGATATTTCCTATGTGCGTTTTAACGGTCTCATATGCAATGCCACATTTATCTGCTACAATTTTATAACTACAACCCTCTACTAAATATTTAAGGATTTCTTTTTCTCGTTTACTCAGGTTATAATTTTCAACCAGATCGGCTTTATGAAAATGATCCCTGAACAGCCTGAGTATTTTGCCCGCGATGGTTGGCGACATGGGCGATCCACCTGTCATTAGCTCGGCAATAGATGCCGGTAAAGCCTCGGGCAGGTAACTTTTAAGCAAATAACCCGAAGCTCCTGCACAGATGGCCGCGAACACTTTTTCATCATCATCAAAAATGGTTTGGACGAGAATTTTTATGTCAGGATAATTCTTCGTTAGCAGTTTTGTAGCTTCAATTCCATCGATGGGTGAAATTCCAATATCCATCAGTACGATATCTGGCGTATTTCTTTTCAAATGTGCAATCATATCCCTGGTGTTTAGCCACGCGCCCGTGAGCTCTAAGCCGGGTAACGCGTTTACCAGAATTGATACTGCTTCCAGAAAGTTCGCATTGTCTTCGAATATTGCCAGCTTGACATGCATGATAACATAAATTTAAGCTGTGGCAGCAAATTTAAAATACCGATTTCAGGGGATTGGAATTTGAAGAGCTACAACGGTATTTTTTTTATCAGAACGGATCGAAATATCACCATTCATTTCTTTTATTCTGGATTCCATATTGATTAAACCATTCCCGTTTTTTATGAGTTGCGGATCAAATCCTTTTCCGTCATCCTCAATGGAAATGTCCAAAACTGAAGAAATAAATTTAAAGGAAACCGACAAGTTTTTACAATCCGAATGTTTAATGGCATTATTCATCGCTTCCTTAACAGTCAGATAAATATTTTTTACTGCCTCCATAGGCAGCACATGCTTAACAGACGATTCATCTACATTAATCTTCAGGTGAATGTTTTTTGATGTGCAGGTCTCCAAACCGAATTCTGTAAGTCGTTGAACTATTCGTTGGAGGTTTTCATTTTTAGGATTTATCGCCCAAACAATATCGCTCATTTTGCTTACCATTTCTTTTGCATTATTACTAATCTTAATTAGCAATGAGTATGCCTGATCCTGCAAGCCGGATTTTATATTGTCCTTAGCTACTTCGGATAAGATGCTTATGCTTCCAAGGGTAGCGCCAAGATCATCATGCAGGTCTTTAGAAATTTCATTTCGCATGGCTTGCATCTTGAGTAGTTGATTGATTCGATACCGGTACAAACCATATAGAGAGAGCAAAATTGTTCCACCCAGCAAGCATTTGAACCACCATGTTTGCCAGAAAGGTGGGAGAATGACAATAAACAAAGAAGTAGTCAGTTGACTTCCGATCCCTTCCCTGTTTTCACATTTCACACTAAATAAATAAGTGCCTGGAGAAAGGTTGGTATATGTGGCAATCCGCTGCTGACCTGCATTCACCCAGTCCCGATCCACACCTTGCAGCTTATAATAGTACTTAATTCGCTGGGGCTCCAGAAAGCTGAGTGCAGCATAATTTATTGTGATAAAATTATGGTCGAAAGAAAGAAAGATGGAATCGGATTTATCCAATATGGAATCTACTAACAATGACTGGTTAAAAATTTTAAATCCGGTAATGGTTACTTTTTCCGGAGACTCCTTGCTCCCAATGCTATCAGGATTGAAACTCACAAAGCCTCCGCTGTATCCGATTAATAAGCGGCCATCCTTTGTTTTATAAAAACGTGTGCAGCTGACAAAATTATTATCAACTATCCCATCTTCCAATCCATAATGATAAACAGTGTTGGTTCTAAGATCCACTTTACATAGTCCCTGGCTGGTAGCAACCCAAAGATTGTGCGGTGCCTCAAAATAAAGTGCGGTAATGTTATTGCTAGGCAAACCATCCCTTACCGTGATGTAAGAAAATTGATCAGTTCTCCGGTTAAAAAGATTTATGCCACCGGAACTGGTACCCAATGCAATTATGCTGTCATTCATTTTTGCGATGCATTGTACAGAAATATCAGATATGCCCTTTGAGAGATTATTATCCGGCACATACACTTTGGTATAGCTCATGGAAGTGACATCGAATTTTTGCAGACCATTGGTTTGAGTGGCTAACCACAGATTTTGCTCATTGTCTACCATCAAATCAAATACCTGCCTGATATTGTTTCCATGAAGGGAAATTATTTCCGGGCATCGTATGAATGCTTTTTTTTGACGATCCCACTTGGCCAGGCCACTATACAAAGCCAGCCAGATATTTTGGGCGCTATCCGTGGCCATGTTAATAATTGTGCTTTGAAAGAACGCTGCAGGTTGAGAATTGATGAACTTTCTTGCTGAAGGATCATAGATGCTTAGCCAACCATGCTGGCCACCAACTAATATTTTCCCGTCCGTTTGCCTGAGAAAACACCAGGCGCGATCTGCAGGATCCCCAATCACTAACCG
>DATJWE010000219.1:0-44263 GCA_035501475.1 Puia sp. | reverse complement strand
ATAGCCGGCATATCCATATACAACCCATATTCCATGCTGTTTGTTGTTCGAAAAACTGCCCGTTGAATCAATGCGGCCTACTATATCATAAAAAAATACCTCCCGTTTTTTACAGTATTTTTTTGATCCTTATATTGCTCTTCCCTTATCAGGGGGCCCTTGATACGGTAGTAATCCTTCGCCCAACAGGTGTCATTGAATTTATACTGCACCGTAAAATAATTTGCCTCATCAGATCTTACTTCATTATTGTGCGCATCATAATACCTGATTTTTTGTGCTGTGGCAGAGCTTAGATACAATAAAAGGATGAGTGAACCAATCAAAAGTTTGGGGAGCATGTGAATTTGTCCTTAATTGTAAATGGAAATGGGCTGTATATCTTCCATCACGTGATTTCAAATGTAATCGTTTTTCTTTTGTATTTCAATGTGTAAAAAATATTTTGATCCTTTCCATCGATGTCAGCATTAATTCATCAATCTCAAAACCCTGTCCGGATTTTTTTCATCATAAATCTATACCTTTAATATCTTTCCAGGACGATAAAAATTGCAAATATGAAAGACGAAACTTCCTCAAACAGTATTCCCGAATCAGAAAATTCAGGTATGGAAACTTCATCCAATCCAGGCTCTTCCATCAATCGCAGAAAATTTGTGGAAGTAGTTTCCACAGGCGCACTCGCGTTCACGATCCTGCCCAGGCATGTGCTGGGCGGAAAAGGATATGTTGCCCCAAGTGATAAAATCAACCTGGCTTATATTGGCTGTGGCACACAGGGTATCCGGGAACTATTACCCTTGCTTGCAAACACACAATTCCGGGTCATCGCGGTCTGCGATCCCAATAAAGAAGCGAGGGGTTACAAAGACTGGGCGAAGGACTGGCTCAGGGGAGAAATCAGGAAAGCGATCAATAACCCGTACTGGACTTCGGGCGGCGACGATATGATCCCTGGTGGAAGGGATAATGGAAAATCGATCGTTGATCATTACTACGCCAATGTTCATCCCGAATTGAAATACGGAGAGTGCAATGCGTATGCAGATTACCGTGAGTTACTCGATAAGGAAAAAAGCCTCGATGCTGTTAAGATCATGACTCCGGACCACCTGCATGGCATTTTTTCAATAGCTGCGATCAAGCGGGGCAAACATGTACTGGTGCATAAGCCCTTGTCCAATCGCCTGCTCGAAGGAAAGAAAGTAATCGAAACAGCACGTAACAATCCAAAAGTCATCACTCACCTCATACCCTGGGACTCCAACGGGTCAATGGAACAGGTGATGGCCTGGATTAATGGAGGAGCCATAGGTACATTGAAGGAAGTGCATAACTGGACTAACCGTCCCGTATGGCCGCAGTATCCGATGATACCCACTGATACGCCTCCTGTTCCGGAGGGGTTGGATTGGGACTTGTGGCTGGGACCGGAAGCCGATCGTCCTTATCATCCTAATTATACAAATATGGTTTTCAGGGGATGGTATGATTTCGGCGGAGGTTCCATGGCTGATATGGGACATTACAGTTTGTGGACTGTTTTCAACGCACTGCAATTAACATCTCCCGCTGTCATCGAACCCAACCTGAGTCATGTCGTGAGCATGCATGATCCGGTTCCTTTCCAAATAAAAAATGATTTTTCTTTCCCGATGGCAAGTACGGTTCGTTTCAAATATCCGGCCAATGGATCGAGACCTCCTGTCGATCTCTGCTGGTATGATGGGGGCATGCGTCCCCCAAGGCCAACGGAGCTGATAGAAGTCAATAAAGATCTGCCCGCTGAAGGAATGATGTTTGTGGGTGACCAGGGAAAAATTCTTGCGGGGTTTAATGTGCAAAATCCGCAGATCATCTCCGGTAAAAAAATGGATGCAATGCCTGCTAAAACAGACAATCGCAGCCAGGTTGAACAAACTTCCTCAGCTCTTCCTTTATTCGTTGAAGCCTGCAAGAGCGGCAAACAATATCCGGGAAATTTTATGGAAGCAGAATTTTTAACTGAGGCCGTTAATCTTTATGCAGTTGCCCTGCGTTCAGGAAAAGGCTTGCAATTTGATGCTTCAGGCAGGACAATCACCAATTCGTCGGATGCCAATAAATATTTGTCACGCGAATACAGGAGCGGCTGGAATCCCGATACAATATAAAATTGATTTACTGATTTAGTCGTTTACAAAACTCAACATGAAAAATATGAACAGAAGAAAATTCATCAGCAATACTGCCCTGGGTTTGGGCAGCGCTTTGGCTTTGTCACAAATCCCTGAACAGATTTTTCCGCGTTCTGTTTTCAAATATGCTGATATCCCGATCGGCTTTCAGACATTCCCCATCCGGGATATGTTATCGAAAGATTTTTCCGGCACATTGAAAACAATGGCAGGATTTGGATACAAGTTCACGGAAATGTGTTCTCCGCAGGGATATGCACAAATCGGATTCGGATTTTTGGCAAACACAAAACCTGCAGACATCCGCAAAACCATTGAGGACGCGGGTCTGGAATGTAAAAGTTGTCATTTCGGTTTTCCCGAACTCACAGACAAGCTGGATGACCGGATAGAATTTGCACATGAGCTCGGGCTCACTCAAATGATATGCTCGACTTTCTGGCTACCTAATACAGCTACATTAAAAGATTATCAGGATGCGGCAGACAAGCTGAATAAATCTGCCGAAAAAATCAAGCAGGCCGGAATGCAGGCAGGTTTTCACAATCATCATTTTGAATTTGCTACACTGGATGGGCAGTTGATTTATGATGCCCTGATGAATCGTTTCGATCCCAACCTGGTCAAAATGCAATTCCAGACCCAGGTCATTACTCTCGGTTTCAAAGCTTCCACGTATTTCAATAAATATCCCGGACGGTTTATTTCATCGCATCTGTCTGATTGGACTGCCGACAAGAAAGAAGTACCTATTGGCCAGGGAGTAATTGACTGGAAAGAATTTTTCGCTGCAGCAAAAACAGGTGGTGTAAAAAACTATTTTGTGGAAATGAAATTTGACACATTCAAGGACAGCGCTTCCTATATTCATGGACTTTGAAATAAGGATAGCTGAATAAAAGAGTAATTGATTTAGGAAATATTATTGCAACCATTTCCCTTCAAAATGGGAGAAATCCTTTTTCAACTGGTCAAATCTTTTTCGCTGGGCCAGATAACGTTTTTTTATCCCCGGGTGGTTGTCAGATCGGTAGATTTGGTAGCTGATGACCTTATGTTCTCGTGAATCGGCACCCAGTTTCATTTTGAGCAGGTGCATCTCATGTCTCAGTTCATCAATTTCAACTCTTAATTGTTCGAATTGCTTTTTAAAATTATCTATCCCCTCTTTTACTTCAGCTTCCATTTTTTTTGCCTTCAGTTCCGACAGGTAGTCATCAAATATGCGGAGAATATTTATATCATTATTTAATTCGGCTATCCATAAACGATAACGAAGATGAAGACCCATGATAGAAGGAATATTAGCCATAACAAGCAACTTTTTGAGTGATAACAGAAAGTTACTATAAAAAAGATCAAAAAAAATTTGGCCCTTTTAATTATGTTAACGTTATACCGTATAATCCTTATTTCGCGCTCAACTTTCTATACAAAAAATCCAGCGCCTGTGCATCTGGTAGAGGTTCGGTTGCAGGGCTTTCACTGAGTGCCATTATTTTTTTATCAGCGGTTTTGTAAGCCCCCCACACCGGAAGACCTTTACCGTTAGGGTTTCCCGTCTTAACAAAATTTACCCAGTACCATGCCATGGTCGTTGCGAGCTGATGATCGACGGGTTGCCAGGGACGGTTTACAAACTGCAAATTGTCGTAAGCATAAGGAACTTCCCCTGTGTGAAATGCTCCATATTTAACATATTCGCCAGTTGCAGGTGGTTTGCGTATGAACCGATATACATATACTGCTGATCCCTGGTCGCTTTGGATATTTGCCCAGGTATAATTCTGTGCGCCAAAGATCATGTCACGTGAAAGTTTCAACTGCGAAACAGCGGCTTCTGAATCCGTGCTTGCCGGATAATATTGTAAAAATGTTTGCGTGTCAGAACCGTATTTATCTTTCGCCTCTTTTTTGAATTCTTCCGCTTTTTTCATCGGACCAAATAAAAACCCTTCATCTTGATTCCAGCCTGTCAGGAGGGAGACATGATTTTCTCTTCCCTCAGTAAAAATATTTACAATGGCATCGGGCAATACATATCCATCGATGATCGGTCCGCGAAAACCAGGCGTTTTCTTCAACAACTCTTCTGCCGACAGGGAGCGAAGATCATTAATTGATGAAAGATGTAAGGACTCTGCCAATTTTTTGCCATCCTCTTCTGCCTTTTGCAGCGTAGCATTTCCGTTGGTGAAACTTGCCCCGCTTTCACCAATGGCTTTCTGAAATAAATTTTTTGCCAATGGTGATGCAACAAGACAGTTCACACTCATGGATCCGGCAGATTGCCCTCCGATAGTCACGTTGTCCGGATCGCCGCCAAAAGCGACGATATTTTTTTGCACCCATTTTAAAGCTGCAATCTGGTCCATCAACCCATAATTCCCGGAAGCATGATTGCCCGATTCGGCTGTCAGTTCGGGATGGGCAAAAAATCCGAATATACCTACCCGGTAGTTGATACTGACGAATACCACTCCTTTTTTTGCCATGGCTTCGCCGTCGTAGATGGGAACAGCACTTCCTCCGCTTATAAAACCCCCGCCATAGATCCATACAAATACAGGACGTTTTTCATTGGAAGATTTTGCCCCGGTCCAGACATTCAGATAGAGACAATCTTCTCCAATAGGTTCTTTTGGAATCAGGAACTCTTCCGACCACATGCTGAAAGGAGCAGGCTTGTTTTGCATGGGACTTGGTCCAAAACGATCGCATAGTTTCACCCCACTCCAGGGCTGGACCGGTTGTGGAGCTTTCCAGCGAAGCTGGCCGACAGGCGAAGCAGCAAAGGGAATACCTTTGAAAATATGGACTTCATGCGTTGAATTTTCCGTTCCGGAAATATATCCTCCTTCCACTTTTATTTTATCAAATACAGAAAATGCCCTTTCATTTTTTTTGAATCCAGAAAAAATTAAAAAGGGCATTAATGCCATTGAATATAGGGAGAATTTTTTGTTGACCGTCATAAGGCAAAGCATTTAGGTAAATGAAAAGATTAGAGGCCTAAATATATTCTCCCTGCGGTCATTTAACAAAAAAAAGCGACAAATAAAGGAAAGGGCGATCAAACTCATGGAGGGATCATTCACCTCTACAGGGCTCTCAGATGATCAGAGACTTCGTGTATTTTGTAATAGGCGCGATGAAGTTTGACATTGGAAGCAGGCGCTACCACCAATGAAAGCTTTTCGATCAGGGTTTCGCTCGAATCCAATCCGAATGCCTTGTCTTCGCCCAGTGCGATTTTCTTGATGCCGAAATAACTGTTCAGGATAAATCCATCCCGAACCGAAAATTCATTATCGTAAGAAAGGAATTTTTCCAGAATCACGAATCGAAAATCTTCAGCGATTCTGTGCTTTTTGAGAGAAGGATACCGGCTGGCAACATCTAATTCCTTATTACAAATCATCTCGTCAACAACCCTCCTGAACATAAGTCCGACACGGGGTTGCACTCTGAAACCGAGACGGAATTCAACGCGGATTACCTTGTCGGGCACCAATTCCTCCACACCATATTTCATTGTATAGGGTTCATCGGTACGTTCGATATGAACAAACCAATATACATCTGCTCTTTTGGGATTATGACTGAAGATTGAATAAATAATTTTCTGCTCGATCTGGGTTGGCCGGTTTGCCTTGGTGAGGTAAATCAAATGCGAAGAAAACTTCGGGGTTTTTTTATCCTTACTTAATATTTCAAGCAACGGAAGATATTCAAGAAGGTTGACAAAATGGAAGAATAGTCGTAGTGTTTTCAATCAACTAAACTGATTAGGTTACGATTATTTCTTATTTGTCCACTTTTTGCTGGACCAGAAAAATTAAAAAATTCACTGTAAGTGAAAATACTTATTTGCCTTGCTTCTCGTTTTTAAGAGTTGTTGATTAAGGTGTTTCACTTATTAAAAGAGAAAAAAGTCTCTTTTTCGGAAAGAATACCCAACTCGGGAATAATCACTTCGCCTCATATTTTTCAATTCCATGATAATCTTGATGTTGTAAGTCCGGAATGGAAATTGAAAATTTCTGGTATAGTGAAGAAATTAACCTTATCCTATGTGCAGATGGAAAACCATATTATTGATATTGATCTTTACGGGGATCAAACAGGTCATTGGACAAACTCATGTTCAGACCAATTGGTTCTTTCAAAATCCTTCCACTTCTTCTACAATTTCCCTGGCCTTTGCCTCGGCAAGTACTTCGGGAAATTTGATTGTTGTGCATTTAGACTGGGATAAACAGAGTGTACACATTAATACAGTAACCGACAACAAAGGGAATACCTACAAAAAAATTAATGGAACGACAAACTGGAACGGGGCCAATTATGCTGCCGAACTCTGGTATGCTTATAATATTACCGGAGGTGCGGGAGCGATTACTGTTACCGCTAAACTTACCGGCAACACGACAAGTTTTTTCCAAATTTATATCAGCGAATATTCGGGGATTGCCTCATCGATAGATCCTCTCGATCAAAACGCAGTGGCTCCAGGTAATACGGCTGCTGTCAGTAGTGGGGCAAAAACTACCACTTATGCCAATGAGTTAATCTACGGAGCAAGTATTGGAGCTTCAGGAACGCTGACAAAAGGAGCGGGATTTACCAGTCGATCAACTGCAAATCAGAATATTATCGAAGACAAAAATGTTAGTGCTACTGGTTCCTACAGTGCAACATTTACCAGTGCAGGTGGTAACTGGGTTGCACAGATGGCCACATTTTTTTCATCTGCCATTATTTTACCTGTAAACCTTTTGTCGTTCACCGGAAATTGTAATAATAACCAAATTGTATTAAACTGGACTACAGCTTCTGAAAACAATAACGATTATTTTACTATTGAGGAAAGCGAAAACGGCAGTGACTGGAATGTAATCGGGACGGTGAATAGCAAGGGCAATTCATCCATTGCGCAGCAATATTCGTTTACAACTACCGGCACTGCTGATGAAATTTCTTATTTCCGTCTCAGACAAACTGACCTCGACGGGAAATTTGTTTATTTCAATGTGATAAAAGTCAATAATTGCAATGCAGTTTTATCGGGAGTAAATATCTATCCCAACCCTACAGACGGACAGTCTCTTTCAGGAAGGATTTCTCTTCAACCCAATGCGACCTGTTCAATCGAAATATATGACAATATGGGAAAAAAACTGGCTCGCTTCAGTTCTGTTCAGTCTGAATTCAAAATCAGCTTTCCTTATACGCTCCACACCGGAGTCTATTTTGCAAGATTCTCTTCGACAGGATATGCCACGACAATTCGCTTTTTAGTAAAAAATTAGTATCAATTTGGCCATGTTCATAACCTTTAGCATTGAGAGCTATAGTAGAGTAGCAGGCGCTTTATTTATCCTATACATACTGGCCACTTATATATTCAGCTGGATTTTCATTCGAGATATTTTGAAGTCGGGGGCCACAAAATATGTGTTGTATCTCTCTACTACTTCACTGATTGCCTTCTCTTGTCGTCAGTTGAGCCTTTTATTCTCAATTACATTATTTATGGAAATTTTTAGGGCTAGTTTTATATCTCGACGTATTAAATACTTGCTTGCACTTTCAATATAATGGCTTCTTTACTTTGACATTAAGATGATCATGATAACTAGATTCGAAAACTATTAATGCGTATAAAAAGATCAATTTTTTTAGCAGCATTTGCCATTATTGTTCTTTTGGTCTTCGAGTGCAGTACGAATTATTTCCCTGGCCCGCTGAAGTGAGCTCTAAACGAAAATAGGTTCATTGAAAAGTTCGGAATAATGAAGTTATCAATATCATTCATTTTAGAAAATTGTATTTTTAGTTCTAACAATATACTCTCGTATGAGTAATGGTTTCTTCGCATATATTGAACGGTTAGAGTTCCTCTCTTTTTTTTCCGGCTATCCTATCGTCTATATGTTGATAACATTTTTAACCGGAATGCGCAAAATCAAAACTTTCACTATTGCGGAACGCATTCGGTCATTGCTGCCTTACGCTTATGCCTTGACAGGGACGCTGTATTTGGCTTTTGAATTAAAAAAATGGTATTCGGATTATTCGGGTACTCACACTATGCCGGGGGTCAACGGCCAGTATTGGTTGCTTTGGGCACTTGGTTCAATATTGTTCTGGATTCCATTTTTCAGTAAAAAAACGATGATTAGCTTTGTGCATAGTCTTCCTTTTTTCCTCTTGTTGCTGAAGGATATCTTTTTGCGCATGAACTCCGCTGTTAGCCGGGAAGATCTACGAAACGAGATGATTACTTATACTTTCAGCATCCTCCTTAATTTGACAACACTCCTGCCGGTTCTCCTTGTAAATCTTTTTGTTGAGCGGTACAGAAAAGAATAATCGCTCCCGGATCTGGCCTTTCTTTTCCATGGTTTTTTTTGTCAATTTCATGTTCATTGTACAATTCCTGATTGAATGCAGCACTTCGGATGACAAAAGTTTTGTGAACGGATGATAACAGTCATAGTTTAAAAATGATTTAGTGAGTTTTTTTGGTGTCGATATATGAATTGCTTCAATGATTTTAAAATAGACTAAAATTGAATGTTATGAAAGTACTAAGCAATAGAGTAATATTCTTCCTGCTGTTTTTTTTCAGCATGTACGGTTACATTGAAAGCTGTACACATAAGGATGTGGTGCTGCCGGAGGAATCGACAGGCACACCAATTATTAACCGCGGCAATGGGGTATTCCTGCCAGGCTCTGAAACGGCTGGGGATACATCTCAGTGGAAAATGGACCAGGTTCACTCCAGCACATTGTGGTCTGGAAGCTACCTGGGACAATCCGGCTTATTAACAGGCCGTTTCAACGCGTTTGGCTTGAACAGTCTTCCCGATCCGTTGAAGCAGTTATACGTTACGCCGGGACAGCCTGTAAAAGATACATCCTGGGCATTTTACGAAAATGATCCTACGAAAACATTTTTCTCCGGCTATGTGCAGATGAACACTTCTAATACGGGTGAACCCGGCAGAGACGGAGGATGTTACCTGGGTTATGTTAGTGCGCCCAAACCAATTTCCGGCACGCAAAACCTGACAGACTCCAATATTGCCGTGATCAGAACAACCAGTGTTGAATTTGATACGAAGAGCGCGGGTTATATTGTTACGATGACCTTGACCTGGCAGGGTGGGCTTTCTGCACCTAAAGACACTTCTATCAACGGAACTTTAACTTATGTGAAGAGATCTACTATCGGTGAAGGCACAGCGAATGCATATGATGTGTTTGGTCTGCAACTCAATTTTCAATTCAACTGCAGATCCTTTGGCATCACTACTTCGGAAATTTCTGATGTTATTTCAGTGCAGTGTAATATGAATTTTAATAACAAATAGGCAATCACACATAAACTCAGATTTTATGAAAAGTTCGCGGATTTTGATCGGGTTGCTGTGCTGCGCGGGTTTGGGCTTAAGCAGTTGTTATAAAGACGTAATTCTCCCCCCGGCCTCAACAACAGCGCCTCCCCAGTTTGTAAGTTTTAGCAATGACCTTATACCCATATTTTCAGCAAACTGTGCATTATCGGGTTGTCATGTACCTGGATCGCAATCGCCTACTCTCACACCCGATTTAGCCTATGACCAGCTTGTGGGAGGAGGATATGTCAATACTGTCGTTCCTGAAAAAAGCATACTCTACATAGAAATTAACGGAGACATGTCAATTCATATTCCTTCGGCTGATGACAGACAAAAAATTTATGACTGGATAAGGAACGGAGCACCTAACAATTAAAGTGATTTGAAAAAAAGATTAACATGAAAAATATTTTAAATAAAGCAAAAAGTTGTTCAGCAATTTTAATTCCTGCTTTTATTTCGCTGTTAATTTTAAATAATAAAATTTTGGCACAGGACGCCCAGCCGGCTCCTAAACCGGTGAAGAACACTTTTGAAAGCGTGTGGCTGATCGATGATCAAACGGTAATGGTTCCCGTAAAAGGAACTTTTGAAGCAGATATACAACACAGGTTTGGAACTGTTCAAAATGGTTACCAGGATTTGTTTGGAATTTATGGAGTGTCAAATATCCGATTGGGATTCTATTATGCACCCATTAAGAATTTATACCTGGGTTTTGGTTTGGCCAAAGAAGGTTTGCTTTGGGACGGAAGCGCTAAATATGCCATTATGAGGCAAACAAAAAACAAATATCCCGTAAGTATTACCTATTATGGGAATATGGGATACAAAACCGTTGCTGATCCCTCACACACGCTTTTTACTTATAATACAGAACGCCTGTCGTTTTTTAATGAGATCATGATTGCCAGAAAAGTAAATGATAAATTCTCCGTGCAGGTGGCATTTAGTATATCGCACCAGAACTCGGTACCGGCCTATTATGCACAGGGAGACACATCAACCTACGTCTTCAAGAAAGAGAAGTTTAACATGATTGCCATGTCAGTCTGTGGCAGATATAAATTAACCCGGCAAACTTCAATTATTGTTGACTATGATCAGCCGCTCACCCCCTGGCCGACCAACAACCCCCATCCTAACATAGCATTCGGGCTTGAATTTAACACCAGCGGACACACCTTTCAATTGTTTGCGGGAAATTATTCCCTGTTAAGCCCCCAATTGAACAGTATGTATAACAGTAACAACCCATTCAAATTTACCCAGACTGATGGAACCAAAGTACCAGGTGGTCAATTCATGATTGGTTTTAATATTACCCGGCTGTGGAATTTTTAGGTTTGATGATTCTCCCTGGAAAAATGGCCTCGGGTGAGTTCTTTGTGACATTCAATAAAAAAGTGATTTTCAAAATCGCTTTTTTATTTTTATCTTATGAAAAATTTATCGGTATTCACTGTGTCATTTCTGCATGCTAGCCTTGTTTTGGTGCTGTTGACTGATTTTTCCTGTAAGGGCCGGGCGAAAGAAAATACCGCAGCTCCTGAAGAAACGCCAAAAACAAATCACTCAATTATAAAAAAACCTCCATCCTCTTTTAATGATACGCTGACTATAAACAAAGAATCAGCTGTCATTTATTATGCAGATTCCCTGCAGATGGAAGGGATAAAAGCCGTAAACAAGAAAACAGTTTTTGACATGATTACGCATGATTGTTTTTACCAGATAAAAAATGCAAGGGCTGAAATCAGTGAGCATTGGAAACAAATCCACATTATTGAAGCAGCGAAGGTCCGGTATCTCTTGTTTGTTAAAGAGGATGGGAGGAGCAGTTGCATTGATCTCAATCAGAAAAATGACATTTGTGGAATATTTCTTTTTGACAGAAAAAAGGATCCCGTACTTGTTGATATGCCAAACATAAATACTCAAATCGGATTCTATTTTAGTAAATAGTTTTCCTGAGAAGATCATTTCCGCTGCAAAGGCAAATCTGCAGCCCTGTTTTTTGTCAACATGGTTCTTCATGAAAAAGAAGATAATTGATGTGCGCGGAAGCGGAAATATCTTGCCAGGGATTGAATACAGCATGGCTAATTCTTTAAAAAAATAAATCATAATTAAAATGAAAAAAGCGCTTCTTACAAGTTTGGGTTTTATTGCGGGCATTATTATGGTAAACATTGTTTCAGGTTTTATACCTTTTCAAGACAGGAAGCCCTGGCCTGTTCCGGATGAATTCAAAAACAAAAAAAACACGGTTCCTTCAAATGCCAGCTCTATCGCCGCTGGCAAAGATCTCTGGGCTACTCATTGCAAATCCTGTCACGGATCCAAAGGATTGGGTGATGGACCCAAAGCTGCCCAGCTAAAAACAGAGCCTGGTGATTTTTCAAAATCAGAAACCCAGTCTCAGTCCGATGGGTCCCTGTTCTATAAGATAGTAGAAGGCCGGGAGGATATGCCTTCTTTTAAAAAGAAGATACCGGATCAGGATGATATCTGGAACCTGGTAAATTTCACTCGCACACTGAAAAAATAAAAATATTAATATGGAATAGACAGAGGCTTCGTTGTTAACGGGGCCTTTGCGTCATGAATATTTCGCATAGGCTTGTCTGTTACCCAATCACGCAAAAGTTGAGCATGATAGTAGAAAATCATCTTCTTAACTGATGCACATCATATAGAATGAATGATGCCTCATTTACTTTCGATAGTCATTAAACTATTTAAATATTTCCTGGTTTATGAATTACAATGGATCAGAAAAAAACATTTCTCCATCGCGATCGAGACGAAAATTTGTTTTTGGTCTTGGGCTGATTTCTTTTTTGTCTGCCGCCGTTGCAGCTGTGAGAATCCCATTCTTAGGGAAAAGAAATATCATCGCATGCACCCCTGAAGACAAACCCAAAAAAGTAAAGATGCTGATGCAGGATGGTTCACTGGTAGAAATTGATGATCATTTCATTCCGGCTGATCGAAGAAAAATAACTGATACAGAACTGCAACATTGGATAAAACACAAAAATTCAAAGTAGCATGGAACAGGAAATCAATTCGAGAAGAGAATTCCTATTGACAGGATTGCTGGCCGCGGGAACGGTTGCAGGATGCTCTTCAAAGAAAAATGTTTTTGAAGAACCGAATGATGGAACAGTCGTTCCGACGGGAGAAAAAGTAAAACTTCTTTCGGTAGACGGAGAAGTTATTGAAGTGGACAAGGCTTTTTTGAAACCTGTGCCCGATCTTCCCCCGGTTTCAAACGATGAAGCCAGGAAAGGAATGAGCGGAAAAAAATTTGTGATGGTGATCGATCTGTCACGGTGCAAAAATTTGAAGAGATGCCAGTCGGCCTGCAATCACATGCATCATATCCATCCCGGACAGAACTGGATCAAAGTCTATCCGATGCAGGATGCCCCTCACACAGCGCCTTATTGGGAACCCACCACCTGTATGCACTGCGATGAGCCTCCCTGCGTAAAAGTCTGCCCGGTTGATGCAACATTCAAAAGGCAGGACGGAATTGTTCTGATTGACAGTGATCGTTGCATCGGGTGCCGGTTTTGTATGGCTGCATGTCCATATTCCACCAGAGTTTTTAACTGGGAGGATCCGGGTCTTCCAAAAGAAATTGAGGAACAGCCTTATTCCTGTGAAACCAGTGTACCACAGAAAAAAGGAACCGTCGGTAAATGCGATTTCTGTCCGGATATGGTAAGAGAAGGAAAACTTCCGCATTGTGTATCAGCTTGCCCGAACGGTGTATTTTCTTTTGGCAACCTGCTCGAAGACACCGTCACCAATGGCACCGAAACTTTCCGTTTCAGTGAACTTATGCGCGACAAGGGCGGTTACAGGCTGATGGAAGATCTGGGTACGAAGCCGAGTGTATATTATCTTCCGCCGGTTAACAGGAATTTCCCTTTCGAAAATAACGAGGGTGAGGACAATACAAAGAGTTAACCAAAAAATTTTTAGCCGTGGATATTATAGAACAACAGAAAATAATCAATGATCTTTCGCCCCGAAAACTTGGGAGGATTGGACAGCTTTGGGTTTGTGCGTTAGTGTTGATTTGCGCTATCGGATTATACGCTTATAGCC
Source organism: Puia sp. (assembly GCA_035501475.1). GTDB lineage: Bacteria > Bacteroidota > Bacteroidia > Chitinophagales > Chitinophagaceae > Puia. The sequence continues at coordinate 30,552 of DATJWE010000219.1, read as the reverse complement.
GTCAATTGTCCAAAGGTCTTGTGGTTACTGCGATGAGGGATTATGCGTCCTGGGGAATTTATATTTCCAATTTCGTTTTTTTTGTTGCCATAAGCCTGGTAGGTTCACTGATCTCGGCTGTGCTGAAATTGAGTAATGTGAAATGGAGTACACCCCTGACCAGGATTGCTGAAATGATTGCTATTGCTGCCATCATTTTCGCAGGGATTATTATTGTAGTTGATATGGGCCGGCCTGAGCGATTCTATTTTCTTTTTATACATGGGCGGATGCAATCACCGATCATCTGGGATGTGATTGTGATCTCCACTTATCTGGTCATCAGCATACTGTTTTTTTATTTTCCGCTCCTGCCCGATCTGAGGCTGCTTCTGTATTCGGGTAAGAATGGTAATGTCGCATTTGCAAAATTGTACAGGTTTCTAGGCGGTTTTTGGAAAAATACAAGAAAGCAGATCAAGGCCAATAAGAGAACCATCAATGTAATAGCTATCATCATTGTCCCTGTGGCATTCGCTATTCATACTGTCACTGCATGGCTTTTCGCAACGACCTATCGGCCCGGCTGGGACAGTACGAATTTCGGCGCCTATTTTATTTCGGGAGCTTTTCTCGTTGGTGCGGGGGGAGTAGTAATTGCCATGTATGTTTTGAGAAGAGCAAATAAACTGGATAAATACATCACGTATTATCATTTTGACAGAATGGGTAAAATCCTGGTGATGCTTGCATTCTTATATCTTTATTTTAATGTAAATGAATTTCTCGTTCCAGCATTTAAAATGAAGAAAGATGAAGCGGCCCATTTACAGGGCCTGTTCACAGGCGATTTTGCAATTCCTTTCTGGTTTGCCATTTCTACAGCAATGATACTGCCTATCCTGATTCTTCTTTTCCGGAAAGGAAGGCGGCCATTTCCGGCTTTTATAGCAGGTCTGCTGGTCGTCGTAGGATCCTGGTTCAAAAGATATTTAATTGTTACACCCACGCTCCTCCATCCGTTTTTGCCGATGAGAGATGTTCCCGCAAACTACGAGCATTATTTTCCTACATGGGAAGAATGGGCAATTGCCATGGGTTCTCTGGCCGGTGCCTTGTTGATCATAACCATCCTTGCCAGACTATTTCCCATTGTCCCTATTCAGGAAACCATTGATGAATTTGAACAACATGAAAAAGCTTAACTATATAATTCTTTTACTTGCATTTTTAAATGCAGCCTCCAGCCCATCTTTCGGTCAGGAAAAGAGAAAATTGTTGCTGAGTCTCAGCTATGACAATGTGAATAATGATCAACAGTATCTGGAAGCCCATGCGAAAGCCAAGGTCAATGGCCGGCTTATACTGGTGCCTGATATCAAACTGAAATTTTACATTAACAATGATTCTTCTTCCAACCTGATCGGTCAGGCCATCACCGACGATCAGGGCAATGCGTATTCACAAATTCCGGCATCAGCAAAAGCGGAATGGAATAAATCGTCAACCCCTTCCTTTATCATCGAATCGGAGCCTGCAGACTCGTTCCAGTCGGCTACTGCCAGTTTCGATCTCACCAGGGCAAAACTGAAGATTGATACCATTGCCGGACAAAAAGTGATGGTAACATTGGTGCAACTAAAAGATGGCAACTGGATTCCCGTGAAGAGCGTGGATATTGTAATCGGAGTGAAACGTGAAGGCAGGTATCTGACGATCAGCGAAACGCCAACCTACACCACCGATTCTCTTGGAACCGTGACTGCTGATTTCAAAAGGGATAAACTCACAGGAGATTCCAAAGGGAACCTCACTCTGACGGCAAGAGTGGAAGACAATGATAATTTCGGCACCATTTCAGCAGACAAGATTGTGCCCTGGGGAGTTCCTATGAAATTTGAATCTACTTACGCCACCAGAAGCTTATTTGCGAGAAGGAACAGGTCTCCGGTCTGGTTAGACGTGATATCCTATTCTATCATTGCAATAGTCTGGGCAGTTCTTTTGTACCTGATTTTACAAATTGGAAAATTAAAAAAATTAGCTTCCGAAGAATAGCTTTTCCGTAATATCTTAGTGAAACGATATTGAAAAATTAATTCTTGATTGGCGTCCATCTGTAAAAATTGCGGTCATCCCATAGGTAATAAATATTGTCCACAGTGTGGTCAGAAAACTTCTACTTCCCGATTTACCGTAAAACTTTTAGTGGATCAATTTATTCATGGATTTTTCCATCTTGATCATGGCATTTTGTTTACCATAAAAGAACTGGCAATCAGGCCGGGTCAAATGCTGAAAAATTATCTGGCCGGCCATCGTGTGAGCTATTTCAACCCTTTCACTTTTGTCCTGATACTCGGAGGAATAAACAGTTTCTTTTTACCCAGGCTTCATTGGCATAGCTTTTTTATTGACATTGGCCTGTTTACTAACCGGCAGGTGAATCAGCAAATATGGGATTCATCTCTGAAATATTTTTCTGCGCGTATCTTACTTTCTGTTCCAGTCTACTCGCTAATCACCAAATGCTTTTATTATAAAAAAGGGTATAATTATTCGGAACATTTTATTGCGAATACCTACCTAAGGGGTGAGGGTTGCATTTTCACTCTCCTGCTCGCGCCCCTGCAGTTGGCAACAAATGGAGGTCCTTTACTTACAGCAACCAAACTCACTGCTCTTTTTATTGCCATTCTATATGTAGGCTGGGCTTATGCAGTTTTATTCAATAACAGGAATAGCTGGCCTGCCATGATAAAAGGGTTCATTTGTGGATTCACAACAGTGGCCACCGAACTTGTCCTATTAAACCTGATTGTTACCGAAGCGGCTAAATTATAAAAACAAAATGCGGACAATCGCTTAAGCAGCTCCAGCAACTTTCTTTCCCCATTTTCTTGCTCTGAATCCGAGTAAAATGAGCATGAATCCGAAAACGATAGCATAAGCTGCAATCAGCCAGATCATCGCCAGCGCGCCTCCACCGGGATGAAAAAGCACCACGAGCCCTGCTAAAACAGATATGATTCCGCTCAAAATCAACCATCCCTCGTTGTTGATTTCTTTCCGCAAACGGATCGCTCCGATGATTTCAAGAATTCCGGAAAACAACCAGGTCACTCCCATAAATGTAATCAGCAAAATGGCAGTGATGCCGGGATATACCAGTGCCACAAACCCACCGATAATATTTATTATGCCGATAAGCAGTAGCACCCACCAATGAGATTCTCCTTTTCGATGATTGAAAGCGGCGGATATCTGCAGTAATCCCTGAGCGATAATGGTTATCGCAAATATCCAGACTAAAGTTACCAGTGTGATGCCGGGCCAGGCGAAGCTGAGTATTCCAAAAAGCAGACTGAGAATGCCTGACAAAATAAGCGAACCGGATGCTTTGTGCAGTAGACCTTTCATAATATTAATTTTTAATTGTTATATCTTTTTGAAAGATTGAAAAGGATAACCCGTCACCATTACTGATAAGATTTGATCACTTTATTAAATCAACAATGAATGCATAAGGATCAGCCAGATTAACGGGCAGGAATCAATAAAGATTTAAATAAGGAAGGATAATCACCTCACGGTTTCCAGGAAGATTTGTGATCACAAAAATTTATCCATCTGCATGTCAGGTCAAGTTAACAAGTTTTTTGCTAACGTCAAATCAATTAACGGTTAAATAGGGTTTGAAGGAATGAAGAGAATCAGATACACAAATAAATATAAGAAAATTAGTATTCTTACTAAAATCCCATTTGATATACAATGAATCTTTGTTTCTTATCTCAACGGCCGGTTTGAGCAACAGCTCCTTGCAGTCTCTTGTGAAAATAAACATAAGAAACTCCCCAGAGAATAAAATAAATCAGCATGAAAGCAATTTGTGGCTGAAAGCCGCCCGCAGCTATTGCTGAATAAGTGGCGCCGAGTAAATCAAAGAAAAATCCTACATAAGCCCATTCTTTAAGTCTAGGATAACCCGGAATAAGTAGAGCTACAATACCAAGAATTTTCAATACTCCGAGAAAGGGATTGATATAATCAGGATATCCCAAAGTATGCATAAACTCTTTTGCCTTGGCAACCTGCATAATTTCCGGAATGGCAGAGAGCAGGATTAGCCCTAGAAATAATATTGTCGCAATCCAGAAGATGATATTATTTTTTTTCATGGTGGTGATTTTATGAGAAATTATTGCTCAGTTTATTTTTAGTCAGTCACTTATTTTGTTATCGAAATTACTAAACTGCCAAACGCGAACAACTTTGCCATTTGAATCTCTTTCAAAACGAATTTCTTCGCCCAATGTATCATCGCTTCTTATTCTTCTGAATGTGTCGCCGCTGATATGCTTAAGCAGGCTCATATCGCTGGCAGGGTCACTCGATCTTAAGTTAAGAACTGCTAATTTTCCTTTCCATTTAAAAACCACCATTTCACTTCCGAATGCATAGGAATCATAATTTCCTGTATATACCCTCAGATCCGCCGTGTCGTTAGCAGTCAAATCGAGCTGTGCCGCTTTTTTAAGAATATTAAAAATAGTATTGGAATATTTATTTAATGATTCACCTTGCCCGTTGACCATCACAACTACAGCCAGTTTTTTTCGCGTATCCATAGTTAATGAGGTGAGGTAACCAGGACATGAACCACCATGACCAACCAGACTGTTACCATCCACTTCCCGAATTGCAAATCCCAAGCCCCATGCTGTTTTCCAGTCCGGATCTAAAAATTGTACACGTTGCATTTCTCGCAATGTGGAAGCCTTTAAAATTTCCTTTCCTCCGTTTTCAAGAAGCCGGAACTGCCAGCTGGCAAATCGCGCCAAATCTATTGCATTAGATGAAAAGCCCGCCGCTGGTGCAATTCCTTTCGCCTGAAAGAAAGGCATTTTGTCCCGGTGTCCATCACGATGAATAGAACCATATCCTGTTGCCATTTTAAGTCCCCACAATTTTTCAGGAAGAAAAGGATGTGTATCTGACAGCCTGAGTGGTCCTAAAATATTCTCTTCTACATATTGTTCATACGGAACTCCTGTTACATGTTCGACCACTTCTCCGAGAATTGTCATTCCAAGATTGCTGTATTGAAAATAAGTCGAGGAAGGGTATAGTGTTTTCTGATCTCCGAGTTTTTCTGTTACCTGTTTTTCAGTGGGAAATTTAAAATCAGGCGCACTCCAATAAGGGAAATCAGACTCCCTTGGCAATCCTGATGAATGTGTCAGCAAAGACCTGATCGTGATCGGACCGCTTTCGGGATATTGTTGCTTTATATCAAAAGAAGGAAGAACTGCGTTGACAGAATCATCTAACCTGAGTTTTCCCTGCTCCACCAATTGCATCGTCGCCACAGAAGTAAATAATTTTGAAATCGAACAAATACTGCAAATAGTTGTCGCCTGCATGGGAATCTTCTTTTCAAGATCTGCAAAACCATATCCTTTGCTCCAGATAATGTCCTGATCATTTACAATAGCGACAGAGATACCCGGCAGTCTGTCAAAATCACGCTGACCGTCCAGCCATTTATCAATAATAACAAGGGCTTCTTTATAATCAGGTTTATAACCCGGGGTCTTTGGTATTTGTGCAGTTAATAAGAAGACAAGGTGAAAAAGAATACACATTAATAAAACCCTTTTCATGATGGCTGATTTTTTTGTATAAAAATAATTTACAGTCATTCAAAGGGACTAATTATTTGAATAGATTATTACCGGCTTATTAAATGATTTTGCAAATTTGTCCAGTTGCAAAAATCCTGCTTTAAAATAACCGTATGTGTAACTTATCTGCTTGGTATTGGTCGAATCTGGTATGCCGTAATCAATATTGTTGATATTGTAGCACATTCTTCCGGTGATAACGGCCACGCTATCCCGCATCTTAACCCTGATAGAAAGATTTGCTGAACCGGTTTTGGTATATTTTGAATAGGCTGTCTGAATAGTTTTGGATTTACTATCCATCCTGCCAATAACGTATCCGCTACTTACCAGGCGATCAGCCACCTGTTTAAAAGTCACTCCCTTTACTGTAATGGTATTAATACCCTGGTTAATATCCTGGGAAAAAAGAGCAGAGTACATAAATATGAGCACAACAGTTAATAATGGCCTTAAGGGGATAGTTTTCATACCGTTCATGATTTCACCAATGAACACATGCAAATGTATTACAATTCAGAAAAGCAACCATGTTCAGAAACAGGAAAATGATTCCGGACTATATAAAAAACCGGTTTCACTTGCCCGACCAAATAAAATAAAAAAGGTGGCGACCGATTCAAAATATCATTAATTTCAAATCACCGAATCCACTGATGTGAAGAATGAGAATCTGGTCAATACATCCCAAATACCTCGACGCAAAAGGGCTGGTTGCCTTATGGAGAGAAACCCTTCTGGCAAAAAAAGTTTTGCTAGGCGAAACAAAGGGATATTTAAATCATCCCCAGTTAAACAGATTTAAGCTATCCGAAAATCCTGCTGATGCTATCGATCAATACCTGGTGGCGGTATTTCACGAAGCCTCACTAAGACAATACAATTTCAACAGAAAAAAAATAAATTGGGACAGCAAGCCAATAACCATAAAGATCACACGAGGACAAATAGATTATGAAATAAAGCATTTAATGAAAAAACTGAGCACCCGTGATCCAAAAAAATATAAAGAAATCAGGAAAATAAAATCCTTCAATTGCCATCCGCTTTTTAGAATTGTTGACGGACCTGTTGCAAGCTGGGAAATAAGTGCCCATCCGGAAGAGAGGGAGGGTCGCTAATTCATTTTCAAATTAAAGCTGACAAAATACCTAAATGGAGATTTTTATCAGTTCGGAGATTCTTTCTTACCTGATAAGAACCACTGTTCCACTGTTATGGGCTGTTTTCCCTGATATAATATCAAAATAATCGATCTCCCAGACATAAGTACCGGACGGTTGTAGTTGATGATTCCAGCTTCCGTCCCAGCCCTGGCTGACATCAGAAGTGGTAAAAACTTTATTGCCCCACCTGTTGTAGATAGAGAAGCTGTTTAGTTTTACCGGGTAGGAAAGAGGTATTCTGAATACATCATTTTTGCCGTCGTTATTGGGTGTAAAAGCATTCGGCATATGCAATCCATAAAAAACTTCAATGGTAATTTTGTCTGATCCATCGCAGCCATCCGTAGTTGTCACTTCCAATTCATAGGTGGAACTGTGGGCCGGACTGGCCACGGGATTGGCAATGGAAGGATTATCCAGGCCGGTTGAAGGGGTCCATTGATAACTGGCAATAGTTCCGGTAACTGTGGGGGCCAGTCGTATACTTTTTCCGCCAATTATGATTGTATCATTTCCTGCAAACACTACGGGTGTAGCATACACCGTCATTGTGTCGGGATTGGCACACACTACCGGCAATGTACAACCGACGCTACTTGTCATAATGCAGCTTACCACATCCTGGTCTTTCAGAGATGAACTCGTATATTGGTTGCTGTTTGTTCCAACTTTCTCTCCGTTGACCTGCCATTGAAATGAAGGAGAGTTACCACCATTTACCGGAGTAGCTACAAAATTGACGGGAGTTCCGCTACAGATGTTGTTTGCAGAGGAACCAATGCTTACTGACGAACCCACTGTGATGGATTGAATGACGATGCTGTTCGACATGACCTGAAGAGGAAATGTGCAATATGCATCACTTAACAACTGACAACTCACCACATCACCATTTGCAATGCTGTTATTCAGGTAGATCGAATCACTACCTCCCACACTCTTTCCATTGAGCGTCCAGAAATATTGAGGATTATCACCACCGTGTATGGGGGTTGCGATAAAGCGGATCGGGTCTCCCGTGCAAACTGCAGCAGGAGAGTCAATGATGCTTATCCCTGCAGCAAACAGCGGCGGGTTCACCGTGAGGCCCGAAGGTAAAGAAGCCAAAAGAAAACCACAGGGATCTGAAATAACACAGCGAAATTGATAACCATTTAGCATTGGCGGTGCAGCGCCAATACTGATTACGTCCGTGTTCGTTCCCGCATAGGTATTATCGTTATTAAGATTCGTCCACCCGCTTCCGCTATTTACCTGCCACTGATAAGTAAACTGAGTGCCTGCATTAGCAGAAAAGCTGAGGCTGGCGCCTGCACAAATGGTAGTATCCATGGGTTGAGGCTGCAATTGAGGTGGGGGTGGAAGTGTTCCGGTTATTTTCCTGATCACATTATACGAATCATCGGAGATATAAATATTTCCGGTGTTATCCACAACTACACCGTAAAGATTATTCAATTGTGCAGCTGTAGCGGGGCCTCCGTCGCCGCTATATCCGGGCGTGCCATTGCCCGCGATAGTCGTGATAATGCCGATAGTGTTGACCTTTCTTACCACGTGAAATCCAAAATCGGCGATATATAGATTGCCGATTCTGTCCGTCGCTAACCCAACAGGATTCAGTCGTGCCGCCGTTGCAGGCCCACCGTCTCCCGAATATCCCTTAATGCTGTTTCCTGCAATCGTATGAATAATTCCGGCGCAATCAATTTCACGAACTACATTATTGCCGTAGTCCACAAAATACACATTGCCTGCCTGATCTACTGCAAGGCCATAGGGATAGCTGAGTTTACAGGCGACAGCAGGTCCTCCATCGCCGGTATATCCAACTGTGCCGTCTCCCGCTGCCCTGCTTATAACTCCAGCTGGACTGACCTTCAAGATGACGGAATTGGAATTATCAGCGTAATAAAGATCACCTGCATTGCTGATTCCGATTCCATAAGGGGTACTCAATCCGGTCTGAACAAAGGTGGTAATAATGCCCGCAGTGCTAATTCTTCTAATAGCAGAATTCTTAGAGTCAGTAAAATAAAGATTTCCGGCATTATCGAAAGTCAATGAGTTTGGCCCGGATAACTGTGCAAGAGTTGCAGGTCCTCCGTCGCCACTATATCCTGCCGTTCCGTTTCCTGCAAAGGTTGTAATCACACCTGCAGTGGTGATTTTACGAATCACATTATTATTATAATCGGTTACATATAGGTTGCCGGCATTATCAATGGCCATGCCATAAGGGTAATTGAACTGGGCTGATATTGCCGGCCCGTTATCACCACTATAGCCGAGTGTTCCATTTCCTGCAATGGTGCTAATGATCTGACTCCTTGCCTCCGTAATGCAGAGGAATAAGATAGCAATGCAGCAGAATGAGGATGTGAGTTTCATAAAATAGCAATATCATAATTTATAGCAGTTTCGCATTCTTCACTGACGCTTAACAATATTGAAGAGCAGATGGGCAAGTGCAATCATCTGAGATGCACTTTTCCATTCACTATAAATTTTCTTTAGAAATCAGCCCTGCATGCGCTGACGGTTTTGGAAGGACTCGGAACTGACAAGCCTGATATTGTCCCATCTAGCCTGATCAGGCGCGAAACGGTTCATCATAACTTAAATTCGCAATAATCTTTATAATCCGGAAGTTTCGCCTGCAGAAAAAGTCATAAGTAAAGTTAAAAAATGAATTGCGTTTTACTAAGTTTCCGGTTGCTAAAAATAAGCAAGTATTAAAAGTTGTCCGTCTGACATTGGCCGATTACAACCCGTATCGGATGAACCATTTGCGCTATTGTCCTGCTACAGCAAATATTATAGACGTAAAACAGCATGAATTCAAAACAGTTATTTATTTTAGTTTTAGAAAATCACCAAAAAAACCCTCATGATTCGTTCGATTGGCTTTATAAAGAAAGGATTATTCGCAATCCTGGCAGGGATAACCCTGCTTATCGCCTGCAATAACAGGAAATATCCCGAGGTAACAACATTTGCCGGCACTGGAAAGATGGGCCGGGCAGATGGAGAAGGAATAAATGCTTCTTTTTCCAACCTGATGGGGCTGGCTACAGATGATAAAGGTAATATATATGTCTCTGACTCCCGGAACAATTTGATCCGAAAAATAACTCCTAACGGCGTCGTATCTACGCTCGCAGGGAGCGGGGAAACAGGATCTGCCGATGGCCGGGGGACTGCTGCATCATTCTTCTTCCCGGCTGCACTCGCTGTTGACAGAAAAGCCAATATTTATGTAGCGGATACTCATAACAACCTCATTCGCAAAATAAGCCCGGATGGATCCGTAACCACACCGGCCGGAAGAATTGTCGGCCATTCTCTTCAGGGTCGTGACAGTACATACCAATTTGACAATCCAGCGGCCATTGCTGTCGATACTAACGGTTATGTGTACCTGGCAGATGCAGGAAATGATGTGATCAGAAAAATCAGCCCGGAAGGCAAAGTAACTGACCTGGCGGGAAAACCAGGTGCCCCGGGATCAAAAGATGGAACCGGGTCTTCTGCTTCCTTTTATCTCCCCGGAGGCATTGCAGTGGATCCGGCAGGTAATGTATATGTTGCTGATACCTACAATAACATGATCCGGAAAATAAACCCTAACGGGGTCGTATCCACGCTCGCGGGGAGTAAAACCAGGGGCTATGCCAATGGCAGGGGTCCCGCTGCTTCCTTTTCTCATCCGGCGGGAATTGCGTTGGACAGAATGGGCAATCTTTATGTAGCAGATGTCGGAAACAACCGGATCAGAAAAATCAGCCCGGAAGGCGTAACCACTACCCTCGCAGGAAGCGGAGAGCGCGGTTCAGCAAATGGCCGGGACACACTGGCTTCATTCTACAGGCCATACGGAGTGGCAGTCTCAAATCCGGATAATGCTATATACGTTGCTGATTATCAAAATAACCTGGTTCGCAAAATAACTTTCTGAACTTTATGTATAATAAAATAAACAGGCTATTTTTAAGGATTAGATAAATGACATATGAAAAAAATACCAGCTTGCCTTATTGTGCCAATGATTTTTCTTACATATTGCTCAAAGAAAGGATCAACAAGTACGCCACCACCACATGGTCCCAATTCGCAGCACATTTCTGTGCTGACCCAGCACAATGACAATACGAGAGCGGGACTGAATAACCATGAAACCAGTTTGACAACTGCCAACGTGAATACATCACAGTTTGGAAAACAATTTACGCTTGCGGTCGACGACCAGGTATATGCCCAGCCTTTGATGGTTGGCAACCTCTCTATTAATTCGGCCAGTCATAATGTGGTATTTATTGCTACAGTGAACAATTCAGTCTACGCATACGATGGAGATAACGGGCAACTATACTGGCAAAAAAATTATACTGTTCCGGGTATGAGACCGGCGAACTCAGGTGATATGTCCTCCGGATGGTGCAACCCATACGGCGACATCACGCATAACATAGGAATCATCGGTACCCCGGTAATCGATTCAGCATCGCAGATCATGTATTTTGTAGCCCGGAGCACAGATGGTAGTCAGTTCATGCAGCATTTGCATGCTGTGAATATTCTCAACGGCAGTGAAGTAGCGGGCAGCCCGGTGATAATTACTGCGAGTGTAACCGGATCTGGTGATGGCAGTGTCAGCAATACAGTCAGCTTTGATCCCAGGCGCGGCAACCAGCGTCAGGGACTCACCCTCGTAAATGGCACTGTGTATATTACCTATGCATCCCATTGTGATTGGAATCCTTATCACGGCTGGATTCTGGGTTATGATGCGAAAACGCTTGCGCAAAAAATAGTCTACAATGACACGCCGAACGGAGAAAACGGAGGTATCTGGGAAAGTGGCATGGGCATGGCAGCCGATGCGCAGGGCAATCTCTATGTTACCACGGGCAATGGCACCGTCGGGCAGGGAAATCTTTTTACCCCCTCAAGCAACGGTACCGATGAAAATAACCCAAATCCCAATCCCGCTGACCTGACAGACCGTGGTGAAAGCGCTTTAAAGCTGACCCCTTCGGGTTCCACATTACAAGTCAGTAGTTTTTTCACCCCCGCAAATTATTTAAATCTTAACAGCAATGACCTTGATTATGGTGTGATGGGTACTTTACTGATCCCAAATTCAAATTATTATTTCACGGGTTGCAAAGATGGGAATATTTACCTGTTGAATAAGGACAATATGGGCGGTTATTCTTCTTCCTCAAATCAAATCCAACAAACAATTCCTCTCAATGTAAACCTGCATAGCCAGCCTGCATATTACCAGGGAAGTTCGAATGAATGGGTGTACGTATGGTCAGAGAACGATCAGTTGCGCGCACTCCCTTTTGACCGTAGCAGCAACATGTTTACCAATCAGCAGGTTGTTTCTCCGATTCCCGGTCCGGGCGGATATTCCGGCGCAGATCTCTCGGTATCTTCCAATGGAACGGCTGCAGGCACGGGCATTTTATGGGCCTGGTATGCCAGCAGTGGCGATGCCAACAGCGCTGTATGCCCCGGTATATTAAGAGCATTTGATGCGAGCGACATCACCAAAGAACTTTGGAACAGCAGTAAAAGCAGCGGTGACTATCCCGGCAATTTTTCCAAATTCTGCTCTCCCACGATTGCTAACGGTCATGTATATCTGCCGACATTCTCAAACCAGGTGGTCGTTTACGGGTTGAAATAAATTATCTAAAACAGCAGCAAGCCTGATAATCTGAATCGGGAAACTGATGCATCAGAACTGAATTTTTTAAAGCGCCCGCTTCCCAAAGGCGCTTTTGCTTTACCCAACGGGAAATGAGTATCCTGTCACTAAAAATAAATTTACTTGTTATTTTCACCGAACGGCAGCATGGAAAACACGAAAAAGGTATTCAGCTTTCCCAAAGGAACAGGCCTGACAACGAGGTCCACGCAACAGCGCTTTTCTGCTGCAAGTGTGTAACTTTGAGAACAATCAAAAGGCAAGTACTCCTCGATGACCTTATTCAAACAGTACGGTGTTGCGTTGCTTTCACTCATTGTTCTGCTAACCGGGAACCACCTGAAGGCCCAGGATCTTGATGAAAGCAATTTTATCAGGTACACCCGCCTGCAGGGCTTGTCGAATAATTACGTTTCAGGCATCGTTCAGGATTCTTCAGGATTTATATGGATCGCTACCCACAAAGGGCTTAATCGTTTTGACGGTAAATCATTTCAGGCCCTCTTCAAGGGTTCACCACATTCCCCATTACCGGATAACCTGATGGTTTCAATGCACCCTCAGAACTCCGATGAGATCATGGGTGCTACCCGCGGCGGAGCATTTAGTTATAATTCCAGCAGCGGAGTCTATAATCAATTCATTGTTCCCTGCGATTCATCTATCTATTTCTGGGCCAATCATGTCAATGACATTGTAAAAAATAAAAAAGGAAATTATATTGTTTCTACCCGGACCGGACTCTATGTATTTAACTCATCAGGCCAACTGATCCTGCGTTATGATCATCATTTGCCACCGGATGTCGGAAAAATAGAATTCTTATTCGGAGGCTGGCTTCAAAACCTGGCAGATGGTTCCACTCTTCAGCAAAACAGTTTATTCGGAAGCATTTACAATGCATCTGTTAACCGAATTGATACTTTCTATGTTGCAAAAAAACAATACCTGAAAAAAGCAATCACTGATCCGTCAGGAAATATGAGAACTACCTGGCCGGGTAATAATTGGGATTTATTCATTTTGAACATTGATAAGAATGCCATTGAAGTGACGAATATGAACCTGCAAAAAGGAAATTCAAGTCCCATGCCTTTTTCAGTAAGCGCAGAGCTGGGATGGAGAAGTTCACTCACCTTTATCAACGACAGTACCCTCGTCATTACCTGCAAGAACAGCGGCTTTTATTTATTGCACTACAATCCGGAGACGATGACCCTTACCTGTGATGGGAAAAAATATTTTGAAAGAAGTGTTTGTACGACCATTTTCAAAGACCGGGAAAGCAGGCTTTGGATCGGAACGGCCGATGGTTTGTACAAACAAAATCTACACAGCTCCTTTTTTTCAGTAACGGATCTTTCCCTTGACTTTCCCTATCTCCTGAATCATGAAATCAGAAGCATTTTTATGGAAGACTCGTCCCTGTTTCTTGGACTACAGAATGAAGGAGGCCTGTTGATATTGGACAAAAAATCCCGCCACATTAAGAATAAAATCCAATTCACTCCGCTTGATCAATACAGCAACACTGTTGTGAATATTTTTCCCTACAATAAGGATACGCTCTGGATCGGAACGGCCCATGGCATCCTGTGGCTAAATAAAAAAAATTATCATTATGGCCGGCTCCATATTCCACAATCCCTTTCCTGGGCCCAGGAATTTAATTCGAATTGTTTTTTTGAAGATTCAAAAAAAAATATCTGGATTTCTTTTGGAAAGCTAAACGGCCTGATCCGTTACAGCCGAGAAAGCAGGACTTTTTCTGAAATTTCTCCTGCTGATAACCCTCTGCTCAGGATCACTTTTGTATTCAGCATTGCAGAAGATCTGCAGGGCAATATCTGGCTCGCCGGCGACGGAATCTGTCGCTGGAATGTAAAAACCCAGCATGTAGATACGCTGATTCCCTATCCCAGGGTGAGTAAATTGCTGCGGAATTATATGTTCATCCTCGATCGCGATGCACAAAACAATTTGTGGCTTTCGTCATTCGATAATGAAATCATAGAATTTAATTGCACGACAAAGAGCATGTTCCTGCGACAGGAAGAAAATAATCTTATCGATGGAAATACGATTACCAATTCGCCCATTATTGAAAATAATATCTGGATGGGCACCGACAACGGTATTTCTGCTTTTAATATTGATCATTATACTGTCAAACAGTTTACCTATGCTGATGGCCTGCCATCAGTAGCCATTACTACATTGAAGAAAGGAAGTTTTTATGATAAGCAATCCAATCGTTTTTACATTGGTGCAAGACACCGCCTGATTTCCTTTGTTCCAGATGCTTCCGCTTTGCATAAAAAAACCCCGTCCCTTTTCATTGAAAAGGTCAGTACACATGATTCGCTGATTTCCCCTGTTCCCCGGGAGATTCGCCTGACCTACAATCAGAATGATGTAACCATTGATTTCAATACGATTAATTACACTGATCCGGAAGAAAACCGGTTTGCCTGGAGATCCTTGGGTAGTTTAGACACAAGTTGGAATCAAATCAATGACCAAAGTTCCATCACACTGACTAATTTGTCGGGAGGATGGCATTCTATCGAGGTAAAACTTTTTTCTGTAAACAATCACTGGCCTCAACAGGTAAGAACTTTAAATGTTTATATCCGGCCTCCTTTCTGGTTGATGGGTTGGTTCATAATGCTCGTTGCAGTCTTCGTTATGAGCACCATTTTCTTAATCTACAAAACCAGAGTCAATTCCGTCAGAAAACATGAAAGAGAAAAAGCGCAGGCACAGGAACTCATCGCTGAAGAATATAAAAACAGGTTCGAGCTCGAGCAAATCATCAATTATTTTTCTTCCTCATTGAAAGAAAAAAATTCTGTTGATGAAGTATTGTGGGATGTTATGCAAAACCTGATCAGCCGATTGGGCTATGTCGACTGCATCATCTACCTATGGAATGATGACCGGACCAGGATGATTCAGAAAGCAGCATACGGACCCAAGGGTTCGCCTGATGTCATCGCTTTATCGGCATTCGATGTTGTTCCGGGTCAGGGTCTGGTAGGACATGTAATGCAAACCATGCAACCCATCGTGGTGGGAGATACCAGCAGGGACAAACGATACCGGGTTGATGATATGCGTCGTTTAAGTGAAATCACAGTTCCCATTATTCATGATGATGAATTACTCGGCATCATTGACTCCGAGCATCACCTCCCTGATTTTTTTAAAGAAAGAGATCTTAAGATTCTCACCACGGTAGCTACCCTGGTAGCGAATAAAATCAAACAAATACAATCCGAGCAATCGCTCGAAATAAACCGGAAAGAAATTGCTTTGATCAACCAGCAGCTGGCGGAAGCACAGCTATCTGCACTTCAGACACAGATGAATCCGCATTTCATATTTAACTGTCTCAACAGTATCAAAGGAATGATCCTGAGTGATGAACAGCTAAAAGCATCGCGCTACCTCAGCAAGTTTGCTGACATGATCAGGACAACTCTCAACCAATCAAGAGAAATATTTACCACGCTGTATGAAAATTTGGAACACCTGGAAACCTATCTCGTGATGGAAAAACTTCGTTTCGATGATTCTTTCACTTTCCGAATCATTGCTGATCCGGATATTGATCGGGAAGAAACGCTGATTCCCACACTGATGATCCAGCCACTGGCAGAAAATGCAATCTGGCACGGGCTGATGAATAAAAGGGGCAAAAAGAAATTAACCATCCATTTTTCAAAAGTGGGGCATACGATCTGCTGTCGTATCGAAGACAATGGCATCGGGATAAACCGGGCCGAGCAGATCAAGAGAAAATGTAATACCACGCACCAGTCGGTAGGATTAAGTAACCTGAGAAACCGCATTAAAATAATGAATGAAAAATATGATCTCGGTTGCACTCTTACCCTCTCAGACCTGAAGGAGGAGAATCATAACAAAACAGGCACTTGTGCTTTTTTGCGTTTCAATATGATCACCAATAAAATTTATATATGAAGGCAATTATTGTCGATGATGAACCGGATGGCATCCGTACACTAAAAAAACTACTCGAATTAAACTGCCCTGAAGTGGAAATAGCCGCCTGTTGCGCCAGCGTTGATGTGGCAAAACACAGGCTTGATGAAATCCATCCCGATATTGTATTTCTTGATGTGCAAATGCCGGGTAAGAGCGGGCTAGAAATGCTTGCCGAACTGACTGTGAAAAATTTTGAAGTAATTTTTGTAACGGCACATCATGAATACATGCTGCAGGCACTGCAGTTCAGCGCTGTGGATTATTTAATGAAGCCTGTTGATGAAGACCGGCTCGTGGAAGCAGTGCAAAGAGTAAAGAAAAGAATGAAGCAGGAAAAAAGCCCCGGGCAGACAGAAGCCCTGCTTCATAATATCACTAAAGCAGGAACTCCGATGGAGATGAGACTTTGCCTGCCCACATTGAAAGGTTTTACCATTGTTAAACTGGAAGAGATCATCTATTGCGAAGCCCAGAGGAGTTATACCATTTTCCGCCTCATTAACAACAAAAATATCATGATCTCCAAACCGCTGTTTGATTATGACAAGTTATTGTCTGATACAACATTTCTCCGCATCCATAAATCTTTTCTTATTAACCTGATGCATATCAAAGAATACATTCGCGGCGAAGGCGGCACAGTGGTGATGAGCAATGGGATGGAAATTGAAGTGAGCCGGCGTAAAAAAGAATTATTCCTCTCCAAAGTAAAGGAATCCTTCAAATACTAATGTGAAAATGAAATTTTCAAAGGTTCATATCTTATGATGGATAGGCTGAGTTCTAAATGTGCATTAAAAAAATTAAAGGAACCCAATTTTCACATTTCCACATTAACCCTTCCGATGGGATACCCACCGGGCCCGTAAAAAAGAAGAATCCTGCCAATCGTTTATTTCCCTTCAGCCGGGGTCTTAACATGATATACTTTTGTGCTGGGAAATTCTAATTTTCCCGGTAGCGAACCAGGCTATCGTTGATATCTAACCGAAAACACGAGTATATGAAACCACCAACTGTCGCGTCAGAGGAAAACAGGCTGACCGGATGGCGCTACATGTTTCCATTTTTTTTATCAGCAAAAAATAACCGGGAACCTGATACATTCCCGGCCACAGGGTGCTGGGTGGGTAATATTTCGGGCGGGGAAGTAATTGGCATTGTCAACCAGCCGGACGGTAAAAGCATTTTTTATTCTCTGACAGGCGATCCTGATTCATCCGTAATTGTTTTGGAACTGCAGACCTGCGAAGGCGAATATTCTGTCAAAGGCGAGACTTTTCAGGCAAGATATTCATACCGGGATAGCAAACGTTTTTTTCAACTGAACCTGGAGGGCTCTCAGCAATTACCTGGCCGGATGTCGGGAATAATTACTGAAAATGGCTCCTATGATTCAACCAGCTATTCACGAAGTTTTCAATTTGAAGTCACCCGCCAACTCTAACCGGGAAACCACAAAAAGAAAAAAAATTTATCACCTTATCCAAAAAGAAATGAATACAGTAAACATACCAGGGTTTATTATGCTGGGATTGCTGACACTTTTTACGTCCAAAAAAGAAAGAAAGACCTCCCTGGTTTTTTCAGTACCTGGTCACCGGAGAAGAAATACAGGTCCGGAATATATTGGAGTTTTGAGCAGACCGGAAGGAACGAGCAGACTATATCTTTCTTCTTACCAATATGACTCAACCCAAGTATACATCAGGGGCACCGATCATACTATAAAAGCAAAATCTTTCCGCTTTGAAACTTTGCCGGGAGGCATCACTCTGTATGCGGATCAGGGATATAGCGCACCTGCTCAATCCGCTGCGCGTTTTGTCTATAAGCCCGGCAAAGGCAAGGTGGAGGTAAATACAAATTCTTGTTTCGAAGTCGTCAGGATGCAATGAAAAACAACATGAGATGGCCGTTGCTAATCAGCCATTTTCCATTATACCTAATCAAATCAAAAATCCTCAAAAGTTTTTCTTTCATTGACAGCAGCAATCAGAAAGGTTTCACCAACAGGCCAGGTATTCTTGCCCGGCCTTTCTAGTCCCTTGCCAATAAAAATCACAACACGTGTATCATGATGGATACACGCGAGCCGATAAATCTTTTATTCACCAATTTTTAAACCATCAATTATGAAAATGTATCATCATTTCCGAACTCTTGTGGCTATTAGTTTTCTTTCTTTGGGCCTGAAAGCCCAAACCAGTCAAAAAAACCAGGCTTTGACCATCCCCCAAAATATCTCGGGAAATCTGTATATCGATTTCCATCATTTCGGGCCGGGAAAAGTAACTTTTGAAGCCGTTTCAGAAGCCCATAAAAAAGATCTTGCGATCCAGGGTAAATATGGCGTGGAGTTTATCAACTTCTGGTTTGATGAAACCAGGGGAAATGTATATTGCCTTGTGTCTTCGCCGGATTCTGAGTCTGTTCGTAAAACACATGCAGAAGCACATGGCCTCTTACCTGAACGTATTTACCTGGTGCAGGGCGGCTCAATGGCTAAAGCAACCAGGCAAAAAAATTATTTCCTTGATATGCATGTTTTCGGAAGCGCGGTAAGTGCACAAGACGTTGCTGCAGCACACCAGAAAGATCTTGGGATCCAGAAAAAGTATGGCGTAAATTTTATTAGCTACTGGGTCAATGAAAAGGAAGGCATTGTGATGTGCCTGGCTCAGGCGCCTGATTCTGCAGCCCTGGTTAACACACACAAGGAAGCGCATGGGCTGATACCTGTGTATGTAGAAAAGGTCCGGATCGGTAAATAGCACCCGGCAGGTTGCTTACTACCTCAATGGGCCCTTATCAAAGTGCAAAGATTATTCTTTGCACTTTTTTTTTAATTGCGAATACACATCCCTGTTATCGTACCCTCCCTTTTTCCTCTTCTGCGCCGGTACTGCGTTCCCTCTTCTCCGATATTTTGTTATTCCCAAAGCTACGGGAGTAAGTGAGCTTGAAAGTTCTTTGTACGAACCCGATACGTAAATCAGTGACCAGGTTCCTCTCAGGATGGTTGGTGGTGAGTACATAATCCTGCGAATTCAAAATATTGCTCACAGAAAAAATCAACGATCCGTTCTTACCGGCCAGCTTTTTCTTTATCCCGATATCGAGCGACCCATATCCTTTTTGGGTATAAACGCCTTCCAGCCTTGGCGACTGATAGAATCCTGAAATTTCAGCAGTAATATTCTTCGCAAACCTGAAGCTTTCGGTTGCATTGAAGTTAATATTTAACTGCGCATTCTTTAAAGGGTTGTTGCCTCCCACAATAACCTGTTGCCAGATTCCGCTCAGATTATATTGCATGCTCCACCAGTTACTCACTTCCAGGGGAACTGTAATAAGGACAGATACAAGTTTTTGATTGTCCAGGTTTTCAGGAGTCAAATCAACTTTATTGGCCAGAGAATCGACTGTTGGCTGAAAACTTGCTATGGAATGATTTTCCCTGCTAAAAGAAAGAGAGAGAGTATATTTCTTAAAAGAATAGTCAGCCTGCAGGGTATTGGTGAGTGCCGGCTGAAGTGCAGGATTTCCGGTTATCACGGTAGTTTCATTCAGATAATATATATAAGGCGCAAGATCATTAAATGTAGGCCTTGTGATGCGTATATTATAAGAAAGGTTGAATGAAGCGATCTCATTTAATTTATGTGAAAAACTAATGACAGGGAATAAATTTCCGTAGTGTTTGTCGACGAGATTCTCATTGTCGCCTGTGGTCAGATTGGAATTAGTATATTCATAACGCAAACCGATTTTACCCTTGTTATTGTTATCCATGGTCATATTCAGAGATGCATAAATCGCCGAATAGTTTTCGTTCATCCGATATTTTGCAGTTTGAGAGGAATCGGTCAACCAGGACCCCTGTTCAAATTTCTTTAAGCCGAGATCGTTTAGAAAATCAGCATCAGTTCTTTTTACTCCTGTTTCAAGATAAAAATGACTGCCCATTTTTTGGGAATAATCAAGAGCCCCGATCCAAAAACGGATCGGCGTGATTTTAGAACTCATTTGGGTCTCGTCATATACAAAATTTCCAGGGCTTTTGAAGTATGCCCGATGATAAAAGACAGGCTGGTTGTTATGAAAATACATATAATCGAGATTTACTGACAGGCGGCGGTCCTTGTCAAAATCATGTTGCAGGTTCAGGTTCACAGTGATATCCCTCCAGTTATTCAGTTCACTATTGGATTGTTTCACATTGGTGTCGGGCTGATTATTCTTCAACATAAAAACCTCATTATTTTCAGTTTGAGTATATCTTCTCTGATATCCAGTAACCAGAACACCCAATACATTTTTTTTGCCGGCCTGATAATCTATCCCGATCCTGGCATTGAGTAATTCTGTCGTTTCAGTTCTTCCGCCTAAAAAATGTGTTTCCAAAATAATTCCCTGGTTCGACACTTTAGAATTTAAAAAAACAGGCAGGGGTTTATTAACGCGCGAATAGGAAAAATTTCCATAAATATTTATCTTCTCCCTGCGATGATTAAAGTTAAGATCAGCTGCGCTTACCCATCCTTCACCATATCCCCATGTGGCAGAAAAAGAACCATTGGTACCGAATTGATTTGTGTTCTTTAAAATAATATTGATATATCCCGCATTACCTTCTGCATCCAGTCTGGACGTCGGTACGGTAATCAATTCAATTTTCTCGATATTTCCTGAATTCATGCCCTGAAGCAGTTCCACCACAGCATCAGCAGGCATGTAATTTATTTTTCCATTAATCATCAGGGTAACTCCTTCCTTCCCCTTGAGGGATATGGAATTTTTTTGCCGGTCGATGACAACGCCGGGTGAGTGTTCAAGCACATCCAATGCAGAACTTCCCGTAGATGCAACACTGTTCTGCACATTAATGACCAGGCGATCCGGCTTCTGTTCATACATCGATTTTTTCCCGACAATCGTGACTGCATTCATTTCAGTCCTTGCTTCAATAAGAATGATTTTGCCCAGATTCTTATCTCGATCCTTAATACTAAATGGGGAAGAATAGACTTGTTGCAATCCAACAAAACTGGCGCTGATAAGATATTCTCCATCGGAAATATCTTCAAAACTGAACAGGCCGTCTTCTGCAGAGAATGTTCCTTTCACCAGCGAGGAATCTCTTGCCATGAGCAATACCACACTGGCCTTGGCTATGGGCTCATTTTTCTTCCCTACAATTATTCCGCTGATATTGGATTGCGCCTTACCATGAGGTGGAATGAAAATCAGCATAAGAAGAAGACTAATGATTATACCGGTGATACTACCCGTTTGACGGATTATAGATTTCATGAAGATCATATAGAGGTTTGTTTTATTCTGTTGTAGAATGTGTTTTGATTTTAATTGGACAGCAGGAACGTGAGAATCGGTAATAAACCGGCAATGCTGAAAGAACCGCTTTCTTAAGAAAGTTGTCTTTGGATTGCCGGTCACCTATTTCCGGGAATTGATTATACTAACGTAGCAGCATATCCGAATAATTATTTCCGGGCGATGAACAGCAGGAAATGATTTTGCAGGAAATGAAAACCATCAACCAGCCGGAACGGCTTAAAGGCCCGGGCAATGGTCTCTTCGACAGTCTGCCTGCTATTGCCCTTTACCGCGGCGGCAGCGGGTCCGGTTCCCATAAAACTCTTGAGGCCATCCTCGAGCGTGTTATACAGTGTAGGACAGGGCACGCTGGTTTTGTACACGGGTGTCAGGCCAACGAGATCCAGAACGGCCTCCATTTTGCCATCTTCTGAAAGGGCAAAGGGACCCGGCGTTCCCGGAGGAGGCGGAGGCAACAATGAACTGATCGATTTCAAAATATAGGTTGCATCGCTTTTTTCCGGTTTATCCCAGATGCCGATCAACAGTCTGCCACCAGGTTTCAATACTCTCTTCGCCTCTCTCAAAACATTTTCAAAATTGCCTGCATACTGAAATGAATTGAATCCCGCAACGACATGAAAAGTGTTGTCGCTGAATGGAAGCGATTCAAGATCTTCTTCCAAAAAACTGGTCAACGGGTTCCGTCTCTTTGCTACTTCAAGCAAACCCGGAGCAGCATCAACGCCAACCACATCGGCCCCGGTTTGTGTTGCCAGATAAGTGAAAAGTCCCGCACCACATCCTGCATCCAATACTAAATGTTCCTCGCTCAGCTCTAACTGCTCTAATGCTTTTTTATAGAGAGGTAAGAACCATGGTTCAAAATGTTGCGACCAATACGACGGAGCCGCGCTCCATAGTTGTCCCTGAATTGTTTTTGTACTCATTGTGATAAGGTTTTATTTTTTTAGGAGCACAAAGGTAGACCGCTAATTAAGGAGAGACATTGCTATGGAGTCCAGAATGATGACTGAAAAGCTCAAACAGCAGTTTTAAGTTTTATTGAAGCCGGAGAAGCGCCGAATCGCTGACGAAATGCGCGACTGAAATGAGAAGTATTTTTAAATCCTCCTTCGAATGCGGTTTCTGAAACTGATTTACCGAGGTTGGTGAGCAGGTGCATGGAATGATTCAATCTTTTTTCCTTCAGCCATTTGCCGGGAGAAGTATGATAGAGTCGCTGAAAATCTCTTTTGAATGCAGATAAGCTGCGCGAACTTAACCTGGCGAACTCTTCAAGGCTCAGGTTGAAGTAAAAATTATCTTCCATCACTCTTTGCAATGATACAGCGCGTGGCTCCCGCAACAAAGAGTGAAAATAAATTAACAGATCGTTGTTCGCAGGGTTATCGGCTATAGTAAGAATCAATTCCCTGAATTTTAACTCCAACAAAGATTGATCGGGATCCCGGCTGGCGCTGAAATAGAGCATCATGGATTTAAAAAAAGTATCAATGGTCGCATTATTTTCTATAGGGAAAACAGTGTCATCTTTTTTTGCTGCTTTATGAACAGGTCCTGATTTGCTTTTCAACACATCATAAATCAATTCATCAGTGATAAAAAAAAGGATCATACAAAACTCGGTATCAAAAAATTGTTCAACTATGCTCGCCCCTTTCTTCACCAATACACAACTGCCTTCCTGCAAATCGTAGGAACCATGGGCAGTATGCCAGATCTTTCTGCCTTCGACCACGTATATGATGTAATTATAGTCACTCCAGACCTCTTCATACTTATTTTTGAGTCCGCAGGAATACAGGGTGATAAGCGATTCTCCGCAGGCAAACTGCCGGTATTGTTCGGAAACTCTCAATATTTTATCATAGATGTTTATCACGAAAGAAATTTGGAATCAAAATAAGATTTACCTGCGGTTTTCAAACCGGCATTTGCCCAATGGCAGAATTGGGAAAATTAACGGTATCTTGTGTTAAGCTGTGGAGGATGAATTGATGTATTCTTTGCATTCATTAAATAATTGAACCATTCAAATTATGTCCCAATATGGCAGACTTAATTACAAGAATCTGGAACAACCTGGTGGCAAGGACCGAGGGGCCGATGCACCTGCGTTTCCTGCTCCAGCCGCTTATGTCGCTGATCTTCGCCATCCGGGCAGGGTTCCGTGATGCAAAAAACCAACAGGTTCCTTACCTGTGGAGGCTTATGGCGACTAAGGGCCAGCGTAAAGAAATTGTCAGGGAAGCCTGGAAAGACGTTGGGAAGATTTTTATTATTGGAACAATCCTGGATATCATTTACCAGTTGATTGTTATTTACGGATTAAAAAAACAGAACAGGTTTTATCCGCTGGAATCAATTCTTGTGGCATTTGGTTTGGCCCTCCTTCCCTATATTATTTTCAGAGGACCGGCAGACAGAATTATCAGGATGTTTACCAGGAAAAAAAACTGATAAAATAAAGGCATCCCGGAAATTGGACGCCTTCATAAAAAAAAGAAAAATTATCTTTTCAGTCTTATTTCGTTTCTATTTTTCTTCGCATCAACTTTATGGTATTAATTTAATTTAAAAACAACTCCAACCTGAAAATTTGTTATATCAAAACCCATTTCGGAGTTAAATCCAAAATGAGGTGAAACAAAATAAGAAGCTCCGACAAATGCTCCCAGCACCGGGATCGTTTCGGTTCCTGACTGGTATACATCACCGTTATATTCGTAATGATGAATGCCTATCCCTGCAGACAGCCCTCCGTAAGTGTCAAGCCCTCTGACCTTCCATCCATAATGCCAGGCTGATCTTCCTGCAAAAACTATTGTTTCAGGCCGACGGTCACCATAATATCTGTCATTTGAAAAAGACCCTCCTGTTTCTCCACCCAAAGTGATCACGCCCGGACCCGCCTGCCAAAGCCCCCATTCTATAGCCATTTTTGCACCAAATGGAGTATTGTAGTAATCATTTTTGTAATCCGCTCCCGCTCCTATTCCTAAATTAAGAATAGTGCTTCCAACCCTTACGGGTGAAACCTGGTTTTTTGTGTAATACTGAGCGTAAGACGAACAATGAAGTAAAACGAGAATAGCAATACCTGCGATGATTAAATTTATTCTTTTCATACCATCATCTGACCAAATATAGTACCAGAGAGAAAATCTTCTTTGCTTTTTCTTTCTATAAGGCTGATATACAAATACTTTATAAATTTTTTAACAGCAATATATAGCCGCCAGAATTTGGAAACTTTTACACCTGGTATTTTTTTCTACATTGAGACTTGTTGGGATTTAATTTTCTTTTCAGGAAGCCCTTTTTCCTCAGTAATCAATTTGAACAGGCTTTCTCCCACATAAAAATTCCATCCTTTTTCGCAATCTTTATAACATTCGATTTTCGGAACCAGGCCGATATGTGTCATGTTGATATGGGTTAAACCATTCTTATTCGAAATCTCCCAGTTAATTTTTGTGGCATTCCATTCTTTTTTGTCATTTAACCAATGGAGGCGGCAATCGGTCACCTGCCACAATATTTTTTTATTCGGAATTGATTCGATGATTTTCATCGTTACAAAAGTTTCTCCGAACCGGATAGTAAAAATATCGTTCAATTTGCGTGAACTTCCTTCCAGGTTTTCCGTCCACCAGGATGAAACACTGTTGATTTTTGTAAAAGATTCTTCAGCGCTTTTGCTTACCGTAATACTGCAATGATAATCTGTCTGTTTCATTTTGTTTGATTTTAATTGTTCATGAAATGGATTGAGTCAAATCCTTCTCCAAAAAATTTTGTAACGAGATACTGATAAGATAGGACCAGCCTTCGGCAACGCCTTTTTTTGCCATCAGGTTACGCGGGAAAGTTTCCAGGCCGGCATGCGTAAGGCGCAAACGGGTTCTGTTTTTTCCTTCTTCAAACAATTCAAAAATGACCAGTGAATCGCCTTCATAACCCGGATACCTCCACGAATAAGCAAGCTTCTTTTCCGGAATCACTTCCGTAACCTTACATAGGTGAATATTTCCCTCTTCGCAGGACTGACTTTCAAAACCGAACTCAAAACCGACACGCGGTTCGAATTCCGGCACATCCCAAAACCATTGTCTCAGCAGTTCGGTTTGGGTAATGGCCTTCCAGACATTTGATGCGGGAGCGTCAAATGTTTTTTCAAAAACAAAAGGTTTTGTTTCCATGATGATTTTATTTTTTTCTGGATGATTTCTTTTTCCTTTCCATATTTTTCAATACCAAACCGAGGCGGGTGAGCCGTTCTTCCCACATTTCCCGGAATGGTTCGATCCAGTCGGCCACTTCAGAAAGTTTTTCGGGTTGAATATTGCAATAGCGCTCCCGTCCCCGTTGAGTAATGGCGATGAGTCCGCATTCCGTGAGAATCTTGATATGCAGTGAAACAGCCTGCCGGCTCACCTCAAAATTTTCGGCAATAGCATTCAGGTTCTGGGGCTTCGAAGCGATCATATTGATGATCTTCCGACGGGTGGGATCGGCGATGGCCTGAAAAACATCTCTTCGTATTTCCATATAATGCGCAAGTATTTGCTTGCAAATATATATGCAAGTATCTACTTGCGCAAATTTTTTTTACAAAATGTTGAAAAAAGCTTGGCCGGAGGCTGGAAGTCTTAAAACAGAAACAGTTGTTTGGCTTTACTCCTTAACCCGAATGTATTTTTCGATATTGAGTCTGTTGACATTTGTCCCTTCAACCTTTTCTATCCCCTTAATCTGTAGGGTATCATTATTGATACTGACCGTAAATTTAAAATCGTTATGCTCCCACTGTCTTTCGTTGCAATACTCAAGGTGTTCGGTGTATGAGCTATCCGTCAGTGAATAGGGTCCACCCCCTGATGAAAAGTATGCAGAAGAATCCTTTCCGTGATTAAGATCATGACCCAAAAAAGCAAAATGTGTAGCGTTGATGATTTTGATAAATTCTTTGTCCTTAGTATAATCCGTTACTGTAGCGACATTATTTTCAATTAGCGTACCCGAAAGCAGTTTCCATGTTCCGGTAATATCAAGAGAAGTTTTTTTTGTTTCACAGGATGAGAATAGAAAAACAACCAGAATAAATCCGAGGGGTTTCTTCATGTTTGATATTTTAAAAGCTATAAATATATTGAGAATATTATGGCTGTTCCAATTCCATAAACTTTTATTTGGATTTTAACTTTGTTACTTATGCTGCCTGAACATCCATTCAATCATCAATGGGTCGATGTATGCACCGAGCCAGGAAAAATGTCCGACTTCCGGGTATTGAGTAAACCCGGGATGAGCTCCTGCCCTGGTTAATGCTTCCAACATGGCAAGTGCGTAGGCAGGACTGACAGCCGGATCTTCTGCACCCTGAAAAATCCAGATCGGTAAATGCGCGATCGAAGCGGCTCTCGACACATCTCCGCCGCCACAGACGGGAACAGCAGCGGCAAATAAATCCGGATATCGTTCTATCGCATCGAAAGTTCCGAATCCTCCCATGGAAAGTCCGGTGATATAAATTCTGTTGGTATCAATATGCATGCTCTTTATCAGTTGATGAATGAGCCCGATGACCAGCTCCATTGGTTTTGTAGGAGTAGGTTGAAGACGCATATCTTCGACTTTTCCACCTCTTGAAAAACTGGACCAGCTCGTTTTTTCAGGGCACTGTGGTGCGATAACGATGGCTGGAAAGAGCCTCATATTCTCATCTGTTGCAAAATTTCCAACTCCCCATTTCAGCTGGGCTTCATTGTCATTTCCTCTTTCGCCTGCTCCATGCAGGAAAACCACGAGCGGATATCTCCTCATTGTATCTGCATCAGGAAAAAGCATCCTGTAATAAAGCGTGTCACCTTTTTCATTCACATATTTATTTGCACTGAACCGGGAAGATGACTGGGAAAATGCTGATTGAAAAGGTAAACAAATAAGAATGGCCAAAATAAAAGCAATCGGTCTGGTCTGATTCATTTTAATATTTTTTATTGGTGATTAGATTCCCTGCACGCAAGTCTTGTCTAAAGATAATAAGATTGTTTATTGCATGAATAAGTATGTCCCTGTTCAACTTTATATTAAAATCAGACAGGTTGCAGCCGGCATTGTTATATCAGGATCAGCAATCTGATCTTTTTTCTACAAGAAAACATGTAGGATGCATCCCGCCAAAATAAAATTTTCTTTAACAAGTGTTAATGGTTTTGAAAAAAATATTACTCGCGGTAAATTTCTATAAAATTATCACCATGAAATATCGACCCCGACCGCGATCAAATAAAAATAATAAAGTCCGCAGAAAATTTGGCAGCCCGGTTTCTCCCCTTTCCCCTCATCCAACTTTTTTCCCGATTCCTCCTGATCATATTCAGCCAGCAGATCTGTCTTATCAGTTGGGGAATCTTCTTACAAAATCGCAAATGAATTCGATCCAGCAGTCAGGCAAAATCGTTTTTCACATGGTAGGTGATACCGGAGGCATCAGCGGCACGCAGGTGCAGGATGCCATTGCAGTACAAATGGAAAACCAATTCCAGCAAAGCAGCAATGGGATCGCCCCCTCATTTTTTTTTCACCTGGGAGATGTGATCTATTATAATGGACAATCTGCAAACTACCTACCACAATTCTATGATCCATATAAATATTACCCTGCTCCAATATTTGCAATTCCTGGTAACCATGATGGTGATCCTTTGATCATTAACAAGCTTCCTGTAGAACCATCGCTCACAGGGTTTTTTGAAAACTTTTGCTCGCCCAGCCGCCAGACGACACCCAATTCACCCTATCGTTACACGATGGATCAGCCCTGGCCCTATTTTGTACTGAACACTCCCTTCGCCACAATCATCGGGCTTTATTCAAATGTTGACGGATCACTGGATGATCCTTCATCGAAAAACCAACCCCAGTACGATTGGTTTGTTCAGCAATTATCCGGCGCGGATAAAAATAAATGTCTGTTGCTTACACTTCATCATCCTCCTTACTCCCTCGATGCAGTACATGGTGGATATCAGGATATGCTTGATGCAATCGACCAGGCATCACAAACTGCAAAACGTTATCCTGATGCCGTCTTCACCGGTCACGTGCACAATTACCAGCGGTTTACCCGCAAGATCAATAAGAATTTCTATCCATACGTGATTGCCGGGGCGGGAGGTTACGCAGACGCACCAAAAAGCATGCATAAACTGCAAGACAATCCGAAAACCGGAACAAGTGAAATCAGTGTTCCTTTTCAAACCACATTGAAAGATGTGGTGTTTGAAAAATATAATACTTCACAACCGGGTTTTTTACGCATAACCATTGATAAGCAGACGCTTACGGGCGAGTATTTTATTAATTCTTTCGACAATACTCCGCCCCCGCTGAACGCCTTTGATGTGTTTACTTTGAATTGGAAAAATCATACGATGCAATAAATCCAGGCTGCCTTTTGTAATTAGTATGTGCATTACCCAACCTTAATCCCCAGAAAAAATTTCCCAGATTGTATCTTTGATACCGTTTTATGCCATTACCGAAACTTAATATTGTCTTCAAAACTAAAATGTATGAAAACTCTACATTGCGCTGATGCCGGTTTCGACTGTAAAGGTGTGGTTACCGGTAAAACAGAAGCTGAAGTTTTAGAAAAAGCCGCCGTTCATGCAAAAGAAGTGCATGGAGTAACCGTGACTCCCGAACTCGCAGATCAACTCAAGACCCTGATCAGGGACGAAGAAATGGTGGACGGCTGAGAAAAAAATGATCAGTTATTTGCTGCCTATTGAATAATTTTCTCTGGGATTGATACTTCTTTTCAATCAAACCCCGGGTGGTTTGCTATTTTCAATTATCAGCAGTTCATCATGTGCAACAATAATGATCATCTGAAGGAATTGAATTTTCTGGGTGATCCGGCTTTGCAGCAGGAGCTTCTGGAAAACGGAAAAATCCTTGTCCTGAACAAGGGAGATGTCATTATTAAAGAAGGCCAGTACATAAATTTTTGCCGATCGTTATTAAAGGGTCGATTCGCGTTTATCAGCAAAAAGAAGACAGGGAAATATTGCTCAATTATGTACGGCGCAATGATACATGCACAATGTCTCTCGCCGCCGCATATTTCAATAATAAAAGTACATCACATGGAGTCGCTGTTGAGTCGACCGAAATGTTCGTGTTCCCTTCCCGGCTTATCACCAATTGACAGTTGCAATATCCTTCCTGGAATAAATATGTCATGCGCATGTTCAGGAACCGGTATGATGAACTGATCCATTCACTGGAAAGAATTGCATTCGAGCATATTGATGTCAGGCTGATACAGTATTTAAAAGATAAAAGCCTCGAAAATAATAATCATACTCTTGCGATATCACACCAGGACCTGGCTTATGAACTAGGCACTACGCTTTGTCGTTGTATCCAGGATATTGGAGCAATTTGAAAAAGAGATAAAGATCAAACTCTCCAGCGGATCCATTGAATTGTGCATATAATTCGGGAGCAAAAGAGATTCTCTCGCCAGAATCATTTTTCGATTTTTTTAAATTCTATACTGCCATAATACAGGCAGTTTTTATCCGCATCAATACTTATAAAAGGTAATGCGCTA
>DATJWE010000218.1:0-9620 GCA_035501475.1 Puia sp. | reverse complement strand
GGTGGAGTTGAATATCTATGTATTGGTTTGGCTACTACTTTATGTATGGGTATTGAAAAGAAATATCTTTTCGGGCTTTGACAAAATGAATGTTTCTGAAGTTTTATTCTGGCTCTTTGTCTTTTCCATTTCCATGTCGGTGATCATCATTTTTGAAAATCAGAAAATAGAATTCAGAGCCCGTCAAAAATTTGCAGACCGGCTCGCTGAGCAAATTAATCCGTCGAACGAAATTATGGTGAGCATGTCGCTGATCTCTTTTGATAATGATTTCCTTTATCCTAATTTCGGAAGATTCAAAAAACCACAATCGAACCGTGCCCTGAAGGACAGCCTGGTGAGCAGCAATTACAGCGGATACAACAATGAATATGATACAAAAATTTACACTTATGATTCCGCTGAAAAACCTTTGTATAACCAGGATTCTGTTTCCTTTGATGCATTAAATACAATCTACAAACTGCAGGGGAAATCTACCTCCAACAATCCTGATCTCAAATACTATGCAAGTTCATACGACCAGTTTGCCTATATATTCAAAAAAACGGTTCAGGACGCCCGTCAAAAAACCATCGGCTATTTATTTATTTTGTCCGAGCCCAAGAAATACAAGGGAAGCAACCTCGTGCCCCAACTTACACAGCAGGGAAAAGAATTTGTTCCGGAATATTCACCCACGTATTCCTATGCCATTTACAACGAGGATAACCTGGTTTCTTATTATAACAACTATCCTTTCCCTACCCAGCTTCCCGACAGCATCATTCCCAAGACGGATTTTTATCAAAAGAAAAATGGGGCGTATGATGAACTCTGGCACCTGTTGCCAAATGATAAGATTATTATCATTGCAAAAAAAGACAACCTTCTCATCGAAGGGATTACATTATTTGCCTACCTGTTCAGCTCCTTTTTGCTGCTTGTGGCTTTATTCTGGTTTACTTCCGTGCTGATCCAGACCCGGCTGCACTGGAATCAGATCAAGGACTACCTGCAGTTGAATATCCGTTCACAAATTCATACTACGATTATTTTTGTGAGTTTATTCCTGTTTATTGTGATAGGTGTAGCCACAATCTTTTTTCTTATCAATCGGTACAACCGGAATAATCAGGATCAGTTGAGCAGTACGCTGAAAGTAATGGTCAAAGAAATGAAAAATAAATTGCCCGTGCTGGATAGTGTTTCTGAGTCGACGGAAATTCAGAAACTGGTTTCGAAAGAAGAACTTGAAAAACTGATCAACAATCTTGCGGAAATTCATGGGACGAATACCAACCTCTATGACCTCAATGGGAAACTGATTGTTTCTTCCAGCCAGATTGTTTACAGCAAAGGAATGTTAAGTGAACAGATGCACCCGCTGGCTTATTATTATATGCATCGTTTGAATTCTATTGAATATTTCAATAGTGAAAAGATGGGCAGGATTTCTTATCAGAGTATTTATTGCCCCGTACTTACAAGGAATAGCGAAGCCTGCGCTTACCTGAACATCCCTTCATTTACGACTGAAGAAGAATTAAACGACGAGATTTCAAAATTTCTGGTGACCATCGTCAACCTGAATGTATTTATTTTCCTGATCGCCGGAACGATCGCATTATTTCTCACCAATCGCATTACTTCTTCTTTCATGCTGATATCAGAAAAAATGCGACAGGTGAACCTGAGCAAAACCAATGAAGTGATTGAATGGAACAAGAATGATGAAATCGGTGGATTGATCAGGGAATACAACAGAATGGTACAACAGCTCGAAGATAGTGCGGCTGCATTGGCGAAAAGTGAGAGGGAAGGAGCCTGGCGTGAAATGGCCCGGCAGGTGGCGCATGAAATCAAAAACCCGCTCACACCAATGAAGCTGAGCATTCAGTATCTTCAAAAAGCGATTAATAATAATTCTGAAAATACCAAAGAGCTGACGGCGAATGTGGCCAAGACCCTTGTCGAGCAGATTGATCACCTGTCCAAGATCGCAGCCGATTTTTCACAGTTTGCGAATATCGGCAATCCCAAAAACGAAGTGTTTGACCTGCATGAAATGATGTATTCTCTGACCTCATTGTATGAAACGACGGAAAATCTTTTATTCAAATGGGTTCCTATCCGCCAGCGGATAATGGTATACGCCGATAAGACTCAACTCAACAGGTTATTTACAAACCTGCTTCAAAACGCATTAGAGGCCTGTAATGGCCAGGACAGGTGCGTGGTCAGCGTCAGTGAAGAACTGAAAGATGATCATATTTTGATCAAAGTATCGGATAACGGTGAGGGTATACCCGAACATATGCATTCAAAAATCTTCATGCCCAATTTCACCACGAAGTCATCCGGAACAGGACTGGGACTGGCAATGAGCAAAACGATTGTTGAACAGGCAAAAGGAAAGATATGGTTTGAAACAAAGGAAAAACTGGGGACTACATTTTTTGTTGAATTGCCTGTACTGAGAACGGGTTCAAATTAATTCGTGCGCTTAAATCGAAGAGCGCAATTAAGCTTTTTTATTTTGTGTTAGGAAAGATTCTATTTGCTGCAGGCTGAAACTGCTGAGGTTTTTGTCTTTGGTCAACCCTGCTTTTTGTGCCACCAGTGTGCCGTAGCGCACATCATGGTACCCCTCTATCGAATGTGCATCCGGGTCGATAGAAATCAGCACATTTTTTTCCAGTGCATAATCAATCCATCGCCAGTCAATATCCAGCCTCCGGGGATGGGCATTTAATTCTATCACCACACGATTTGTCGCGCATGCCTCTATGATTTTTTTATGGTTGACAGGATAGCCGGGCCGGCTTAACAATAACCTCCCTGTCATGTGACCAAGGATAGTTGTGTATGGATTTTCAATGGCACGCAACAGTCGCATCATGGCTTTGTCTTCGGTCATTTTCAGATTAGAATGTATAGACGTGATGACCAGGTCGAAGGTTGAAAGAATATTGTCAGAATAATCCAGGTTGCCATCGTTCAGGATATCGCACTCAATGCTTTTGAAAATTTTAAAAGGAGATAATTTCTGATTCAACTCATCGATATGATGATGTTGTTCCCTGATGCGCTCCTCAGTCAGGCCGTTTGCGTAAAAAGCGCTCTTGCTGTGATCGCTGAGAACAAGATATTCATATCCTTTTTCAATGGAAGCCTTGGCCATTTCTTCAATGGTGTTCGAACCATCACTCCAGTTACTATGACTGTGGATGATGGCTTTGATATCGGTAGGCTGGATCACTGCGGATAAAGCCTGTTGCCTGGCTTTTTCAATAACAGTAGCCTTTTCTCTTTCAAATGCCGGAATAAAATGAATATTTTTTGCGGAAAAAATTTCTTCTTCTGAAGTATATGTTTTTGTGTTTTCTTCACCCGGTTCTTTTTGCCAGCCTTTCAAAAATTCATTGCTGCAGCTGGATTCGAAGAGTCTGCGGTAGAACGATCCTTCATCGACCTCGTCCACGCTAAGCTGTATATTTTCCGGTCCTTTTAAAATAAACCTGTCTGCCTTCTCAGAAGGCCTTGCATCAGCTACAAACCCGTTTTTTTCGAAGAATGAACTAACATCTTTCAGACTGGCCGTGGTAATCCATTCGAGTCGGTCAATGATTTCCAACTGGCGTCTCCATTCGCCTGTCAGCTCAATTTTTTTTCCAGCGAAGCTTTCTTTCAGTTTTTTGTCAATAGCCAAAACATAGTTTTCTATTTCTCCGTACAGATGGCTGCCCTGGTTTTTCAGATAGAAGTCAATCGTTTCCCTGATATTATTTTGTGATTTCTCCCCAAAACCTTTGTAGAGCAGCAGCCGGTTTTCATTGCAGGCATACATGAGTTCACCGATGGATTCTATTTCCATTTCTTTCCAAACGGTAGCAATTTTCTTAGGTCCGAGACCTTTTATATTCAACATTTCAATTACCCCGGGAGGGGTTTTCCGAATATAATCCTTTAATACCGGCAGTTCGCCTGTATTCCGCATCTCCATGATCTTCTTCCCGATAGTATTGCCTATTCCTTTGATCGCAAAAATCTTGTCCTCGTCCATGGCAGACAATTGTTCAGGGAGTTTTTCGATGGTGAATGCTGCGATGGAGTATGATTTAGTTTTGAAGCTGTTTTCTCCATGAATATCCATCAATTTGGACAGCAGGGAGAACTGGTCGGCAATATCATAATTAGTCAACGCCATAATTGGGAGGATTGATAGAAATCGGGTGACCATAAAGATAAAACTACTCCCGTTATGGGCGATTAAAAAATGGGGTTCATCCGGCAATTTGAGCAAGTGCAAACAAAAAGTCCCCCAGCTTGAGACTGGAGGACTTAGTGCGTTTATGCTTTAGAGAAGAAGCTTAACTTATTTCTTCTTCTTTGCAGCTTTCTTTTTAGGAGCGGCTTTCTTTTTAGCTGCTTTTTTCTTTTTAGCTGTTGCCATTTTTTTTGAATTTAATTGGTTAGTAAATTAATTTACGATAGTAAAAATAGAAACTTCTTTGGAACATCCAAAAATTTTTTTTGAAATCTTCCAAAATTTGTTTAAGCATTTGTTTCTACCGCGAGAACACTAACCAGGGTTTTGTTTCCTTTCCCCTTTCTAAATTCAACCAATCCGTCTGTTAGTGCGAATAAAGTGAAGTCTTTTCCAACACCAACATTTTTTCCAGGGTGATAAGTTGTACCGCGTTGGCGAACGATGATATTACCGGCAACAGCAGGCTGGCCGCCAAAAATTTTTACTCCCAATCTTTTACTTTGCGAGTCGCGTCCGTTCTTTACACTTCCTTCACCTTTTTTATGAGCCATATCAAACAGTTTATAGTTTGAAATTCGATTTTCTGTCAATTGTCAACAGCAACTGTTTTCAGTTGACAATGCACCGCCTTACACAATGTCTTTAATCCTGATCTTGGTATACTGCGTGCGATGACCATGTTTCTTGCGAAATCCTTTTCTTCTTTTCATTTTGAAGGAAATGACCTTGTCGCCTTTTACCTGGTCAAGAATTTCAGCTTTAATGGTTGCTTTTACATCGGTACCAACAGATAGTTTGCCTTTTTTGCTGGCGAGTAAGACTTCGGCAAATTCAACTTTATCGCCGGCATTTCCTTCTACATGAGGAACGAACAGGGTTTGGTCTTTTTCCACCCTGAACTGCTGGCCTGCTATTTTTACAACTGCGAACATAACGATGCAATATTAGGGCTGCAAAGGTAAGGGTATTATCTGAAAATACGAAGAGAAAATTTAAAATGAATTTGGTATAGCTGGCCGATGACTGATGCCCGTTGGCCGGACAAAATCGGCCAACTGCCAACGCCCAACGGTCGACGGGCATCGGCCATCCTTATATTTATCAATACTCTAACATCAATTGACCAATTTCACGTAGGTTTGTTTGTTATTTTTATTCGGTATTCATATGAAGTTCAAATCATTTTTAGCAAAACCCTTCGCATCCTTTATATACAGAAGTATCCGGAAAGAAATGGCTTCGGCTGTTGAAGACCAGGAAAATATCCTCAAAAGCCTCCTGCGTACCGGCGGTAAAACGGTTTTTGGCAACGAACACCATTTGGACGAAGTCAAAACGTATGATGAATTCCGGCATGCTGTTCCCATCAGGGATTATGAGGCCTTCAAAAAATATATTGACCAGATAAAGGAAGGCAAACACAATATCCTCTGGAAAGGATTGCCTATTTATTTTGCCAAAACATCAGGCACTACGAGCGGTGTCAAATACATTCCGATCAGCAAGGATTCCATCGACAATCATATCAATACCGCGCGCAATGCGCTTCTCTGTTATATGGCAGAAACAGGCAACACCAAATTTTCGGATGGTAAAATGATTTTTTTATCCGGTTCGCCCGAATTGGAAAGGATCGGTGGAGTACCTACGGGCAGGCTCAGTGGAATTGTCAATCATCATGTCCCGAGTTATTTACGCACGAATCAACTGCCTTCTTATGAAACCAACTGTATCGAAGAATGGGAAACCAAGCTCGATAAGATTGTGGAAGAAACGATCAGTAAAGACATGACACTGATCAGTGGTATTCCACCCTGGGTGCAGATGTATTTCGACCGCCTGATAGAAATCAGCGGAAAAAAAATAAAAGATATCTTCCCTAATTTTTCTGTGCTCGTGCACGGCGGAGTCAACTTCGAACCGTATAAGGCAAAATTGTTTGACAGCATAGGAAAGGAAATTGATACGATTGAAACTTACCCGGCTTCAGAGGGATTTCTGGCGTTTCAGGATTCACGACAATCGGAAGGGCTTCTTTTAAACACCAATAGCGGAATCTTCTTTGAATTTATTCCTGCGTCAGAAATAACCAAAGAAAATCCGCAGAGACTGCATCTGAAAGATGTGAAAGTGGGAGAAAATTATGCTATGATCATCAACAATAATGCAGGTTTATGGGGATATAATATCGGCGATACGGTCAAATTTGTATCGCTCGATCCTTATCGCTTAGTGGTTACCGGTAGGATCAAACATTTTATTTCTGCATTTGGGGAACATGTGATTGGCGAAGAAGTGGAATACAGCCTGATGAAGGCAGCTGAAGAGGAAGGCGTACACATCACTGAATTTACAGTCGCTCCCAGGATCCATCAGCAGGGCGAGGGAAAATCATTTCATGAGTGGTTTGTAGAGTTTGAGAACAGGCCGGCCGATATGCAGAAGTTTGCCATGAAAGTGGACAGCAACCTGCGTGCAAAGAATATTTATTATGACGATTTGATTTCCGGAAATATTCTTCAACCCCTACAAATCCATCCGGTCAGAAAAAACGGATTCATCAATTATATGAAATCAATCGGCAAACTCGGAGGTCAGAATAAGGTCCCTCACCTGAGTAATGACCGCCTTTTTGCAGAAGAGCTTGAAAAATATGTTGAATAAACCGGGAATGTGAACGGTGGCAAATGAGAATAAACCATCGCGGCAGGATTGTTAAGTTACTGTTGTCTATTCACTCTCGTTTCGTTATTTTTAAAATCCAATTGAGCTAACGAACATGTCGAACGACCAATATAAAAAACGCGTGGCTGTTTTTGGTTCCACAGGGTCAGTAGGTAAGCAGGCGCTGGAAGTCATTGCATCAAATCCTGATAAATTTTCTGTTGAAATCCTAACTGCACAAACAAACGATGACCTGCTCATCAAACAAGCGCTGGCATTTAAACCTGATATTGTTGTCATCGGCGAAGAAAAAAAATACAATAAAGTAAATGAAGCGCTCTCATCTAAGCAGATCAAAGTATTTACAGGGAAAAAAGCGCTCGAAGAGGTGGCTGCAATGGATAATTATGATATCATGCTTGCGGCCATTGTGGGGTTTGCAGGACTGATGCCGACTTTGCGCGCAATAGAACAGGGCAAAGCTATTGCACTGGCCAACAAAGAAACACTTGTGGTAGCCGGCGATGTTATTATGCGCAAAGCCGTCGAACACAGGGCTCCCGTAATTCCTGTTGATTCCGAGCATTCAGCCATTTTTCAATGTCTTGTCGGTGAAACAAGAAACAGGATCGAAAAAATCATACTCACTGCTTCAGGCGGACCATTCCTGGGAAAGAAACCCAATTTCCTGGTCAATGTAAAAAGAGATCATGCCTTGCAGCATCCTAACTGGAACATGGGTGCAAAGATTTCCATTGACTCGGCAACCCTGATGAACAAAGGACTCGAGATGATTGAAGCGAAGTGGTTATTCAATCTTAAACCCGACCAGGTGCAGGTGATCATTCACCCGCAAAGTATCATCCACAGCATGATTCAGTTTGAAGATGGCAGCATCAAAGCGCAGATGGGCCTGCCGGATATGAAACTGCCGATTCAGTATGCCTTGTCCTTTCCACAGCGGATCGCCAACGATCTCCCCAGATATAATTTCAAAAAACCTGAAAAGCTCACTTTTGAAGATCCCGACGTGAAAACATTTCGTAATCTGTCGCTTGCATCGGATGCATTGTTCAAAGGAGGCAATGTCCCCTGTGTCATGAATGCTGCGAATGAAATAGCTGTCTATGCTTTTCTTAAAAACAGGATAGGATTCCTGGATATGACCGACCTGATTGAAAGGACCATGGAGCATGTGCCTTTTGTAGAACATCCCTCACTGGAAGATTATTTTGACAGCGATGGGGAGGCCCGTAACTTCGCGGCTTCATTGATAAAACTCTAAACCACTGCCCCTAAAGGGGTATGGTATGAATGTGTATTATTTCACAAATTATTTGTGAGGTATTAAAAAACTGAGATTTCTTTTGAAATTGTAACCTATTCATTTAATAACTTTTTAAAATGTCCGCCTCAGGCGGATTTAGGGTATGACATTATTGGCAATAGACTGGTCAAATGTGGGCATTAAAGCGGTTCAGTTAATCTTATCATTATCGATCATCGTAATCGTACATGAATTCGGTCATTTCATTCCTTCCAAACTTTTTAAATGCCGGGTGGAGAAATTCTTTTTGTTTTTCGACCCCTGGTTCGCCCTGGTAAAAAAGAAAATCGGCGACACGGTATATGGGATTGGATGGCTTCCCCTCGGCGGCTATGTAAAAATTGCAGGCATGATCGACGAAAGCATGGACCGGGATCAAATGAGCCAGCCTGCGCAGCCCTGGGAATTCAGGAGCAAACCGGCATGGCAGAGACTCATTATCATGGTTGGCGGAGTGACGATGAATGTACTGCTTGCGTTTTTCATCTATGCCATGGTTCTTTTTGCATGGGGTGAAACAAAAATTCCAATGCAAAGCATAAAAAATGGCCTTGAAGTTACTGACAGCCTGATGTATGATGTCGGTTTCAGGGACGGCGATAAAATACTTTCCGTCAATGGCGAACCTGTTAATTATTTTGATGATATCCCCAAAAAACTAATTCTGGGTGAAAAGGTGGAAGTTGAACGTAACGGTCAGGAACAAACGATTAATCTGCCGGTTAACCTCATCGGGAAAATGGTTGAAAAGAAAAGAAGCGGCCAGTCTTTTTTTATCCCGAGAACCCCTGTAATCGCTGCATTGGTACCGGATACTTCGAATGCTTTCAGAGCAGGACTTAAAAAATACGACCGGATCATTGCTGTCGATTCGGTCAAAACAGATTTCTATGACGAGTACAAAAAGGCCATGGAAAAAAAGAAAGGCCAGTTGGTTCAATTGACGGTAGAAAGAAATGGACATGCCGATACTCTTTGGGCCCAGGTGAGGAAAGATGCGACCCTTGGATTTTTTGCTTTCCGCGATGCCGCGAGCCTCGACAGTCTGGGATATATTAAAATTGAAAAGAAGTCATACGGATTCTTCGAGTCCTTTCCAGCAGGAGTAAGGCTGGCTGGTGAAAACCTGAAATCCTATATCGATCAATTCAAAAAAATTCTTACACCAAAAACCGGGGCTTATAAAGGAGTTGGCGGATTTAAGGCCATGGGTTCGATTTTCAGGCCCATTTGGGATTGGGAATCTTTCTGGAATATCACTGCATTTTTTTCCATTGCACTTGCATTCATGAACCTGCTTCCGATTCCGGCCCTCGATGGAGGCCACGTGTTATTCACTATCCTTGAAATGATAACCGGAAGAAAACCGAGTCAGAA
>DATJWE010000217.1:0-7621 GCA_035501475.1 Puia sp. | reverse complement strand
AAACTGTATATGCTTCTATCAGACTATGACTCTATGTGGTTAAGGTTAACCACATAGACACAATAGGATCATAGTTACACCTAGTTGTGCGGTGATTTTAATATCGAAACAAAACAAATTCATACAATTCAAGCATATATTATTTGTATTTGATTTTGTAAATCAGAATGATGCCTGCAAAAATCAAAGTCACGCCGTTTGCTAAGTACACCGGGAGATTATTGCTCAAAATCCCATACAGGAACCAGAGGAGCGTACCACTGGTGAACACAGTGTACATGGCCAGTGAAATAGAAGTGGTATTCCGCGTTTTTAAGGTTTGAATGGCCTGGGGAATAAAAGATATAGTTGTCAAAACTGCAGCAGCGAGGCCGATCAAAGTGATAAAATTCATAAGCAGGGTTTACTTTCAAATTAAGTCAATTCTTACAACTGCGACAGACTAGGAGGAAATTTGAGTGAAACCAATATATAGAATAAAAATTAAATATTTTCGATCTGGATGGTTTCCATTGATTGGCTATTCTTTTTTTGGGCCTGATCACAATTTTATAGATAATCTCCCGTTTTTAGAAAGATACCTTTGGAAACCCATAAAAATTCAATCCCTATGTTCCCTAATATCCAGAACCAACAGGATCGTCTGGCGGAAACTTTTCGCCAGCGGGACAACCAAATCACGCAGGAAAGCAAAGTAGCTTTTCTGAAAATACAGAGCTGGCAGTTTGCCGTCCGTACACCTGAGATCGGCCAGAGCTATCTTAAGGAAGCAGCAACCATGATCAAGCAATCCCTGCTGTCCTTCGTTCCCAATACTTTTGTTTTAAGTGAAGAGGGATATTATTTAGATCCTTTGGAGAATTAAAATTGAATATTAAATATTGAGCACTGATATTACCTATTGTCAATTGCTCATCGCCTATTTTATAATTCACTTCCTCAAAAACTCACGCACTCCTTTAATTCTTTTTCAGAATAAGCAATATTGTATTGTTTTAATACTTCAGCAGGAACGCCATTCCACTGATTGGGGACATTGCCTTTATACCCGATATCTTTCACACCCATTTCAGAAGTATAGAATCCTGTCGCCGTCAGGTTGCGCATCAGATTAAAAAAGGAAACACCCTGCATCATTTCCGGTTTTGCTTTTTTAGGCCATGCAATTTCATCCACTATTTCCATTTGTTGTTCCGTTGAGCAATCCTTAAATGGTTTTTCGAAACGGGTCAGGCATTGCATATCGAGCCAGCGTAGGCCGCCGCGCATCGGAGTCTGGTGCTCAGGCATATCTTTCACAATGAATTCAATGAAGTCAGGGACTTTTGCATCTGAAGCGCTGCCGCTTACTTCATCCTTGGGGATGATGATATCGCCCAGGATCGTGATGGTAGCCATTTCGGCAGGGGTAAAGAATTTTTCCGCATTGGCTAACTGTTTCTCATATTCTTTTTCTTCAGGCATACGGTTGATATTACCGGCAGGGCCCAGGTCTTCTGCTTTTTTTTCAGCCGTGCTTTCCTTTTTATCAGGCAACTTGCAGGCTTCAACGACCACGCTTGCCGACATGCCGCCTACCAGGAGGGTTTTAATCGATTTACGTCTGTTCATGACTGTTAGTTTGAATACGGGAATATTTTTTTAATATTTGCGTTATATATTTCTTTTTTTCATTTCGTCCACGATATGTTCACTGGCCCTCATTGACAGGGCGAGTATGGTCCAGGTGATATTTTTATCTGCCTGTGAAACAAAAGGTCCGCCATCCACGCAAAAAAGATTTTTACAATCATGAGCCTGGCTCCATTTGTTCAGTGGGGATTCTTTGGGGTCATTTCCCATTCTTACCGTTCCGGCTTCATGAATGATATTTCCCGGGTTATGAAGTCCATAATTATTTTTTTCATCATCATCTCCGAAAGTGATTATTGCGCCCATTGTAGTCAGGATTTCCTTGAATGTTTCTTTCATATGTTTGGCCTGCTTGATCTCGTAATCGGTGTATGTGGTGTGAAAACGCAAAACGGGAATACCGTATTTGTCAACCACATTTGGATCAATTTCACAATAGCTGTCTTTTCTAGCAATCGCTTCGCCCCGGCCAGCCATACCAACTTCTGCGCCATAGAAGAACCGATAATCTTCTTTCAATGATTTTCCATACCCGCCGGCTTCCTTTGTTTTTCCATGCACTTTGAAGCGTCCATTCGCATCTTCAATGCCCCAGCCAAAACCATAAGCGGGCTGATCCATTCCTCCCCAATATTCAATGTGGTACCCTCGAGGGAAATCCAGTTTCTTATTATCGAGCCACCAGGGTGTATACACATGCATCCCACCCACACCATCTTCATTGTATCTTTTACGATCAAAAAGTTCAGGCAGTACACCGCCCATATCTGCTCCCGTAGAGTCATGGAGATATTTTCCCACTGCATCACTGCTGTTTGCCAATCCATTTGGATGGCGCGCTGATTTTGAGTTGAGAAGAAGTCTTGCACTTTCGCAGGCGCTTGCGGCGACTACAACTATTCTGCCGCTTACCTGGTATTCCTGCATATCTGTTTTGTTGACATAAGAAACTCCGGTGGCCAGCCCTTCCTTATTCGTCAGCACTTCACGAGCCATGGCATTCGTCACTAAATCTATATTACCTGTTTTTAGCGCAGGAATAACCAGGCAGGAAGAAGACGAAAAATCGCCATACACTTTACAACTGCGCCCGCATTGTGCGCAGAAGAAACATTGTCCACGCTCCGAATTAATTTGTTTTGTAAGAATAGACAGCCTGGATGGGATAACAGGGATGCCGATACTGGTAGCGGCTTTTTTTATCAGCAATTCGTGCAGACGTGGTTTTGGAGGAGGAAGGAAAATACCATCGGGATCGTTTTCTCTTCCTTCATTGGTGCCAAACACGCCGAGCATCCTGTCTATTTTATCGTAATAAGGTTTTATATCGTCATAGCCTATTGGCCAGTCTTCACCCAACCCGTCAATACTTTTACGTTTGAAATCTTTTGGACCAAATCGAAGTGAAATTCTGCCCCAGTGATTGGTTCGTCCTCCAAGCATGCGTGCACGCCACCACTCCCATTTCGTATTCCCGACATGGGTATAGGGTTCACCGTCGATTTCCCAGCCCCAATAACAGCCATCAAAATCACCGAAGGGGCGGAATTTAGTACTGGCGCCTCTCCGTGGTGATTCCCATGGATTTTTTAACTGGTTGGAATCTGTTTTCGGATCAAACATCGGACCCGCTTCGAGCAGGCAGACTTTTAAACCTGCATTGGCCAGTACATATGCGGCCATGCCGCCACCAGCGCCTGAACCCACAATGACTGCATCGTAATTTTTTGGTTGTTTTTTAATTTGAAGATCTCCCATAATCA
Organism: Puia sp.; assembly: GCA_035501475.1. Lineage (GTDB taxonomy): Bacteria > Bacteroidota > Bacteroidia > Chitinophagales > Chitinophagaceae > Puia. The sequence goes on along the minus strand of DATJWE010000217.1, from coordinate 4,226 downwards.
AAAATAAAATGAGTAATGAAAGTTTAAATTTAAAGGTTTTGAAGAGTAAAGAACAAATATTTTTTGAGAGGGCTTGGAGAAGGCTGCAATCGAGGATTTGGCCTGGCTTCTCTTATCTCAAAACTTCTGAGATGAAGAAAACTTTGCCTATTTTCAATATCAAAATTCCATTTTCCAAACTGTCGTTTTATGAGAAATATCTTAATAGTAGTCTTTTTGTATGCCGTTCCTATTCTGTCTTCCGCTCAGAATTCAAACAAGATAAGTTCTGACAGTACCAGTATCAAAGACAGCCTGAGGATGGCAAAATTTTTTTCGATGGCTGCCTACCCTGTGATCAAGGACAGTAAATGGTCCGGTGTAGTTCCTGTGTCTGATATTCAGGAAAAACCTGATTCACTGATGAAATTTAAATTGTTGATGGAAGTAACCAACTGGTCTTCTGATTCTGCTTCAAAAAAAGAAATCAACAGCGGCCTCGCAGAAGTGGGCCGCCTGATCAACCTTCATATTGCTGCGGGTGTACCCCTGAAAAATATTGAGGCGGTGGTGGTTGTGCACGCCGGCGCATTAAATGCATTGCTCAACAATGAAGCGTATAGAGAAAAATTTAATACGGACAATCCTAACCTGCATCTGCTGCAGCAATTCGAAAAGCTTGGTGTGAAGTTAATTACCTGTGGACAGGCGATGGTCTTCCTGAATTTCGACAGGAAAGATATAATACCCTATGCAAAGACAGCACTTACCGCACAGGTAGTCCTTTCCAACTATCAGTTAAAAGGATTCGTTTTGTACAAAATCACGGATGAAAAATAAACCGGCATAAAATGAAATTCACAATCTGTCTTGTATGCTTCGGATGGCTGTCCGCATGGATAGGAGGAACGATGGCTGCCGGAGTTTTTCATGATTCCCATCAACGGGACTCTTCACTTTTCTTTACTTCTTTCGACGGCGTAAAAATTCATTATGAAGTAAAAGGAGAAGGGAAGCCCGTTGTACTTGTGCATGGTTTTATTGTGGATGGGGAATCCTGGAAAAGAACAGCATTGTATGTCGACCTCTTGCATTCAGGATTTAAAGTCATAACGCTGGATCTGCGTGGCAATGGTAAGTCAGATAAGCCTCATGATCCGGAATATTATGCAAATGATGCCGAAGCAAAGGACATTATGGGACTGATAAGTATGCTTGGCATTAATGAATACGGCGCGGTAGGTTATTCCCGGGGTTCTATTATTACTGCCAGGTTGCTTGTTCTCGATAAGCGTATAACCAAGGCTGTTATGGGCGGGATGGGAGCTGATTTTACAAATCCTGATTGGCCCAGACGCATCCTGTTTTATAAGGCTTTGAATGGTGAGCCCGTAAAAGAATTAGAACCCATGGTAAAGCATGTGCATGAAGCAGGGCTGGATCAGCGCGCACTGGCCTGCATGCAAAAAGAACAACCCTCAACAAGCAAGGCAGAACTTGGAGAAGTTAAACAACCTGTACTGGTTATTTGTGGAGATCATGACCAGGACAATGGTTCTGCCGGAGAATTGGTTAAATTATTTCCACATGCAACCCTTGCCATTGTGCCTGGTGATCATGGAGGAGCCAGCCGTACAAAAGAATTTTCTGAAAAAGTAATTGCGTTTCTGTCGAATTGAGTAATTGTTAATTTTTTTTTAGTCAGACTAGGCTCTTCTATTGATTCATTTCTTCCATCTTCTTTGATAAAAAATTGTGAAAAAAATTGGACAATTTTTTTGTCTGGTAAGTATCCTTTCTTCTAATATCAGATTATCATTCTATTATGATATGGATACTGATTGAGGCATCATTCTTGCAAAATTAAGATCAGTAATTGGATATTTCAGGATCAAATAAAAAGGAAGGTAATCATGAAGAAGATCTATATTATTTTTTTGATGCTGTTTTTGGAAACAGCAGCAATTTCGATGGTTCCTGCATCTGCAAAAGCGCAGGTATCAGTAAGCTTTCAGGTATTTTATGACCGGCTGAGCCCTTATGGTACCTGGGTCAACTATCCAACTTATGGATATGTGTGGATACCCACTGCGGTGCCTTATGGTTTTCGGCCTTATTCAACAGGCGGCCATTGGATATATACATCTGATGGATGGGCCTGGGTTTCAGATTATTCCTGGGGCTGGGCAGCATTTCATTACGGCAATTGGTTTTATGATAATAATTATGGGTGGATGTGGGTTCCGGGTTATGCGTGGGCACCTGCCTGGGTAACCTGGGGAGAATATGGGGATGATTATTGCTGGGCGCCTATAGGTCCGCGCATTGACATTGGGGTTTCCTTTGGCTCTTACCGGCCACCGGGTTATTGCTGGACTTTCGCCCCACGGGCATATATAACCGATATTCATATCAACCGGTATTATGTCAATCATATCGACAATACCACCATCGTCAACAATATCAGGGTCATCAATAATGTAAACAGAAGCGGATCAGCATTCATGAAAGGTCCGCAACCACAAAATGTAGTGAAGTATACTCATACAACGATCAGGCCTGTTCATATCACCAATGCCGAGGTTCCAGGAAGAAGCTCGGTTCAAAACGGGCAGATTGCTATGTATCGCCCTGCGATCAACCGGACTGCCGCTGCGGGAAGGCCAGCTCCAACCCATGTTCAGGATATGCATGAACTTTCGGTTCGTCATCTGCCGGCAGCTAACAGTCATGTACAAACGAATACCAAGCCGGCTCCGGCGATGCATGCGCCAACTCATCATGTAAACGCTCCGGTGGGCAGACCCGCTCCAAGCGAAACACCAGCAAGCCATCCGGTCAATAATCATCCCAGTAGTTCTCACCATGAAAACAACAGAGCTGCATCAACACCTGTGAATAAACCTGTGAATCCGCCTGCTCAGGCTAATCACCGGGCACCCGATCACAGTCATGACAGACCGAAGCCTCCGCAACAACCGCCGAGGGTTCAGCCAAATCATGCAGTTGGTCAACCTCACCAGCCTCATCCCCCGGCCCCTAAACCGCAAGAGCCACATGAGAAATGATAGGGATTGAAGCTGAGTTTCAGGTGCGTCCCACGGGCACAGCCGTTCGAAGTTTGGCTGTGATTCGGAAATGATAATTGGAATATAAAAACGTTGTTATGGAATCAATAAGTTTTGTTGCAAAAGCAGAAACTACGATTAAAGCGACGATATCCAAAGTTTGGGACGCATTTGTTAACCCGGTTATAATAAAAAAATACATGTTCGGAACCGAGGTTAGTTCAAGTTGGTTTGAAGGAAGTAAGATCATCTGGAAAGGTGAATGGGAAGGCAAACCTTACGAAGATAAAGGCGTGATTTTGAAACTTCATCCGCCGACTACATTCCAGTTTAGTCATTTCAGCCCATTGTCAGGACTCAGGGATAGTCCTGAAAATTATCATACTGTTACCATCCAATTGGCTGAAAAAGCTAACAGAACAACAGTTGTCACATTGACTCAGGACAATAATCCTACTGAAAAGGAGAAAGACGAATCAACGAAAAACTGGTCCATGATGCTGGAGTCATTAAAAAAACTCTTAGAGAGAAATGGCTTATAGATTTAAAATTTAATTCCTTTTTCTTTCATTTGGTCAGCAAGTTTCTTAGGTATCGGGCGACAGGAACAATTTTGCTGATGGGCCAGGTGCCATTTTACACGTTGTTCGAAATTTGCATTGGGAGGCATCCTGTGTTTTTCATGCCACGATTTATTTATTTTCATAAGAATTATATTGTAGAAAAATCATTCAATATAAAATTAATTATTATTCTGTTGGGAATGTCAGGCAGCGTTCATCTCTCCGTCAAATCAGTATTGATTCAATTTGTCTCAAACGGCATATGCAAAATGAATAATTTTGTGCTGATCATCTTCAATGGTCTTAAATTTATAAGTTATGTATACCATTAACACTTCTAATGTCACCATTATGGTAAAAAACATGGATAAATCGGTCGATTTTTATGTCAGAGGACTGGGGCTGACGCTTCAGCAGCGCTGGGATAATTATTATGCCATAGTAACCGCCCCGGGAGTTTCTATTGGGCTTCACCCTGCAAAAGGGGCGAATACCAGTTCAACTCAGATAGCCATTGGATTTGGTATTGATGACTTAAAAGAAGCGGAAAAACGTCTTGACGAATTAGGAGTAAAACATCAACGGGCAGAAGAGGAGGCGGGAATTTTTGCAAATT
>DATJWE010000216.1:0-24695 GCA_035501475.1 Puia sp. | reverse complement strand
CTGCATGGGATTGTTCGGATTATCTGCCATCAATGCATCAAACAGAACAAAGGAAATCGGAATAAGAAAAGTGCTGGGAGCAAGTGTGCAGGATATTGTGACTTCATTGTCAAGAAATTTTCTTTTCCTGGTCTTGATTTCTATTTTGATCGCCACACCCATGGCGTGGTGGATTATGAATAAATGGCTGGAGGATTTTGCATACAGAATCAATATGAGTGGTTGGATGATTGTGATGGTTGCGCTGGTTGCGATATTCATCGCACTGATTACTGTAAGTTTCCAGGCATTTAAAGCAGCAAGAGCTAATCCGGTGGTGAGCTTAAGAACCGAATAAGGGAATTAAAATTGAGTGTTGAATATTGATGATTGAGTATTGAATGTTTCCCTCATCAAATAAATGTTCAATATTCAACACTCAATGCACAATGTTCAAAGTATAAAGTCAACTTAAAAATGATAAACGAGGCCCAGACCGCCTGGCCCGGCTGTAAGTTCAAGTTTTTGTAATTTATCATTCATTCGCCTTGTGTTTTTATGATGAAGTGAATACATCACACAATCCATCAACAATAAAAATCCTCCCTGGATAATGAGGCTGGTTCCGTATCCCCTGAATTTATTCTGTGTATCAGGATCCGCTTCTCTCCACCCCCTCTCCCGAAGGTAAAAACCGCCAGTAATATATACCAGGTCAAGGCCGATATTGAAAACATATAATTTCTCCATGGCCTGCTGTGCACTATAATTTTCAGCAAAATCGTAGTTTCTGGACATCATCTTTCGAACACCTGCATAGCCTAATCCCGCCAGGCCAAGATTGATAAAGTTCCAATAAGCATTCATCTTCCAAACGTATTTCGCTTCGCCATTCACATTATTGCCAATAATAAACCCGCTGGTAATATTGGCAACGGCCCAGCTACCGAGAGTTATCATCGCATTTTCAGTGAGCCCGTTCCTTGATTGGGCGATACTGTCATTAAAATTTTTCTGGGCATTGACACAAATAATACAGAAAAGGCAAACTATAATCAGGAATATCTTTTTCATGTAATGACAGATTATAACTTTTAGCAATCCCACGCGTCTAATATAAGGTACGCAGAACCATTCTGTTTGGTTGATAGAAGCTCTATTTCGCAACTGTATCAAAACCGGACAGGCCCTGTATCAAAAACGAACTGGTTCGTATGTTCATGATGCTTAGTCCCTTGTAAATCACTGATATTGTATTCCGGCATGTGATTAGGTTAACTGGCAATGGTTATTAGAGCATAAATTTGCCGGACCTATGCAACAGAGATCAGCAATGGTTGACCTTAATCAGGGAGATATCCCTGGCTTTGCCAACAACAAGGGTTATCCGCCATCGAAATGAAAAATCTAAAACCGTAAATCAAATCATGATAGAACTACAGCACATATCAAAATGGATCAACATCGGTTCGATCAGGAATTTTATTCTGAAAGACATTAACCTGGTTGTTAAGGAAGGTGAATTTATGTCCATCATGGGGCCTTCGGGTTCAGGCAAATCAACCTTATTAAATATTATTGGCATGCTCGATGATCCTTCCGAAGGGGGTTATCAATTCATGGACCATGATGTATACAAGCTGAAGGAAAAACAGCGTTCACAATTATATAAAACGCATATAGGTTTCGTGTTCCAGGCTTATCATCTGATCGATGAGCTGACTGTATATGAGAATATTGAAACTCCACTGATTTACCAGGATATCAAGGCTTCGGAGCGCAAAGCCATTGTAGCGGATATACTTGATCGTTTCCAGATCGTAGGCAAAAAAGACCTGTTTCCGACCCAGTTATCGGGTGGCCAGCAGCAATTGGTAGGTATAGCAAGAGCGCTGGTGGCTAATCCAAAACTCATCCTGGCCGATGAACCCACCGGCAACCTCAACTCCAAGCAGGGCGTGGAAATCATGGAACTGTTCAAAAAATTAAACCAGGAGGACAAAGTGACCATCCTGCAGGTAACCCACTCTGAAAAGAATGCTGCCTATGGTTCACATATCATTCATTTACTCGACGGCAGAATTGAAAAAATAGATGAATCCTGAAAATTGTTGCCGGACAAACAATGGATGATGTATCAAATTTTAATTAGATCACTATGCAAAAACAAATAATTTTATTGTTATTGATAATTGCTTTTGTGTCGCTTAATAACGGTCATGCTCAGGGTGCGCCAGATACACTGCTTACTCTCCCGAAATGTGTTGATATTGCTATCAAAAATAATCTACAGGTTAAACAAAGTGAATTGACTTCCCAATCGAACAGAGTATATTACAGGCAGGCAATAGATAACATGTTGCCTCAGGTCAATGCATCAGCCAATCAGGGAACCAGCTTCGGAAGAACGATTAGCAGCGTGAACAACGGATATATCGATCAGCAAACGAACTTTGGATCTTATAGTCTTAATGGAAGTATTCTTTTATTCGCAGGATTACAGTATCAGAATGCCATCAAACAAAATGCCTATGCCTATGATGCCAGTAAAATGGACTGGCAGCAGCAAAAAGATAATATCACGCTTCAGGTTATCCTGGATTACCTGCAGATTTTGAGCAATGAAGATCTTCTGGCCATCACGAGAGAACAGGCCAGTACAGACTCTCAAAGTGTCGCAAGAGCAGAAATACAAAATAAGGAAGGTGCTATTGCCCCTTCAACACTCACAGATTTGCAGGGACAATACGCAGGCGACCTTGTTAATATCGCTACTGCCATCAATTCACTCGAAACTTCTAAAATAAATTTGTACAATTTGTTGAATATTCCATACGACCGGACGGTGAAATATGAAAGAATTCCGGTAGATATCCAGTTGCCCGTGTATCCGGCCAATTCAGATAGTATCTACCGAACAGCATTACAAATAATTCCCTTGATAAAATCTGCTGATCTGCGAGTGAAATCTTATGAGAAGGCGTTAAAAGTAGCAAGGGGTGCATATTGGCCGACACTATCTCTCAATGGTTCCGTCAGCACCAACTGGTCAAGTGCAGCAACAAACAGTTTTGAAGGGCTGCCTTATGTCAATGACACGACAATTAATTATGTCAGTACAAGCACAGGAGATTACAATGTAATAAATAAGAATCCTACAGTTACTTCAACCGATGTGCCGTTTGGTGATCAGTTCAAAAATAACAGGGGCACACAGGTCGGTCTTTCTCTGCAGATCCCGATCCTGAATTCGCTCAGGGCAAGAAACAATGTGAAACTGGCAAAAATAAATCTGGAAAATTACAAATACGTTGCGAATGCTACAAAGCTGCAGTTGCAGCAAATGGTTGAGCAGGCTTATCAGAACATGGTTTCTGCCTACAACCAATATAAATCTTATGAAGACCAGGTTGAAGCTTATACACAATCTTTTCGATCGGCAGACATCCGATTCAAGGCCGGTGTGATTACTTCAGTAGATTATCTGGTAGTAAAAAACAGTTACGACAGAGCGAACACCAGCCTGATTGCAGCAAGATATAATTATATTTTCCGGATGAAGATTCTCGATTACTATCAGGGAAGACTGACCTGGTAACCCTAGATGAGTCGAAAATCTTTCTATGTGTTTCTATGATTCTACTGTATCTGTCCCGCCTGGGCGGGATAGGATCACAGGTACACAGATGCACATAGAATCTAATAAAGACATCTCACGGATTTCCCAGACTAACACAGATGACTAAATCATAATCATCATAATAAATCTGTGTTCCATCAAACCAAAAATATCAGTCACGTCCCATCCAATGCAGGAGATGTTTTGAAATAATGTCTGATTCAACCATAAAACCGTCATGCCCATACGCAGAATCGATTTCAATCAGGCTGGCATGTGGCATATAGTTAGCCATAAACCTTTGTTCATTCAATGGACAAAGAATATCGCTGTCAATTCCAATGATTAATGTTCTTTGTATAATTTGATGGAGAACCTGTTCCAGTTTGATTCCGCGGCCCCTGGCGATATGGTGGCTATCCATGGCTTTTGTAAGCAGCCAGTAGCTATATGCATTGAAACGATTCACCAGTTTATCACCCTGGTAGTTGACATAGGAAGAAGCTTTGTAATGATCCGTTTTTTCGATATCCGGGTCAGATTGTTTCTGTGCCAGGATACCGTAATTCCTGTAGGTCAGGATTCCGATGGCGCGTGCAGCCTTAAGCCCACGCTGACCAGCTGCAGGAGAAAAATCTCTCCAGCTCTGATCAGCCTCAATAGCCAGTCTCTGCGCTGTATGCACTGCAATGCCCCAGGCGCTTTCAGTACAGGAAGTAGCAATAAGAAAAAGTTCATTGACCACATTTTTCTCCATGACGCACCATTCGAGGGCCTGATAGCCGCCCATGCTTCCTCCCATCAGTAAACGGATTTGTTCAATACCGAGATGTTTTCGAAGAAGGATATGCGCTTTTACCATATCCCTTATCGTGATTAAAGGAAAATTGCTGTAGAAAGGTTCGCCAGTCAGCGGATCAATACTCAAAGGGCCTGTAGAACCATAACATGAACCCAATATATTTGCGCATACAATAAAATATTTATCAGGATCGATACATTTACCTTCTCCCACGATACCGGGCCACCACCGGCTGACATCTGAATTGGCCGTCAGCGCGTGACATACCCATACAACATTGTCTTTTGCGGCATTCAGTTTCCCATAAGTATGATACGAGACAGTGATTCCCGGAAGCTTTTTTCCGCTTTCCAATTCAAATGCCTCTTTGTAGTGAAATTGCCCCATCCCTTAAAATCTGTATTTAAGGATGCAAAATAAGGGCTTGCATGAATTACATTTGCAAAAATCTTTTTCATGAACCATATTGAGGTAAATCGTGTACATAAAGATTATGGTTTCGAGGCCACAGATGCATACGGACATAAAGTACGCCTGGACACCAGCCCGGAAACGGGAGGAGAGAATTTCGGTGTCAGGCCCATGCAAATGTTATTAATGGGACTTGGCGCCTGCAGCGGCATTGATGTTATTTCCATACTCAAAAAACAAAGACAACATGTCAAAAACTTTCGGGTATCGATTGACGGAGAAAGAGAGCAGGGAAAAGAGGCCACTCTGTGGAAAAATGTAAAAGTCATATTCGAGCTGGAAGGAAAAATTGATCCTGAGAAAGCAAGAAGAGCCTGCGAGCTTTCCATCGATAAATATTGTTCTGTGGCTGCTACACTGACCAGGGCGGGTAGCAAGATCGAATGGGAAGTGAAAGTGGAAAATACAGAATAAATATCAGCCTCTGTGACTGTGAAATAAAATTAAATCAATAAAAAATGTCTCAGCACCCGATAACAAAGGTTATTCGCACCCGTACGGAACGCACCAACGAAATGGAACATGGTTCCCCGCTGTATCTTACCAGCAGTTTTTGTTTTGATAATGCAGAAGAAATGCGTGCGGCCTTTGCAGATGAAAACGATGATAATATTTACAGCCGCTTCAGCAATCCCAATGTAAAGGAATTTACTGACAGAATGTGTGCACTCGAAGGAGCGGAAGCGGGATTCGCTACAGCTTCGGGCATGAGTGCTGTCTTTGCCTCTTTTATGACCTTCCTTCATCAGGGAGATCACCTGGTATCCTGCAATGCCATTTTCGGAAGCACCCATACCGTCATCACGAAATATCTTCCCAAATTCGGGATTGAGTACACTTATGTGCCAGCTGACAAACCCGAAACCTGGGAGTCAGCTATCCGAAGCAATACCAAAATGATTTACCTGGAAACACCGACCAATCCGGGTTTAGATATCATCGATCTTGAATTTGCGGGTACCCTTGCACGTAAGTACGGCATCCTGCTGAACGTGGACAATTGTTTCGCTACACCGATCAACCAGCGCCCGATTCAATATGGAGCCAACCTGGTCGTTCATTCCGCGACCAAGTGGATTGACGGACAGGGTCGCGTTTTGGGAGGCGTCATCGTAGGCAGTGAAAAACTGGTACACGACATCTACCTGTTTTGCCGAAGCACAGGTCCTGCCTTATCCCCCTTCAATGCGTGGCTGCTGAGCAGGAGCCTGGAAACACTCGACGTAAGAATGGAAAGACATGCGTCCAATGCGCTCTACCTGGCAGAGCACCTGGAAAAACATGCGAAAATATCATGGCTGAAATATCCTTACCTGCCCGGTCACCCACAATATAAAATCGCCAAAAAACAAATGAAGAACGGTGGCGGTATTTTTTGTTTTGAATTGAAAGGAGGATTGGAAAGCGGACGAAAATTCCTGGACAATTTGTCCATGCTTTCTGTTACAGCAAACCTGGGCGATACAAGGAGCATTGCTTCCCATCCGGCAAGTACCACGCATGCTAAATTAACAGAAGAAGAAAGAGGCGAAGTGAATATAACGCCGGGGCTTATACGAATTTCAGTGGGGTTGGAATATCGTGACGATATCCTGAATGATATTTTGCAGACTTTGGAAAAATGTTAAATCTTAGGAAGAAAATTTTAAGCGGTTTCAAAATTTTACCATAGGGAAACATAGTTTCACATAGCTATGTGTTTCTATGACCCTATGTGCCTATGTGGTGAAAATATCAGATTGAAATATTCTCATTACTTCAATGAAGTGTACGTGCCAGCCTCGTTGTATATGCTGATTAATCCAATCCATATATAAGAAATTTTTAAGAGAAAGCTTATTCTTTATTCTCCCCAAATCTCTCCCTTTCCTTTCAACCACAATTCTACCAGTTCAGTGGTTACTGATTTTGGACGTTCAAGGGGAAACCCCAGGGCCCGGTCCCAGCAAAGGCTGGCCAGTACTCCGAGTGAACGGCTGACTCCAAACAAAACCGTGTAAAATTCATATTCAATGAGTCCGTAATGCACCAGTAAAGCTCCGCTGTGCGCATCGACGTTAGGCCAGGGATTTTTGATCTTACCCAATGATTTCAATACCGGGGGAACCGCTTCATAAATATTCCATACCGTTTTAACCAGAGGATCCTTTGGCAGATGTTTTTTCCCAAATTCCATCTGTGCAGTAAATCGCGGATCTGTTTTGCGCAGGACTGCATGACCATATCCGGGAACCACTTTCCCTTCATTTAGTGTTTTCTGTACATAGGCAACAATCTGATCTTTTGAAGGCGTTTGTGTTTTAAGTTCTTCACGCATTTCCAAAATCCATTTGATCACTTCCTGGTTGGCCAATCCGTGCAGGGGTCCGGCTAACCCATTCATGCCTGCTGCAAAACACAAATAAGGATCGCTCAGCGCTGAGCCCACCAGGTGTGTCGCATGAGCACTCACGTTACCTCCTTCATGATCGGCATGAATAGTCATGTACAGGCGCATTAATTCCTTGAATGTTTCATCCTCATACCCCAGCATGTGGGCGAAATTTCCTGCCCAGTCCAATAATCCATTGGGCTGAATATGATCCTCATTTTTATACTTTCGTCGATAAATATACGCTGCCACGCGCGGAAGGCGGGCGATAAGATTCATCGAATCATCGAATATAGCTTCCCAATAATCTTTTTTATTCATCCCTTCACCGTATTTCTTGGCGAACTGGCTTTCTGTTTGCAATGCCATGATGGCGACAACAAACTGTGTCATCGGATGAGTAGCTACAGGAAGAGCTTCAATGGCAGCAAATACATGATTGGGCACATGGCTTCGCCGTTGCCAGTTTGCGCTTAATTCCTGCACATCTTTTTCTGTAGGTAATTCTCCCAGCAGCATAAGATGAAAGAGTCCTTCAGGTAAAGGTTCGCTGCCGCCTGGCGCTTTAGGCAACTTTTTTTGAATTTCAGGAATGGAATACCCACGAAACCTGATTCCCTCCTGCGGATCCAGCAAAGAAGTTTCGCTGACCAGGCCTGTCATGCCACGCATACCCTGATAAATCTGCGATAAAGTCACTTCGCCGATTTTCTTATTTCCGTGTTCCTTCAAAATACCTTTGATCTCAGCAGCCACCTGATCTGCTTTTTCTTTAAACCTGTCTTTTATCATTGCCATGAGTAAAGTTTTATAGATTTTTCCGGAATCAGAGGGATAAATAAATCATTTGATAAAGTTAGTCCAAGAGGCCGTGACAACAAAACAATAGTTTCTGACTGCTCCTATTTTGGCGCTCTGAAATATAGCCAGATGGCAACTCCGCTGAAGATAATATTCGGTACCCAGGCGGCAAGCAGTGGGGAAAAATTGCCCTTGATAGAAAAAGTAACGGAAAATTTATCCATCACGACAAACAGGGAAGCCATGACAAGTCCTATGGCAAGATGCAATCCGCTCCCACCGCGGATTTTACGAGTCGCAATGATTGCGCCGATCATCGTCATAATAATCACAGAAAAAGGAGTGGCATCCCTGTGAAACCGCTCTTCTTTAAAAGTATTGAGACCTTCAGTACCTCTTATCTCTTCCATTCGAATAAACTCTTTTAATTCAGGCGTGGTAAGTTTGTCTTTGAGATAATCGTCGCGCTTTAATTCCCGCGGATTGACATTCAAATTGATGTTCATGCTCTGCTGCCTGGTAGCTGTCTCTTTCAATCCGTCAAAATGATGTTCAACAATATTTTCCAGTCTCCAGTTCTTTTTAGCAGTATCCCACCTGATCGATTCCGCCCGCAGGTTGTAATAAATTTTATTATCCCTGACTTTGGAAAGAAAAAAAATGCTGGCAGCTTTGCGTGAAGTATCATAATAACGCATACCCACAAAAGTTACTGAATCGACACGCAGATAATAATTGTTAGATCGATATGGATCGCTGTTGTATGAACTGTTTTTGTCAACATAAGTGGCCTGAAAATTCGTTCTGATTTCTTCCGCTCTCGGCACCCAATATTGATCTGCAAACCATAATAACAAAGCCAGCAGGATCGCTCCGACCAGGTAAGGCCTCATCATGCGACCGTATTTCACGCCTCCGGCAAGAATAGCAATGAATTCAGACTGACCTGCCATTTTTGAGCTGAAATAAATCACGGCAATAAATACCATGAGTGGAAATATCATCGACATGATGAAGGGTATAAAGCCGATAAAATAATGTGTGATGATCTGCCAGGTAGTTAACCCGGATTTAACGAAGTCGTCTGCTTTCTCGCTGGTATCAATCACGACGGCAATGGCAGTAATAGCCAGCATCGTAAATACAAAAGTGCTTAGAAATTTCTTTAGTATATACCAGTCGAGTTTCTTCATGATTAAATTTTTCCATCACTCCAATTCAGTCTTAAATAAAGATATGATGGATGCAGATTTATTACGATGACTATGATTTTTTATGATCTGTCCTTTCGAACATCACCAGGAAAGCAAAAATAACATAAAATGAAAAAGATATTTCAGCGCATAGCCAATGGCATACAGATTCAGCAGATGATTATGATATTTTTATGATTTATCCATTCAAATCATTATCACCGACCTGTCCCATCAACATGTTAAGATTTATTATCCCGCCATCTTTTTTGCAGCCATTACGTTCACTTCGGGTCCATTAACGGGTTGGTCCGAATAAATAATTGCTTCTGTAGCCCTGACCGGGTATTCCTTTGAAGGATTCAGAATTTTTAGCCTAACCGAATGTTTTGCTTTCGGCAGCTGGTATTTCCAGCAAAGTTCATAGCGCCGTGTCGTATAGCTGACGGGCAATTTCGGAGACTCGATCAGTTTACCATCAACATATAATTCTGTATTGAAAACATATTCGGAATGACTGTCCCATTGTGAAGCCTCTCCCCTCAGCACAAAACCGATCCCTTCAAAATCAAAACTGATCTCATCCTTATTGTCTGACCAGTTCACGGGAATTTTTGCGATGGGATAATGGCCTTCAAAACTTTTTTCAAATCTTACCTGCACAGGTTGCTGAACCTTGATCACAACTTCATCTCCTTCCACCCTTCCTCCATTTCGCTGAATGTTCTGCAGCGCGTGTTTGAATCCGGTTTCATATACATTATTTAAAGACATGGTGGTATACTTGAAATCGATACTTTCTGCATCTTTCAAACCCATTTTCCAATAAGCCGGAATTTTGTCATAGCCGTACAACGCACCCAATATTCCTCCTACAGTGGAAGGATTGCAATCTGCATCCTGTCCACATCGGGTAGCGATTTCGAGAGACCTGGTATAATCCCCTCCTCCATACAAAAGGCCCATTACCACATAGGCCGCATTCACTTTTGCATCGATATTAAAAGGAGCAAAAACGCCATCAGGGCAGCCAATATCATTAGCCCATTTTTTTTGCACTTCAAGCCAGGTTTGTTTCCAGTCGGTATTTTTTTTGTGCCAATTAATTACATCCTGAATACACTGATAAAATTCGCTTTGAACGGGAATGGATTTCAACGCTTCGTTAACAATATAATTGATATCATCCGATACAAATGTCAGGGTGTACATAGTACTGACAAACACACCGCCATACCAGCCATCGCCATAATTCATGATATGCCCGATTTTATCACATATTGCAGAAGACGTAACCGGCATTCCCGGACTCATCAGTCCTGCAAAGTCTGATTCAATCTGGAAGTCGATGCAGTCTGCATGGGGATTATTCATCCAATAACCCGACTGAGGTGCTTTAATCCCATTGAGAATATTATAACGTCCGGCCTGGTTGGCATGCCACAGCATATAACCCGCGTGTGCAAACGCATTTGCAAATGAATCTGCAGGCGCGTCGAGACCGTATTTTTCAAACACGTCTACAAAAGTAAGGTCCATGTACAAATCGTCATATAAACCGGCATTCGTCAGCATTGTTTTTTTCAGATAGCCATCGTACCAGAGCAGCGGCTGGTAATCACCAATAAAGGTCCCTTCAAACCTGAATTCATAAGGACCGCCAAAGGTGACGCCGATCGTTTGACCAGCCCATCCGCCCATGATTTTGTCTTTCAGTTTGGCCCTGGTCATTGTGACCATCTTAGGCTGTGCATCACTGTTAAAAAAAGCAGCGGCAAAGAATATCAAAACAATTATTTTTTTCATGGCAAATGATTGTATTTATTTTAGTAAGAAGTTTTTAAACTCCCGGCATTCCCCAACATTTACTTTGTTCCCGGCTGATGCATCATTAACTCTTCAATTGTTTTCCCGATCTCTTCCGGTTTTTGTTTGAATTGGAGATAGATAAACTTCTCTCCGGGAATCACAATATCTTTTCCGTCGGGCTGAATGCTGAAATTCAGTTTACGATAACTGAAATAAGGTTCAATACCGCGCACGGCCACCAGCATGGCGGTTTCATCCCAACTATTACGGCCAACCGAATTATGATCTTTTTCCAGTGCAATCCGGAACGCATCTTGCACCGGGCTGTTTTGAATCGAAGCGTTATTAATCAGGCGAATGCCGGTTAGAATTTTTTCTCCGATCTCAAATCCGCTGATGATCATCGGCGTCGGCCATTCTTCAAATACTTTCCTGGACGAAGCGGCGTCAACCACCACATTAAATTCATATCCCCCCGTTCCACTTGTATCAATTCGTGCAGCCATAGATACCAGGTGTTTTACTTTCTTTCTGACCAGTTCTTTTCCTGGCAATGAAGAATATTCATCCTGTTTTGAATCGAGCAGGTTGGCAAGATTGGTAAAAAATCCAACACTTACAATGGTCACACTGCCATCGGGCTGTGCGGATAATATCTTCCGGTACAATTTCACTGCATCAACCGCCTCATCATTAGTTGAAATTTTATGCGGATAATGTTGAATAATAGCCTGTGCCCATTGTTGTCCACATGGTTTATTTGGAAATCCCGTTTTATTAATCCCAATGGGAAGATCGGACCGGTTAAAATAGGTATTCAGGACACTTAGCGTAGGCGCTGTCGTTTCAAAAGAATTACAGGAAATGGTGGCGAGAATCTTCGCTTCGCCCTTATCTGCAAAAGCGTGCAGCAGGGCCATGGCGCCGACATCATCATAGTCCGGAGCAATATCCGTATCAAAAATAACAGCAACAGGTTTTTGAGCGAATGATTCAACCCCCCAAAAAAATGCCATAAGAAAAAAAAGTCTATTCATTTTCAACAAATAAATTTTATTGCTTCAAGACATTTTCAAAATATTTTTTCAAATGATCTCATTTCTGAATGGCGCGGAAGCCTGTGCTCCGCGCCTCGTCACTGAAATGGAAGCTGCAGAGCATGCATAAAATACGGCCTCGTATATCGACTTATTTTCTGACAAAGCCACTGACAGGGCACCATTGAAAACATCCCCGGCAGCTGTGGTGTCAATCGCCTGGACAGCAGGCGCAGGAATCATCTCACACACATCATCATTAAAAACGAAGGCGCCGCGCGAACCCATGGTAATAATAACTGTGTCAACACCTTTCTCTCTCAATTTTATTGCAGCCCGCTCAGCGCTTTCTTCATCTTTGATCTTAATTCCGGTCAGGATTTCTGTTTCGGTTTCGTTGGGCGTAATGATACTCAACCTTCCCAACAATGCGTCGGGCAATGTTCTTGCAGGTGCGGGATTCAAAATGACTTTTGCCCCGGCAGCCGCAGCAATCTGTACAACATATTCCACGGAAGGCTGCGGAATTTCCAGTTGCAGCAATACAATTCCGGCCTGCTGAATGATTTCTTTCACTTTCTGAATATCTCCCTGTCTCAGGTTCGCATTAGACCCGGAAGCAACGACAATGCAATTCTCTCCTTGGCGATCGACAGTAATCAAAGCAATGCCAGACGGATGATCCGGATCCTCGAGGATATAAGAGGTGTTAATGCCTTCTTTTTTCAGCAGCTCTACAGCCTGCTTGCCGAAAATATCATTGCCTATTTTGGCAATAAAGGTAACGGCGCCGCCTAAACGCGATGCAGCAACGGCCTGATTAGCGCCTTTGCCGCCAGGGTTCATAAAGAATTCTCCCCCCAGCACAGTTTCGCCTCCTGCAGGCAGATGGTCGGTAAGAACAACCATATCGGTATTGGAACTACCGACGACTACGATTGATGAATTCTTCATAAAGCAGAGGCATGAATATAAGATCGGCGATAAATATAAAACGAATTTTAAATAGTAATGATTAAACCATCAAGATAATCCGGATTTAGCACCAGGCTATGAGAGCAGAGACTTCACCCGCCTGTCAAAAAATATCAGCAACATCTCCCCGAAAAATTATCTTTGTCGTTTGCATAATATTCACTGTATGAAAAAAATCTATGTCTTTTTAACAATGTTCATCCTGGCGATTCCATCCATTCGTTCTATTGCTCAAAATGATTCGTCCGGATATGACCAGCACGAAACATTTGCTCCCCTGTTTTATCCATCATACGGAGACGATGTACGTACAGCCAGTGGCGCACCCGGACCAGCTTACTGGCAGAACCGTGCCGATTATAAAATAAGCTCAACGCTTGATGATATAAATCACGAAATCAACGCCACCGTTATCATATCTTATCAGAATAATAGTAGGGAAAAATTGCCTTTTGTCTGGCTTCAGCTCGATCAGAATATTTATAGTCCGGATTCCAGGGGTGTTGCCACAACTCCACTGGGTGGTGGCCGTTATGGCGACCGCGGTTTTGATGGCGGATATGATATCAAATCCGTTCAATTGCTTTATAAAAACACTGCGGAGAAGGCGGACTATATTGTTAACGACACGCGCATGCAGATCAGGTTGGCCAAGCCAATTAAGCCAGGCGGAGATTCTTTGCGAATCAAAATAGAATACTCATTTAAAATTCCGGAACATGGCACTGACAGAATGGGAAGGGTGGAAACAAAAAATGGCTGGATTTATGAAATTGCACAGTGGTATCCCCGCATGTGCGTGTTCGATAATGTGCTCGGATGGAATACGCTTCCTTATCTCGGCGCGGGCGAATTTTATCTTGAATATGGCAATTTTGATTTTACCATCACTGCTCCTGCAAAAGAAATTGTGGTTGCATCGGGTGAACTGCAAAATCCTGCAGAAGTAATGACTGCCGAACAACTTAGGCGATACAAACAAGCTCAGGAAAGCAATTCAACAGTAGTGATTCGCTCAGCAGATGAAGTAACGGATCCGAAATCACGTCCAGCAAAAGAAAAACTCAGCTGGCATTTCAAATGCAATAATGCAAGAGATGTTGCCTGGGGGGCTTCTACTGCATTTATCTGGGACGCAGCAAAAATCAATTTACCCAGTGGGAAAAAATCATTGGCCATGTCGGTATATCCTGTGGAATGTAACAGGGATTCCGGATGGAAACGCTCTACAGAATTTGTAAAAGGAGCAATAGAGCATTATTCAAAGCAGTGGTATGAATTTCCTTATCCTGTCGCTACCAACGTAGCAGGCATCGTGGGAGGAATGGAATACCCAGGAATTGTCTTTTGTTCGGCAAATAGTCAGAAGGCCGATTTGTGGGGCGTAACGAGTCACGAATTCGGTCATACCTGGTTCCCGATGATCGTGGGCAGCAATGAGCGTAAATATCCCTGGATGGATGAAGGATTCAATACATTTATCAACACGGTGGCCGATAAATATTTCAACCACGGGGAATTTTACAAACCGGTGCTCAACCGTCACAATACAGGAAGAATGTTCAGCAACAGTTCTGAAAGCATCATGACGGTTGCTGATGTGACCAATCCCCGCAACCTGGGCACCAATGCGTATAACAAACCAAGCCTTGGTCTTGAATTACTGCGCGAAGAGATTTTGGGAGAAGATCGTTTTGATAATGCATTCAGGTATTATATTAATAACTGGGCGTACAAACATCCGACGCCCTGGGATTTTTTTCATGCGATTGAAAATGCCAGCGGAGAAAGTCTCGATTGGTTCTGGCGTGGCTGGTTTCTCTACAACTGGAAACTAGACCAGGGAATAAAATCTGTTGAATATGCAGGATCCAACCCGGCTCAGGGAGTTATTATTACGATTGAAAATCTAGACAAGCTCGTTATGCCGGTTACAATAGAAATTAAGGAAGAAGGCGGAAAAACCAGCAGGTTAAAATTGCCGGTGGAAGTCTGGCAGCACGGTGGCACCTGGAGGTTTTATTTTAATTCGACGAGAAAAGTAGAAAGTGTTACGATCGATCCGGACAAACACCTGCCCGATGTGAATGAAAGCAACAATACCTGGAGAAGTGATAAGGCGCCGTTTTAGCTGAATAAAAAACTAATATATCTTTATCTATCGTCTCTAAAAAAATATGAGCCCGTGAGATAACTTGTCTAAAAAAAAAGGATATGATCAAAGCTGGTTTGGTATTATTCTTTTTTTGTGAAATGATTTGCTCATGCTGTAGTGCGCAGAAGGCCTTTTCTTTATACCTTTCTCCCCAATATACCCATACAATCTCTGACATAACCCTGGGAAATAATCCCTGGGGCATGGGAATTGGTCTTCAGGCATTCCTGAATAATAAGTCGGCATTAAACCTGGCTTTGGAAATCACCGAAGATTTGTACCTGGAAGATGATAAAGTGCTAAGGTATTCTACTTCTTCGGGCAAACCTTTGGAATCAATTGATCACGTAACAAATATTTTTGGAGGGGTTTCTTTTCGTCCCATAAGGCAACTATCTCTTTCTTTCAATGCAGGACCCAGTTTTGTCAATGGAGAAACGCTGCTTGGGATAAAACCATCATTGAACGTATACTTTCCAAAAAATGAAAAATGGATGACCAGGTTTTCATATATAGAAATTTATAATCGTGAGGAGGGTCAGAATTTTCCTTCGTACAGCTTGTCCTTGGGAATAAGGATTTTTTAATTATGAAAAAAAATTCATCACTTATAATCTCTGCTGTAGGATTTCCATTTGCTCTTTTTTCCAGGACATGAAATTCCCTTCCACAATATGTCGTCTTGCTTCCGATACAAGGTGCATGTAAAAAGCAAGATTGTGTACGCTGGCAATCGTCAGACCGGAAATTTCCCTGCTCTTCATCAGGTGTCGCAGGTAAGCCTTGCTGTAATGGCGGCTGATCCCACAGTCAATGCCATCGTCAATCGGTGAGAAATCCTGTTCCCATTTTTTGTTGTCGATATTGATCACTCCTTTGGAAGTAAATAACATCGCATTTCTTCCATTGCGCGTAGGCATCACACAATCGAACATATCAATACCGAGACTGATGCATTCCAGTATATTCCACGGCGTGCCCACTCCCATAAGATAGCGGGGCTTATTTTTAGGCAGGTGGTCACAGCAGAGATCCGTCATGGCATAAAGTTCTTCATCCGGTTCACCCACACTAAGTCCACCAATCGCATTCCCCGCCGCGTCTTTGGATGATATAAAATCGCAGGATGCCTTACGGAGATCCGGGAAAACACCTCCCTGTACGATGGGAAAAAGATTTTGCGTATACCCATACATGTTATGCGTGCCGGCAAACCGGGATACACAGCGATCAAGCCAGCGGTGTGTCAGCTCCATCGATTTTTTCGCATACTCATATCCGCTGGTCGAAGGAGGGCATTCATCAAAAGCCATCACAATGTCCCCGCCAATGGAACGCTGAATATCCATTACATTTTCGGGAGTGAAAAGGTGTCTTGAGCCATCGATATGCGATTGGAACTTCACGCCTTCCTCAGTAATTTTTCTTGTGCCTGATAGGGAAAAAACCTGGTAGCCCCCGCTGTCGGTGAGCACAGGCTTTTCCCATCCGATAAAACGATGCAGTCCGCCTGCTTTTTCGAGCACGTCGATTCCCGGGCGCAAATACAGGTGATAGGTATTACCTAAAATGATCTGTGCTTTCACATCAGTGATCAATTGTTGCATGCTCACAGCCTTTACACTGCCCACTGTGCCTACGGGCATAAAAACGGGAGTCAATATTTCATCATGATCCGTCCTGATTTTGCCTGCTCTGGCTTTGGAGCGAATGTCGGTACACTGAAGTTCGAATGCTAAAATTGCCATGGGCGTGCAAGATAAGAAGAATGGATGGGGAGATATTCCGGACTCTGGATTTGACGCAGGGCAAGACACAAAGACTATTTCTGTCCTCTTCACTCGTACGTCTTTACACTTTTGCGAAAAAAAATTTCACGCGGAGGGGCAAAGGCGCGAAGAAAAAAACAGGAAATGCCAGCACGGAAATTGCGCTCATACTGAGACATCACTTTATCCCTCACAATATTTTCGTAATTTGGCAGCGAAGGAAATCCCAAGCACCTAACCGCAGATTGCGTATGGATCAATTATTCAGCCATGTATCATGGAGAGAAGTTGTATTTGCAGGTTTTTGCCTGATTACGCTGATACAACTGTTTTATTATCTGTTCTTTTTTCAGCGTCTGGCCTTCTTCAAACAAGAGCCAAGGACAAAGTCACAGGAACACCCTGTAAGTATCATTATATGTGCCCGTGATGAGGCAGGCAATCTCGCCGCCAACCTTCCCGGTTCCCTGGTTCAAACCTATTCCACTACTCATGAAGTAATCGTTGTCAATCACAACAGCCAGGACGATACCCGGTATTTGCTGGATGAATTCAAGAAAACATTCAAAGACCTCCATATCGTGAACCTAGAGTACGAAGCCATCGGCATTCCGGGAAAAAAATATCCACTAAGCATGGGAATAAAGGAAGCAAAATATGAAATTGTTTTACTTACTGATGCTGATTGTGTTCCTGCAAGTGAATTCTGGCTGCAGAAAATGCAGGATGGTTACAATAACGGGATACAGGTTATACTTGGGTATAGCCCTTATCTTAAAAAACCCGGCTTGTTAAATAAAATCATCCGGTTTGAAACTTTTCATTCTGCGCTGCAATATTTGTCATATGCCCTTGCGGGAATACCTTACATGGGTGTGGGCAGAAACCTGTCATATAAAAAAGAATTATTTTTTAAGAACAAAGGATTTTCCAATATCAATCGTTTACCCGGAGGCGATGATGATCTGTTTATTAATATGATTGGTAATAAAAACAATACGGCTATCGTGATAGATCCTGATGCTTTTACCTTTTCCGAACCTAAAAAAACTTTCAGCGAATGGATCAAACAAAAGACCCGTCATTATAGCAGCAGCAAATATTATAAAGCCGGGCATAAATGGCTGCTGGGATTGTATTCAACTTCTCATTTTTTATTTTATCCTTTATTCTTTTTAAGTTTATTTTTCAACTGGCAGTTATCGCTGATCATATTCGGCGTGCGTTTCCTCGTTCAGGGTCTTGTTTATTATAAAACGATGCGAAAACTGAATGAAAAGGATTTGTTTATCTGGTGGTGGTTGCTGGATTTATGGATGTTGCTGTATTATCTGATCTTTGTACAAGCGTTATGGAAAAAACCTCGTCAAGACTGGAATTGATCAGCAGGTATTTTATGGATTTTTCTCCGCAGCAATGGCAGCAATTATCTGCGCTTGATAATTTATATAAAGAATGGAACAGACGGATCAACTTGATTTCACGAAAAGATATTGATGAACTCTATGAAAGGCATGTGCTTCATTCGCTCAGCATCGCAGCTGTTTTTGAATTTAAAAAAGGAGACGAGATCATCGATATAGGGACAGGAGGTGGTTTTCCGGGAATTCCCCTCGCTATTTTTTTTCCTGATACCCATTTTCACCTGGTCGACAGTATTGGAAAAAAAATAAAAGTTGTTGACGCTATTGCCGGTTCTCTCGGATTAGCCAATGTAAGCACGCAGCAGATCAGGGTGGAAGAGATCAGGGGAAGAAAATTCGATTGCGTGGTGTCGAGAGCTGTAGCACCTTTGAAAGAATTGTGGAGCTGGTCCAAACCATTATTAAGAAAAAAAACTGACAACAATAGCGGGGAGCAGCATTTGGTAAATGGATTGATTTGTCTGAAGGGAGGAGATCTGAGTCGCGAAATAGCTGAAAGCAGATCCCATCCGCGCATAACTGAGATCTTTGATATTTTTCCCGAAGATTATTTTCGGGAGAAATTTATAGTGTATGTTCCTTATGGCACAGCGAAAAAACGGTAATAATTGGGTGATATTACCACAAAATGGTATTTTTTTTCCGGTAAATGATTAGAACTTTACACCATGCCAATTACTGTATGTGTCGTTGATGACAACAACGAAATAAGGTCTGCTTTAGAACAGATCATTATGATGGCCGACGGATACGAATTATCAGGCAGTTGTTCCGGATTGCATGAAGCATTGATAACGATCCCCCAACTCCGGCCGAACGTAGTGTTAATGGATATCAATCTTGGTGAAGATGAAAGCGGAATAGACTGCATCAGGGAGCTCAAGCCGCAATTCCCGGAAATACTTTACATGATGTGTACTGTGTACGAAGAAGATGAAAAGATTTTTGAAGCGCTTAGTGCGGGTGCGAATGGATATATCCTCAAAAAAACAACTCCCGGTAAGCTGCTGGATGCGATAAAAGAATTATACCAGGGTGGCGCGCCTATGAGCAGCCAGATCGCAAGAAAAGTAGTGAATGCTTTTCAAACGCGGAACCTTGAAGCGGGTAATACCCAGGGGAAATCAATTAATGTATTGTCAAACAGGGAAAACGAAATATTACAATTGCTGGCAAAAGGGCTTCTGTACAAAGAAATTGCTGCTCATCTGTACATCAGCCAGGAAACGGTCCGGAAGCATGTATATCACATCTACGAAAAACTGCACGTCAACAACCGCGTAGAAGCAATTAACAAATTTTTCGGTCGCTAACGGTTTTGCATAGCTTAATACGCATTGTTAAAAAAGTCGAACAAAATCATGGAAAAAACTACCACAAAGTGGTATAGGTTATTTATTTTCCTATAACTAATTTTAAATAGAGGTTGTCGATCAGATATCGCTAATCATTTCACATTATCCCTGGAAAAGTTAAGACCCTGAGGTGACCTGTTAACAGTCGATCCAAAAATAAAGCCACTCGTTTCAATCGGGTGGCTTTATTTTTTTGTTGTCAACTATTACCAATGCAATTCAAGCTTATTATTACTGCGGTTGATATCAGCCATACGCTGCGAAGGGTCTATTTCAACTACTTTCAGGTCGGTTAATTTGTGGTTGACAGAGAACGTATAGGTCGGATGAGTCCATTTCCAAGGCTCAAAGTCGAACCTGGGGATTGTTTTATCTTCTACCGGCTTTCCACCAAACATCAGGTATTGAGGAATATAAGCCATCTCCTTACTCCCATTCTGGTATTCAAGAAGCACATCGATCGGCATTGGCATCTTTCCGATCATCTTCAAACGTATGTTGGTTTTTCCCTTTTCTTCCCATAAACTGTCAATCCCATAATCAATGGTTTTGGTCGTATATACCCAATATTCTTTGTACCAGTCGAGCTGAATGCCGCTTACTTTTTCTGCCACACGAATAAAATCAGCAGCATTTGGATGTTTAAAATGCCATAACCGGTAATACTCCAGCAGGATATTGTTTCTTGTCTCTGCACCGACGATATATCCCAGCTGTTCCAGGAACATTTCACCCTTCGAATAAGCAGCAATGCTGTATGCATAGTTTGTGTTGAAATGATCAGCATGGGTGGATAAGGGCTCCTCGAGGCCGCTTTTAACCAATGAAAAATATGCACGATAAGCGTCCGCATGATCAAGCGGGAGCTGCTGATTCCGTTTATCAATAATCTGTCGTACACCGGCATCATTCGGATTGGCTTCAAGCCGTTTTTGATAATAATAGTTTTCAACCAAGGTGGTAGCATAACTTGTAAAGCCTTCGTCCATCCAGGCATAAAGAGATTCGTTTGTTCCCAACATACACTGGTACCAGCTATGCATCCATTCATGAAAAGCAGTCCCCAGGCCTGGTCCGCTGATTAATGTGCTCATCGGGTATTCCATTCCACCATCACCCCCATGGACAAACGAATATTGCTTATAACCATATTTTCCAAACGATTTCTCAAGGAAAGGGAAGACAACGACTGCAGCATCAGCGAGTGCATTCCATGCAGTATCTGCTTTGGGATCATTATTCCTGTTTTTGTAAAGCACATTGATTACCGGTCCATTCGGAATATATCTCACCAGGTGTTTATACTGGGGATCAGCAGCCCACATGAAATCATGCACATTGGGAGCAATAAAGTGCCAGGTCAGTTTATTACCTGCCGGGCGGATTACTTTTGTTCCTTTGGGTTCATATCCATATCCGATCTGTCCTGCATTTTGCAAATAACCTGTACCACCGAGAATATAATCTTTATCAATTGATATCTTCACTTCATAATCGCCCCAAACCCCGTAAAATTCCCTCGCCACATAAGGCGTGGGATGCCAGCCTTCATAATCATACTCACACATTTTTGGATACCACTGGCTCATCGAATAACGAACGCCGGTTTGAGGATTGTCCCTCCCGCTGCGACGAATCTGCAAAGGAACCTGGGCCTGAAATTCCATTTCAAATACAACAGTTGATCTTGGAAGAATCGGTTTACTGAGTGGCACCTCAAGAATTGTTTCTTCCTCTTTGAATGACTGTGGTTGTCCATTCATTTTTAAGGACAATACTTTCTGATAACCGATTTCATCCGGTTGCAGATTCAGAATCCTATCCTTGACTCTCGGATCCCAATCCGCATTTCTTCCTCCATAACTTATCTTACCCAGTTCACGGCTTCTTGTGTCCATCATGCTGTTGGGCTGAAAAGCATTCCAATATAAATGATAGAAAACTTTTTGCAAAGTGTCGGGCGAGTTGTTGGTGTACTCAAGTCTTTGTTTTCCGGTAAACCGGTTGGTTGTAACATCCATATCAACTTCCATTAAATATTTCACTCTCTGCTGCCACCGGTCGGGCTGGGCAAAACCGATCCCGGATCCTGATAAAATAATTCCAATGACTAAAATCAAATAACTAAAAATTCTGTTCATAATATAATGTAGTGTTGTATACAAAGCCTTGTAAAACCATCGGCAGCTATTCGGATATGCCTTATTCCTAACCGCGGCGAAATTATTAATGCAACTAATTCAAAAAGCAAATATGAATAATTTCTCACTGAAGCTCCCTATAAAAAATCATAAAGTTCAATCTTTGCCTTTTACCACAATGACAATCTCGCCTTTCACTCCTGTTTCCTTAAAATAATCAGCTACTTCCTGCAGGGTTCCTCTTCTGTTTTCTTCAAATACCTTGGTCAATTCCCTACTGACGCAACATACACGGTGAGCTCCAAAAAAAGAAATAAATTCCTGCAATGTTTTTTGTAACCTCAATGGCGATTCGTAAAACACCATCGTGCGTTCTTCCAAAGCCAGCTTTTTTAATAAAGTCTGTCTGCCCTTTTTCATCGGAAGGAAGCCTTCGAAACAAAACCGGTTAATAGGAAGGCCGCTATTCACCAATGCCGGTACAAATGCGGTTGCGCCGGGGAGACATTCCACACGCAAGCCCACACTGATACATTCGCGAACCAGTAAAAAAGCAGGATCTGATATTCCCGGAGTTCCTGCATCTGTCAGCAATGCCATCGTTTTCCCATGGAGCAATTGATCCGTGATATGGTGAACGACCTTATGCTCATTATGCTGATGAAACGGAGAGAGTGGTTTGACAATCTGGTACTGATTGAGCAATTTTAGTGAGGTTCTGGTATCCTCCGCGAGGATGAGATCGACCTTTTTCAAGGTCTCGATTGCACGTAAAGTAATATCCTGGAGGTTACCGATTGGCGTAGGAACGATGTAGAGCATGTTACGAGAATGTGGAAATGTGGAAATGCGGAAATGCGGGAATAGATTAGAAAATTTTCACACCTGCCTGCCGGCAGGCAGGTTCTCACATTTGTCACATTTTCACATTGTCTTCTTTTTTAGTTCACTGAAATTTCAAAATATTCCATCACCGGGTTAGCAAGTAATTTCTTGCTGGCTTCTTCTGCAATCTGTTTGGCCTTTTCAGATGATTCTGCGTCCACCTGTAAAGTGATATTCTTACCAATTCTCACATCATTTACTGATTTCAATCCCAGATTTTGCAATCCTCCCATTACGGCTTTTCCCTGAGGATCCAAGAGTTCTTTTAATGGCATTACTTTTACCTGAACAGAGAAGATCATGTTGAACGATTTTTGAAAGCCAAAGATAAGACAATGTAAAAAATGAACACGAGAGGCACAGCGAGCCATTTAAAAAAAATCGCAGCGATCAAAGCTGTAACAAGCAATATGATCCCGGGCAAATTATTTTTCATCGAAGATGAGCCGAATTTAAATGCAATAAAAGGCAGCCTGCTTACCATCAGATAACTGATTAAAATAATGAACACATATAATACCCATTTATTCAGCATGAATCCGACAATGGCTGCACTATCGGAATTCCAGTATATCAGGGGAAAAGAAGCAACCAGCAGGCCCACGGCAGGAGCAGGAACACCTTTGAATTGAACCTGCTGCGAACTATCCAAGTTGAATCTGGCCAAACGATAAGCCGCAGCACAAGGGATCAACAGCGCGGGGAGCAGCCAGAAGACAGACACATCGACTCCGTTCTCCTGTTTCATGAAACTCATCCGCAAAAACTGATAAACAATCATTCCGGGAGCAACACCAAAACTAACTACGTCGGCTAATGAATCCAATTCCTTACCTATTGGAGATCCTGCCTTAATCAACCGTGCTGCAAATCCATCCAGAAAGTCTGCGACAGCTGCAAGCCCAATACAGAGTGAGGCCATCCAAATCTTTTCAGGCATATCTACCAACTGTGCTCCATCAGCGCCGTACATAATCGTTATTCCATTCTGCAAAATGAAAATGATGGCAAGGCAACCTAAGAAAAGATTCAGTAAAGTGAAAAGGTTTGGTAATTGTTTCATGAATGTGAGCATGTGGAAATGTGAAAATATGGAAATGTGGAAATTAAAATCAATTTATTTTCACATTCTCACATTTCCACATTCTCACCTTCTTATTATTTTTTCATCAGGTTTTCTATTTCTTCAGTGGTTATGGGAATTCCTGCCATCAGGTCTTTGTTCCCATTGCGCGTGATCCAGACATTGTTTTCAATACGCACGCCCAATTGTTCTTCTTCAATATAAATTCCTGGTTCCACTGTCAGCACCATTCCCTGTTTAATTGGTTCGGTCTTTGTACCCAGGTCATGGACATCTACTCCAAGATGATGTGAAATTCCATGATAAAGATATTTTGAATAAGCCATGTTTTCAGGTGACTCATTCTTAATATCTGATTTGGTCAACAATCCTATCTTCAAAAAAATTTTTGTCGCTTCCTCTCCAACTTTTTTATGATAGTCATTCAGGATGGTCCCGGGTTTCAACAAACTTTTTGCAAAGTTGTGTACATGCAAACAGGCCTCATACACCTGCTTTTGCCTTTTGGTAAATTTTCCATTTACAGGAATGGTTCTTGTGAGATCAGCACAATAGCCCCCATATTCAGCGCCAAAATCCATTAATATCAATTCCCCGTTTTTGCATTCCCCATTATTAGAAATATAATGAAGCGTTCTTGCCCTGTCGCCGCTTGCAATAATACTGTTGTAGGCAGGAGACGTGGCACGTTGTGAAAGAAAAGAATGCCATATTTCCGCTTCGATTTCATATTCCATCACGCCGGGCCTGATGAATTTCATCAAACGCAAAAAAGTGTGGTGTGTGATGTCGATAGCCTGTTGAAGAACTTCCACTTCCAGGTCG
>DATJWE010000215.1:0-20692 GCA_035501475.1 Puia sp. | reverse complement strand
GCGGAGAACTTGGTCATAATATCATGGATCATCACCTCGGCGTCGGAGCTTCGGGTATAGTTGAGGGTTATGAAGACAAATATTATTTCGGACGACGGGCCAATGGCATCTATATTCCCCGATTCAGGAATTTATTCGGGGACAAGAGAGATTATTTGCGTGGCTTTGGTTACCAGGGAGGTGGAGGACGTCAGGGTTATGCCCGCTCGGCTGAGGAACTGTCCATTGGCGCTGAACTCAAAGAGGCTTTGTCAGAACCGGGTCACTGGACCATGAGCATTGGAGGATTCGGGGAAACGCTGCCTTATCATGAAAATAAATTATCACTCGACAAGACAAGAAAAGATAAATGGGGATTGAATATTCTTGCAGTGGATGTGGAATACAAAGACAATGAAAAAAAGATGCGCAAGGACATGAAAGATGATGCGATTGAAATGCTCGAAGCTGCGGGAGTGAAAAATGTCAAAGGACGGGAAGGTGATGGAACCCTCGGCCGTGGCATTCATGAAATGGGATCTGCACGCATGGGAAAAGATCCCAAAACCTCCGTACTGAATAAATGGAACCAGGTTTGGGATGCGCCGAATGTATTTGTCACCGATGGTTCATTCATGGTTTCCTCAGCCTGTGTCAACCCGTCACTGTCTTATATGGCATTTACCGCCCGTGCTGCGAATCACGCAGTGGAAGAACTTCAAAAGAGAAATCTCGGTTAGACATTAGCGTGAGTAAAAAATCACCCTGGAAAATAAATTAAATCAATTAACAGTACTAAATAAGTGATTCATGGCAGACAACACATACGATGCGATCGTTATTGGCTCGGGGATCAGCGGGGGCTGGGCCGCGAAAGAACTAACAGAAAAAGGCCTGAAGACGATTATGCTTGAACGGGGCATGGATATCAAGCATATTACAGATTATAAGGAAGCCAATAAAGAAGCCTGGGATTACCCGCATCGGGGCGAGCGCACGCAGGAGATGATAAAAAATTATCCTGTACTGAAGAGAGATTATCCATTGAATGAAAGAAATCTTTCGTGGTGGGCGAGTGACCAGGATTCTCCATACACAGAAATCAAACGCTTCGACTGGTTCCGCGGTTATCATGTGGGCGGACGTTCCCTTCTCTGGGGCCGTCAGAGCTATCGCTGGAGCGATCTCTATTTCGAAGAGAATGCGAAAGATGGCATTGCTATTGACTGGCCGGTCAGGTACAAGGATATCGAGCCCTGGTACACTTACGTTGAAAAAATTGCCGGAGTAAGCGGATCCAAAGAAGGATTGCCTGAATTGCCCGACAGTCATTTTCTCCCGCCGATGGAAATGAACTGTGTCGAAAAAGATGTTGCAGCCAGAATCAAAGAACACTACAAGGGCGTTCGCAAAATGATTATCGGGCGTTGCGCGCATGCAACGGTTCCGATGGAGGGAAGACAATGTATGTATCGCGACAAATGCTGGTATGGTTGTCCCTTTGGTGGTTATTTCAGCACGCAGTCTGTGACGCTTCCTGCCGCGATGAAGACAGGTAACCTCACACTTCGTCCGTGGAGTATCGTTACAAAAATTTTGTATGATAAGGATAAGAAAAAAGCAACCGGAGTTGAAGTGCTGGATGCAGAAACGATGAAGACGTACACCTTTTACGCAAAAATTATTTTTCTGAATGCTTCTACGTTGAATAGTGCGTGGATACTGCTGAATTCCGCAACGGATATATGGCCCGATGGATTGGGAAGCAGCAGCGGTGAATTAGGACATAACGTGATGGATCATCATTTGGATGTATCTGCTTATGGAATGGTGGAAGGATATGACGATAAATATTATTTCGGTCGCCGCGCCAATGGTGTATACATTCCACGATATCGTAATTTCTTCGGTGACAAAAGAGATTATCTGCGCGGTTTCGGTTACCAGGGTGGTGCCGGCAGATCCGGATATGATTACAAAGCGGCTGAATATACGATCGGGGCCGACCTCAAAGATGCCTGTACCGAACCCGGTGTCTGGGGAGTCGGAATGGGAGGATTTGGTGAAACACTTCCTTATCATGAAAATAAAGTGACGTTGGATAAAACAAGAAAAGATAAATGGGGATTAAATGTACTCGCGATCGACTGCGAGATAAAAGAGAATGAGAAAAAAATGCGTAAGGATATGCTGAATGATGCAAAAGAAATGCTTGAAGCTGCTGGCGTGAAGAATGTGCAGGGCGAGGATGGTAATCCTTATCTCGGAAGAGGCATTCATGAAATGGGTACGGCCCGTATGGGTAAAGATCCAAAAACTTCGGTGCTGAATAAATGGAATCAGGTTTGGGATGCGCCAAATGTCTTCGTAACCGATGGTTCTTTCATGACATCAGCCGCATGTCAGAATCCTTCACTGACTTATATGGCATTTACTGCCCGTGCTGCAAACCATGCAGTGGAAGAACTGAAGAAGGGAAATATTTGATGGTCAGTAAGTCATAAGTCAGTAGCAAGTGAGTACGGTGTTATTTAGAACTTAACTCACTATTCATTGTTGACCAATGACTGAATGACCAATGACCACCGACTTCCATATAATATAAAATCAGCTCATGCCCGGAGACACCATTAATATCAACAACAGCGCAACAACACAAAACACTTATGATGCAAT
This sequence comes from Puia sp., assembly GCA_035501475.1. GTDB lineage: Bacteria > Bacteroidota > Bacteroidia > Chitinophagales > Chitinophagaceae > Puia. The sequence continues at coordinate 18,037 of DATJWE010000215.1, read as the reverse complement.
AGTGATCGGTTCAGGGATCAGTGGGGGCTGGGCCGCAAAAGAATTATGTGACCATGGCCTGAAAACACTGGTGCTCGAAAGAGGAAGAAATGTAGTTCACCTGAAAGATTATCCTACCGCATTAAAAAATCCCTGGGATTTTCCTCACCGCGGAGCAATGCCTGCTGCCGTGACGAAAGAAAACCCTATAGTCAGCAGATGTTACGCCTTCAGTGAAGCTTCGGCCCATTTTTTTGTAAAAGATAACGAGCATCCTTATGTGCAGGAAAAACCGTTTGACTGGATCAGGGGCTATCAGGTAGGTGGCAAATCTTTATTATGGGCAAGACAGACTCAGCGCTGGAGTCAATATGAATTCGAAGCACCCGCACGCGATGGTTTTGCAGTAGACTGGCCCATTCGTTATGAAGACATTGCACCCTGGTACAGCCATGTAGAAAAATTTGCGGGCATCAGCGGAAATAAAGATGGTATTCCTAATCTCCCGGATGGAGAATTTCTTCCACCCTGGGAATTGAATTGTGTAGAAAAACATATTGCAGGGAAAGTAAAAGAAAATTATTCCGACCGTCAGGTAATCATCGGCCGCTGTGCTCATCTCACAAAACCAGCAGAAATTCATATTCAGCAGGGACGTGGCCAGTGTCAGGCCAGAAGTTTGTGTGAACGCGGTTGTCCTTTTGGAGGCTATTTCAGTTCAAATTCCGCCACGATTCCCTGGGCACAAAAAACAGGGAACCTCACCCTGCGTACCGATTCCGTAGTGCATTCGGTGATCTACGATGCAAAAAAAGGAAAGGCTTCCGGTGTGCGCGTCATCGATGCGCATACGAAAAAAGAAACGGAATATTATGCGAAAATCATTTTCGTCAATGCAGCCTGCCTCAATACCAACCTTGTATTATTGAATTCGGTGTCGGATCGTTTCCCAAATGGTTTAGGCAATGACAGCGGATTGCTCGGACATTTCGTTGCTTTCCATAACTACCGGGGAAGTATAAGCGCAACTTATGAAGGATTCGAAGACGGCTATTATTATGGTAGAAGACCGACAGAAGCTTTTATTCCTTCATTCCGCAATGTATTCAAACAACAAACAGATTTTCTCCGGGGCTATCTTGCTTATTTCAGCGCAGGCCGTTCCGGATGGCAGGAGGGAATGTGGAAAGATGGATTGGGAAAGGACTGGAAAGACGCCGCAACGGAAGCAGGAGGCTGGGGAATTTCCATGGGTATGCAGGGTGAAACCATTCCGAAACATGAAAATCATGTTCGCCTCAGCAAAGATCAGCAAGACGCCTGGGGCATTCCGCAACTGATCACATCAGTTGGCTATGACAATAACGATGAAAAAGTAATAAAGGATTTTCTCGAACAGGGATCGGACATGCTTGATAAGGCAGGTTGCAAAAATATCAGGCAGCACGATTCCCAACAGGCTCCCGGGCTCGATATTCACGAAATGGGAGGTGTCCGGATGGGCAGGGATCCCAAGACTTCTTTGTTGAATAAATGGAACCAGTTTCATAATTGTAATAATGTTTTTGTGACCGATGGCGCATGCATGACTTCTGTGGGGAATCAGAATCCGTCACTCACATTTATGGCCATCACGGCAAGAGCAGCGAATCATGCAGTCGATGAGCTGAAAAAAGGAAATTTGTAATATCATTGGTCATTTGTCGATGATTTACTGGCCACTGACTAATGACCAATACCAACTCAAATAAATTTAAAATCAAAATTAATGCCCGGAGATACTTTGCAGGTAAACAACAAAGCTGATAAACAAAACACCTATGACGCCATTGTGGTTGGATCTGGAATCAGCGGAGGCTGGGCTGCAAAGGAATTGACGGAAAAAGGATTGAAAGTTTTGATGCTGGAAAGGGGAAGAAATTTTGAGCACTTGAAAGATTACAAATCAGCAGACAAAAATCCCTGGGATTTTCCTCACCGGGGCCAGGCAACTCAGGAGCAGCTGAAACAACACCCGATCATTGCGCGCACCTGGGGGAAAGTGGAGCCGATCATGGATTACTGGGCGAATGATGTAGATGCTCCTTACACGGAAATCAAACCATTCAAATGGTGGCGCGCTTATCAGTTGGGCGGACGTTCTATTTTGTGGGGCCGTCAAAGCTATCGCTGGAGCGATTTTGATTTTGAAGCCAATGCCAAAGATGGTATTGCCATAGACTGGCCTATACGTTACCGTGATATTGCACCCTGGTATGATCATGTAGAAAAATTTATCGGCGTAAATGGTTCTTTGGAAGGGTTGCCACAACTGCCCGATGGTCATTTTCTTCCACCCATGGAAATGAATTGTGTCGAAAAAGATATCTCAGCACGAATCAAAGAATATTACAGAGGTCAGCGGCACATGATCATTGGAAGAAGTGCAAATCTCACCGCTCCGATTGCGGGCCGTACACAATGCCAGTTCCGTAACCGGTGCTGGGAAGGATGTCCTTTCGGAGGTTATTTCAGCACGCAGTCATCTACCCTGCCTGCAGCTATGAAGACAGGCAATCTCACGGTTCGTCCCTGGTCGATCGTATCGAAAATCATTTATGATAAGGATACGAAAAAAGCAAATGGAGTTGAAGTGCTGGATGCAGAAACGAATCAGACCTACACTTTTTATTCAAAAATAATTTTCCTGAATGCATCGGCTTTAAACAGTGCCTGGATATTGATGAATTCAGCCACGGATATCTGGCCCGGCGGATTGGGAAGCAGCTGTGGTGAATTGGGCCACAACATTATGGATCATCATTACAATCTCGGAGCTTCGGGTATGGTTGAGGGTTATGAAGACAAATATTACTATGGAAGGAGGCCGAATGGAATCTACATCGTGAGATTCGCTAATCTTCCCGGTGACAAGAAGAGAGATTTTCTCCGCGGTTTCGGATACCAGGGCGGCGCCAGCCGCGAAGGCTGGAGCAGAAATGTGGCGGAGCTTAGTATTGGCGCATCATTCAAGGAAGCGCTGACCGAGCCCGGACAATGGTCAGTCGGTGTGACCGGATTCGGTGAGATGTTGCCCGATCATACAAATAAAATCACCCTGGATAAAAACAACAAAGACAAATGGGGATTGCCAATCCTGGCCATGGATGCAGAATTAAAAGACAATGAGAAAAAAATGCGCAAGGATATTGTTGAAGAAGCAAAAGCGATGTTCGAAATGGCAGGAGTAAAAAATATGCATAGCTGGGACGGGGGACATGAAATCGGCGATGGCATTCACGAAATGGGATCTGCAAGAATGGGCGGGGATCCAAAAACATCAGTGCTGAATCAGCACAACCAGGTTTGGGATGCGAAAAATGTTTTTGTGACGGATGGAGCATGCATGGTATCCTCTGCCTGCCAGAACCCCTCATTGACTTATATGGCGCTTACAGCGAGAGCGGCGAATTATGCAGTAGATGAACTGAAAAGAGGAAATTTGTAATGCTCTATAGTCATTGGTCATTAGTTAGTAAGTCATTGTCCAATGACTAATGACTGATGACTTCTGACCACTCAGTTAAATTTAAAATCATATTCAATGCCGGGAGATACCACAGTAAATATTAACAACAAAGCAGTCGATAAAAACACTTATGATGCGATTGTGATCGGTTCGGGGATCAGCGGGGGTTGGGCTGCTAAGGAATTGTGTGAACACGGATTGAAAACACTCGTGTTGGAAAGGGGAAGAAATGTGGTTCACCTGAAAGATTATCCCACGGCCACGATGAATCCCTGGGATTTTCCTCATCGGGGTGAAATGCCGAGAAGTTTTGTGGAGGCCAATCCACTGATTACCGAGGCGGCAGGTTTCGGGGAAGATACCGCACATTTTTTTATAAAAGATAACGATCATCCTTATGTGCAGGAAAAACCATTTGAATGGATCAGGGGTTACCAGGTGGGGGGCAAATCCATTATTTGGGGACGTGCCTGCCCGCGATGGAGTCATTTTGAATTTACTGCTCCTGCACGATATGGTTATGGAATAGAATGGCCCATTACGTACGAAGAAATCGCTCCCTGGTATTCGCATGCAGAAATATTTGCAGGGATATGTGGGAATAAAGACGGACTTGAAGCCATGCCTGACGGAGAATATCTTCCTCCTTTTGATTTTAATTGCGTTGAAAAGGATTTGCAGCAGAAATTAAAATCAAAATATAAAGATCGTTTCATGATCCAGGGACGATGGGCACAATTGACGAAACCCAAAGATATTCATTTGCAGCAGGGGAGGGGACAGTGTCAGGCCAGAGATCTTTGTATGCGGGGTTGTCCCTTTGGTGGTTATTTTAGTTCGGTGTCGGCCACATTGCCCTGGGCGCAGAGAACAGGTAATCTGACCATCCGGCCATTCTCAGTTGTTCATTCAGTTATCTACGATGAAAAAAAAGGAAAGGCAACCGGAGTCAGGATCATTGATGCGAACACAAAACAGACTGAGGATTTTTTTGCAAAAATAATTTTCGTCAATGCATCAGCACTGAACAGTAATTTGATTTTGTTGAATTCAATATCGAATCGTTTTCCGAATGGATTTGGGAATGATAACGGATTGCTGGGAAAATATGTTTGTTTTCAGAATTACCGGGGCTCGCTGAATGGGAATGTGGATGGCTATGAAGACAAATACTATTATGGTAGAAGAACTGCTGAATGCATGATGGCCAATTTCAGAAACCTTCACAAACAGGATACGGATTTTGTAGGAGGATATATGGCATTCATGGGAGCCTGGCGTGAACGTGGAGCAGGTGATCAGTCGGCTGAGCAAATAGGAGCAGCATATAAAGATGCGATGACAGAAGCAGGGGGCTGGCATATGTACATGTACATTCAGGGCGAAACCATCCCCAAAGAAATCAATCATGTGGCATTAAGTAAAGACAAAAAAGATCAATGGGGAATTCCTTTGCTTACCATGAATGTGGGGTATGATGACAATGATGAAAAAGTATTGAAAGATTTTTTGACCCAGGGTTCAGAAATGTTTGATAACATGGCAATCAAAAATATTCGCCAGCATGATAATCACTGGGCGCCCGGAAGAGATATTCATGAAATGGGGGGATGCCGCATGGGCAAAGATCCGAAAACATCATTGCTGAATAAGTGGAATCAGTTTCACAATTGCAAAAATGTTTTTGTAACCGATGGGGCCTGCATGGCGAGCACGGGCTATGGAAGTCCTTCGATTTTGTATATGGCATTTACGGCGAGAGCAGCCAATCATGCGGTCGAGGAACTCAGGAAGGGGAATTTATAATGATGTGGTAGAGACAGAAATCCGGTCATATAAAATTTCATGGGAATGTTTGAACTTGTTAATATATTTATGAAGATTTTTTCCAAACAATCATTTTATCACTTTAATCAAAAAAGTCATTATGAATAGGCGAGAAGCATTGTCCAGTGTGGCGCTGTTATTAGGTGGCACTATCATTGGAGCCGAAGCTTTTTTATCAGGCTGCACAAACAGCGATAAAAAAATAGGAGCAGCAGGTCTGAATTTTTCTCCGGATGATATTGCATTTTTGGATGAAGTCGGGGAAACAATTATTCCTACAACAAATACACCCGGGGCAAAAGCGGCAAAGATCGGAGCGTTCATGAAAACCATCGTAACGGATTGCTATGAACCAAAAGATCAGCAGATCTTCCTGGATGGGATGAAAAAACTGGATGATGCCAGCGTGAAGAAAAATGGAAAGTCATTTCTTGATTCCACACCTGAACAAAGACATGATCTGCTTGTCGACCTCGATAAAGAGCAGAAAGATTATATGAGCAAGAAAAAGCCGGAAGACCCCTCTCATTATTTCCGCATGATGAAAGAACTCACGTTATGGGGCTATTTCACTTCTGAAATTGGTGCTACGCAAGCTCTTCGTTATGTTGCAGTGCCAGGAAGATATGAAGGATGCATTCCCTATAAAAAAGGGGACAAGGCCTGGGCAACTTAGAATTTGATAAGGACAAAATCGTTCAAAAAATCCCTGCACTGCAGGGATTTTTTATTTCGCGCAACTGTAAAGAAGATGGCATAAAAAAGGTTTAATCGGGAATTATTTTAACGGTTTTTTTCATTCAGGAATTCAATGTGTTCAATTTACACATTATTGATTTTGATAATGGTGCAAAGAAATTGTTAAAAAAATATTATTTTTATTTCAGTTTATATGTAAATTCACATCGATTTTCAATTGTTTTAATCATTTCAAACAACTATCCTGCTTATGCCATTCAAAACTAACGTACTTGCCAGCGCTTGCTGTGTAGTACTGTTTTTGCTATTGAGTAGCAGTCTGCTAGCTCAGAAGACAGTTACTGGTCGTGTAATCAGTAACGCCGACAAGCAACCGATTGTCGGTGCAACCGTTCAGGTAAAGGGAACAAAGGTTGCTACCCAAACAGGTCCGGATGGATCCTTCTCCATCACTTCATCAAAAGAAATTGGAACAGTCATCATCACTGTAGTGGGATTTGAATCACTGCAGGTTCCTGTCTCAGGGAAGGGCAGTATCGGAGATGTCGTTCTTTCGCTTTCTGCTACATCACTCAATGATGTGATCGTGACTGGTTATACCGCTCAGCGCAAAAAAGATATTACGGGTGCGGTATCCGTAGTTAATGTCAAAGACATGAAAGCAGTTCCGATCGGAAGCCCCGACCAGATGTTGCAGGGACAAGCTGCCGGTGTGACCGTCGTTGGTTCAGGTTCGCCGGGTTCACAGGCGAATATCTGGATCCGTGGTATTTCTTCTTTCGGTGATACCTATCCGCTAATTATCGTAGACGGTGTGCAGGCCGACATGCATAACCTGAATGCTGATGATATTGAATCAGTACAGGTGTTGAAAGATGCAGGTTCTGCAGCGATTTACGGTGTTCGTGGTTCAAACGGCGTAATCGTCATTACCACAAAGAGGGGACATGCCGGTAAAGCAAACATTTCTTACGATGGTTATTATGGAACGCAGCAACCCTTGCCTGGGAATGTTTTCCATCTGCAGAATACACCGCAATTAGCTAACTCCTTGTGGAAGGCAGATATCAACAGCGGTAACGTAGACAGCCTGGGCAACCCCGTCGAGCCACAATATGGCAATGGTGCTGCTCCGGTAATTCCTGATTATATTGACCCCTCAGGAAAATTTGCCGGCGATCCTGCTGTGGATCCTGCCTTGTATAATATTGATTATAGCAAGGGTCCGATTTATCAGATCGTACCTGCAAACAAAACAGGAACTGACTGGTTCCATTCTATTTTTAAACCAGCTCCCATACAAAGCCATACTTTGTCTGCAAGCGGCGGCGGAGAAAAATCCAGTTATTTCTTTTCAGTTGGATATTTCGACCAGCAGGGAACTTTGCTGTCAACCTATCTGAAAAGATATAGCGTGAGAGTAAATACCACATTTAATATTAAGAACAACATAAGAGTTGGTGAGAATGCTTACCTGTATTACAAGGACAATCCAAGCGTAGATGGCGCTTCAGGCAATGTAAACGAAGGAAGCATAGCATTGGCCTACCGCGAACAGCCCATCATTCCCATTTATGATATTAAAGGCAATTGGGCAGGTTCTGCCGGTGCCGGACTTGGAAATGCAAGTAATCCTGTTGCCGACCTGACCAGGGGCGAACAGAATAAGGGATATGACTGGGTAATGAATGGAAATGTTTGGGGTGAAGTTGATTTCTTAAAACATTTTACTTTTCGCACGCAGTTTGGTGGTGTCATGGATAATGGATACTACTATTACTATGGTTATCACACTTATGAAAACGCCGAAAACAACAGTACCCAGTCCTTCAGCGAAAATGCTTATTACAACACTACCTGGACCTGGACAAACTCCATCGTTTACAGTCAGACTTTTGCTGAAAAGCATAGCCTGAAGGTATTCGGAGCTTTGGAATCAGTGTATGATTACGGCAGAGGCGTAGGTGGTAATGCACTCTCTTACTTCACTGATGACCCCAATTACAGAACACTGAGTGCAGGCGCCGCGCTTGGTTCGCCCGCTAACTACAGCTATGCATACCAGGACGCTTTGTATTCCCAGATAGGCAGGTTGGATTATGCCTATATGGATAAATATCTGATCAGCGGAACCATCCGCAGGGACCAATATTCAGCCTTTGGCGCTGATAAACGTGCTGGTACTTTCCCCTCCGTTTCTGTGGGATGGAGAGTTTCACAGGAAGAATTCATGAAAAATGTAACCTGGTTGAATGATTTGAAAGTAAGAGGCAGTTATGGTGTGCTGGGTTCAAAGCAGAATGTAAACAGGAATAACCAATACAACCTTTATCAGGGGAGTTTTGGTGCTGCGAATTATGCCATTTCGGGAAGCACAAGCAGCACAGCTCTGGGTTTCTATCCTTCGCGAATTGGAAGCCCGGAAACAGGTTGGGAGCAGGATGCGATCACCAATATCGGATTAGATGCAACACTGTTTCATAATAAACTCGATTTCACAATTGAGTGGTACAAGAAGAAAATTTCCGGTCTTTTGTTCCAGGACCAGGCTAGTGCCTATGCATCAGGCCCGGCATCTCTTCCTGATGTAAATATCGGGGACGTTCAGAATACGGGAGTTGATATCAATGCCACTTATCACGCAACGATCAGCCGCGATTTCAAACTGAATATCGGAGCAAACATTACTACTTACAAGAGTGAAGTGGTAAGCATCCCCGGTACCGGAGGTTATTTCACTGCAGGTGGCAGCCGTATCACGGATCTGGTTCGCAATCAGACAGGACATCCTGTGAGCGCATTCTACGGATATAAGATCATCGGATATTTCCAGGATGCCAACGATGTGGCTAAATCACCCACCCAGGCTGATGCTGCCCCGGGCCGTTTCAAATATGCTGATATCAATGGAGATGGAAAGATTGACGACAATGACCGTACCTTCCTTGGTAACCCGAATCCGAAATTCACTTATGGCATCAACATAAATGCTACATATAAAGATTTCGACTTTACCATGATACTTTACGGTTCTTCTGGAAACGATATCCTGAACTATGTTCGTTACTGGACTGATTTCTGGGCATCCTTCCAGGGTAACAAGAGCCTGAATCTTTATAATGACAGCTGGACTCCATCCAACCTTCATCCTAAAGCCCCGATCATTGAAAATGCTTCGACATTCAGCACCAATACAGTTCCCAATTCATTCTATATTGAAAAAGGTTCTTTCCTGAAATGCCGGACATTAACTATCGGGTATTCTCTCTCACCAGCTACGCTGAAGAAAGTAGGAATTAATAAATTCAGGATATATGTGCAGGCTGCTAACCTGTTCACAATTACCAGCTATTCTGGTTTGGATCCGGAAGTTCAGGGAGCATCAACCACACTAACTAATGGAAATTCAGCTCCTTCAAGCGCTGCTTATGGTATTGATTATGGTAATTACCCCGGTAATCAGAAGAACTATATTATTGGAGTAAACCTTAATTTCTAATATTAAAAATCTTTATCTTAAAACTTTTAAGTTATATGAAACGCAAAATCAATTATAAATTAATCATACCTGCAACGCTGGCGCTGGCTATTCTATTCTATGCATGCAGCAAGAGTTTCCTGGACAGGCCACCGATAGGTTCGCTGAGTCCGGGTACTGTTGCTAACCGCGCGGGTGTGGAAGCCTTACTTATAGGCGCTTACTCATTGCTTGATGGCGTTGACGGTACAGGTTTCGGACAAACTTCCGGAGCAGGTCCCTGGGAAAATTCAGCCGACAACTGGATATTCGGTGAAGTAGCCGGCGGTGATTCTCATAAGGGATCTGACCCGGGCGACCAACCGGATATTGTTCCGATCATGACCTGGAGCGAAAACGCAAGTAACGGTACGGTATTAGGAAAATGGCAAACGCTTTATGACGGTATAATACGTTGTAATGCCACTTTGAGTGAATTGCCCCTTGCAACAGACATGTCGCCTACTGATACAACTGAAGTCAGGGCAGAAGCTCAGTTCCTTCGTGGGCTTTATATGTTTGAATTGAGAAAGATGTATGGCATGGGAGCTCCTTTTGTAGATGAATCCATCAGTTATTCTAACGGTAACTGGAGGGTTCCGAACCAGGTAGAAACCTGGCCCAATATTGAAGCCGATTTTCAATATGCTATGGCTAATTTGCCAGCAACCCAGTCAGACGGCGGTCGTGCAAATAAGTATGCTGCGGAAGCATACCTGGCAAAGACTTATTTATATGAGAAGAACTATTCGTCTGCCCAGCCTTTGTTTAATGACCTTATCGCAAATGGCACTACAGCAATAGGACATAAATACAAACTGATCAACTTCGCAGATAATTTTAACCCCGGAACCGATCACCTCGATGATGAAGCCATTTTCCAGGCTCAGATGTCAGTGAATGATAATGGCGGTGCTAATAACGCAAATTCCGGCGATGTATTGAACTTCCCTTACACAGGCGGCCCCGGTACTTGTTGCGGATTTAACCAGCCTTCTTACAGCCTGGTGAATTCCTTCAAGACTGACCCTGTTACAGGTTTACCTGATCCGGTTAATTTCAATAATACAGACATGAAAAATGACCAGGGCATACCTTCATCTAATAATACCTACGTTCCATACGCAGGTACCGTTGATCCGAGGTTAGACTGGACAGCCGGCAGAAGAGGTATTCCTTACCTGGATTGGGGACTTTTCCCTGGCCAGGCATGGATACGCAACCAGGCCAGTGCCGGTCCGTATGCTCCAAAGAAGACCATCTATTACCAGTCCCAGCAGGGAACTCTTACTGATAATTCTTCCTGGACAAGCGGATATACTGCAAATAACTATACCTACATTCGTTTTGCGGACATTTTGCTGATGGCGGCCGAAGTTGAAGTAGAAATAGGCAGTCTGGATCTAGCAGAAAATTATGTCAACCAGGTAAGAGCAAGAGCTGCAGATACTACAGGTTGGGTACATGCGATTGTCGCTACTGCAGGTTTTAATTATGGTGGATATGCTGCTAATTATTTCATCAAAACTTATCCGGCAAATTATTTCACCACAGCGGGACAGGCTGGTGCACGTACGCTGGTTCAGTTTGAAAGAAAACTTGAACTTGCTATGGAAGGTCATCGCTTTTATGACCTTGTACGCTGGGGTACTGCTCAAGCAGAACTTAATGCGTATGCTCAGCACGAGTCGACTGTATCAGGCTATACATTGATGGCGGGCGCGACGTTTACTACTAATAAGAGTGAATACCTTCCGGTTCCTCAGCCTGAAATCGATAAGAGCTTTGAAGGTGGAAAAGCAACGCTTACACAAAATCCGGGATACTAAATCTAAATTTATCATCTCGATAGAAAAAGGTAGAGCAACAGCTCTACCTTTTCGTTTTTTTGATCACTGCTATTAACAAAAATTACAAATTTTGCAACCTCTTTTTTGGCTACATTAAAAAAATTTTTTTCTAAATTGCTGTAATGTCTCGACTTCCTGCTTTTTTGCCTGCCCTTGTCTTTTTTCTTGTTTCCTGTAGTAACCGGCATACACTTTTTGAACGCGTTTCTTCCGAACAAACAGGAATACATTTCAATAACCGGATCATCGAAACTGATTCAGTGAATGTCCTGGATCTTTCCAATGTGTACAATGGCGGCGGTGTGGGGATCGGTGATTTCAACAACGATGGCTTGCCGGATATTTATTTTACCGGCAATGAAGTATCAAACAAACTCTATCTCAATAAAGGAGGCTTTAAATTCCAGGATATTACTGATGAGGCTGGTGTAGACGGTGAAGGAAAATGGTGTCGTGGTGTGGCCGTAGTCGACATTAACAATGATGGCTGGCCTGATATTTATGTTTGCGCAACAATTAAAAAAAATCCTGAACAAAGAAAAAACCTCTTATATATCAACCAGGGTGTCGATAGCAATGGCATCCCGCATTTTAAGGAAATGGCAGCAGAGTACGGTCTTGCCGATACGGTGCATTCCACCATGGCCGCATTTTTTGATTATGATAATGACGGGGACCTCGATATGTATCTCGTCGTAAATGAAATAGTAGATCCGCGAACACCCAATGTATTTCATCCTTTAAGCAGGGACGGATCGTTCAGAAGTTCGGGCCGGCTCTACAGGAATGACTGGAATGATTCATTAAAACATCCCGTATTCACAGATGTTTCCAAACAGGCAGGCATAGGAACGGAAGGCTATGGACATAGCGTGAATATCGTGGATATCAATCATGATGGCTGGAAAGATATATATGTGGCCAACGATTATCTTCCCAACGACCTGCTCTGGATCAACAATCATGATGGCACTTTCTCAGAACATTTATCCGATTATTTCAAACATACTTCTACGAATGCCATGGGCAGTGATATCGACGATATTAACAATGACGGATTGCCCGACGTGGTAGTACTGGATATGAATCCGGAAGACAATTACCGGAAGAAGATGATGCTGAATCCCAACAATTATCTGACTTACCAGAACAGCGATTATTTTGGATATAATTATCAGTACGTGCGAAATACCCTGCAGTTAAATCAGGGGCCAAGAATAGATCAGAATGATTCTATCGGTGATCCCATTTTCAGCGAGATTTCTTTTTACGCAGGAATGGCAGAAACAGACTGGAGCTGGACTCCGATGGTTGTAGACTTTGATAATGATGGGTACAGGGATATCGTCATTACCAATGGCTTTCCGAAAGATGTCACTGATCATGATTTCGTGGCTTTCCGGAACAAAGCATACAATCTCGTATCCAAATCGGAATTGCTGAAACAAATTCCGGAAGTCAAACGGCATAATTATGCGTATAGAAATAACGGCAACCTGACATTTACTGACGTTTCAAAGGACTGGGGTTTGATGACTCCTACATTCTCTAACGGTGCCGTATATGTGGATTTGGATAATGACGGCGCTCTTGATATGGTGGTCAATAATATTGATGATGAAGCAATGGTATACCGCAATACATCAAGAGATCATGACAAAGAAAGCAATCATTATCTCCAGATAAAATTTGCAGGTGACAGCCTGAATAAAAACGGATTGGGAGCAATGGTCGAATTGCATTATGATCATGGGAAACAACAGGTCTTTGAAAATACTCCTTATCGTGGCTACCTCTCAACAGTACAAAATATTGCTCACTTCGGACTGGGTAAGATTGCAGTGGTTGATACGGTGCTGATCATCTGGCCCGATGGGCGTTTATCCACCTTACAGAATGTGAAAGCCGATCAATTGCTGAAGGTAAATATCAAAGATGCTTCAGGACATTATTCATTCAGTCATGGTGCCAAAGCCAGGAATAATTTATTCACGGAAATAACAGATTCTGTCAATATACATTATGTGCAAAAGGATCGCGATTATATTGATTTTAATATCCAGAAATTATTGCCTCATAAATTTTCTGAATTCGGCCCGGCGCTGGCCGTGGGCGATGTGGATGGCAACGGATTGGATGATATTGTATGCGGTGGTTCTTTTCTATACAGCGCACAGATCTTTTTGCAACAGCCCGGAGGAAAGTTTATACAAAGAAGTTTATTGCATGGAAAGGATAGTCTTGATAAACGATGTGAGGACGAAGGACTGCTGCTTTTTGATGCCGATGGAGATGGAGACCTTGATTTATACATAGCAGGAGGAGGTGATGAAGGCGCGGCAGGAAGTGAAGTCTACCAGGATCGTTTATACATAAACGATGGGAAGGGCAATTTTACACTCGATTCTTCTGCTTTACCTCGAAACCTGACAAGTAAATTTTGTGTTCGTGCTGCTGATTTTGATCATGACGGAGACCTCGATTTGTTCATTTCCGGTCGTGTGGATCCCGGTAATTACCCAAAAGCGGTTTCCAGCTTCATTTACAGGAATGATTCTAAAAATGGCAAGGTTCGGTTTACCGATGTCACGCAAACAGTAGCCAGGGATTTAATCAATATCGGAATGGTATGTGATGCGATCTGGACGGATTTTGACAACGATGGTTGGCCGGATCTTGTGTTGGCAGGAGAATGGATGCCCGTGACTTTTTTAAAAAATTACAGGGGAGTTTTCAAAAATGTAACTGGCGAAACAAATATCAGTAATCAGACAGGATGGTGGAACAGTATTGCGGCAGGTGATTTCGATAATGATGGAGATATTGACTACATCGTAGGAAACCTGGGGCAGAATTCATTTTACAGGGCGAGTGCGCAGTATCCTGTCAGGGCATATGGAAAGGATTTTGACAATAATGGTATCTATGATATGATACCTTCGCTCTATCTGCCGGATTCAACGGGGGTAAAAAAAGAATTCCCCTCACATTCCCGCGATGACCTGATCAAACAGATCAATGCCATGCGTAAAAAATTTCCTACTTATAAATCATATGCTTCTGCAGATATGGATGAAGTGCTCAATGATCAGGAACGAAAGGGAGCCCTGATATTAGAAGCTGATAATTTTCAGACTTCTTTATTGAGGAATGATGGGAACGGGAAATTTACCATCATTCCTTTACCTGCCCAGGCCCAATTTTCGGTTATCAATGGCATGGTTGTAGAGGATTTTGATGGTGATGGCAATCTCGATGTGGTAATGAATGGAAACGACTACGGTACCGAAGTGTCAACAGGAAGATATGATGCATTAAATGGATTGTACCTGCAGGGCGACGGGAAAGGTAATTTTTCACCCAAAACTATTTTGCAAAGTGGCATATTCATACCCGGAAATGGAAAATCGCTGGTGAAGCTTAGAGGTGCAAAGGGCCAATGCTTATTGGCAGCAGGGCAAAACAGAGGGGCATTGAAAGTTCTTAGATTGAATCGATCGGTAAAACTGATTTCTTTGGAACCTTCGGATGTCAGCGCATTAATTAAATACAGGAACGGTACTTTTAGAAAAGAGGAAATTTATAATGGCTCATCCTTTTTATCGCAGTCAGGCAGATTTTTGAATCTGACTGATCAGGTTGTTTCAGTTGAAATAACAGATAACAAAGGGAAAAAAAGAACACTCCCTGTGAAATAACAATCGGTATTGATTATTATTCATAAAAATTTGCTTGCTGGCTAACCTGGTCGATGCGATTGCATCAGCTTATGGCAATTGACAAATCTACTGTAAACTTTCTTGCTCAAATCTCTTAACAGGATTGTATGAACAATGGGATAAATTGGCTCATTTTTGCTTTATTGTCGGCTTTGTTTGCAGCCTTAACGGCCATATTTGCGAAAGCCGGTTTAAAAAATATCAACTCTGATCTTGCGACTGCAATTCGTACGGCAATTATACTCATTATGACATGGGGGATTGTAATTTTTAATCAATCCATCAAAGAATTACCAGACCTTTCTAAAAATAATTGGATATTCCTGATATTGTCTGCAGTGGCCACGGGCTTATCCTGGCTTTTTTATTTTAAGGCTCTTCAATTAGGCAGGGTTTCTTATGTAAGTGCAATTGACAGGGGAAGTCTTGTGTTTGTTATTTTGCTATCCATAGTTTTTTTAAAAGAACCACTGACTCCCAAACTTTTAATTGCTGCAGGATTGATAACGGCTGGCATGCTGGTGCTGGTTTGGAAATGATGCCCGATAAAGTCAATCTGCCTGAAACACTTATCCAGCTTGAGTTTTATGACTTGCCTAAACCGTGAACGATTAGTTTTTGGGTTTTACTTTTTGATTTCCGGGTGGCGAAAAAGAGGGCAGCTTCTTGCTCCTGTTATTAGGTGAGATCTGGCTAATGAGGTATATGCCAATAAGGATCAGACAGGTGATGAAATGAAACTGGTTGTAAAAACTGCTATAATCTTTGTGTGTAATATATCCGGGTAAAAAGATAAAATTCATAAAGGCGCTGAAAAGGGATACGGCTCCGATGATAAAATTCATTTTCAAAAATGCATAGATGCCGATTCTGCACAGTTCAACAGCAAGCAGGATTCTTGACGCAAGCCCCAGTATTTGAATGAAAGTTGTCGGAGGAAATAATAGTTGGAGCAGGCTGTCAATAACCAGAATGTATCCGATAAGGATTACTTGGTGAATATACATTCGCTTAAAAGTGATGAGAGATACGATTGATAATAATAGCAGGCTGCATACTTTATTAATCATTCCGATCAAAGAAAAGAATATTCCATAAGCTGTCATATCGAGATTGTTTTCAGCAAGCTGGAATTGAATAACCGGCAACATGCTTCCAAAAAGGCAAAAAGTGCCAAACAGGAGATGTATTTTTTCTTCCGGAGAAAAAAAATAGATCAACAGAAAAAGAATGCCTATTCCGATGCTCAGGAAAGAAAAACCGAAAGGAATTCTCTGCTGCTGCAAATCAAGCTCAAAACTTCTTAGGGCAGGATTGAGAGTACCTATTTTGATGAAGAGCGGGGGTACCTTGGCATTAGTGAACTGCCATATTCTGGAAGGCGTATTGCTGGCAAATCTGATAGCAATGGAAACAGTATCCACAAGATTAGACGGAAGTAAAAAGGGTTTGTTGTGCGGGTTATCGCTTTTGTATTTTCCGGTTCCATCAATCTGCCCGAGTGTTAAAAGTGAATTTCCATTGATATATAGTTCTGATGCGCCCAATTGTGATAATGTGACGACGAATTGATTAGTCGAGATCTGAGAATCTATAATGATCTTTGTCCTGAACCAGCCGATTTTTTTGCTGCTAAATGCGGGCAGATAATGGGTATAGTCTGAAAGATCAACTGTTTGCCATTGGCTGTCGTCAAATGAGGATCTCGCCCAACTGGTATCATCACCCGGGTGAAATTTCCATCCTTTATCCAGAGGGAAATCCTGCGTCGGAATATGGTTCAGGTAAACGAATGAGGATTCATGGCCTTGTGCGAATAAAATTCCGGTTGATAAAATGGCAAAGGCAATACTGAATAAAATTTTCATTTTTATTCTTTTTGTTTTTTTTCATCGGTAACAGGATAACAATTTTCGTATATACAACAGGGTTTGAAATTCTTTCGTCATTAATTCTTTACACTGAGCAGCATTATCTGTAAAGAAAAATAGAATAAAATATGCGGATTAAGAAATATTGGTGCATGAAAAAATACCCGGGAATTCACGCAGATCTTTCGGCGAATCTGACAACAGAATGAATGTTCGACGTGGGGTGATATTTTTCTAAAATAAAAAAGGTTACCTGAGGTAACCTGATGAAAATATTTTTATACCTGAGCCATTTAACGGCCGGAACCATATCCAACATAGCCTTGGGTGGATTTGCAACCACTTCTTTCAGAACCTCTGTAACTGGAACATGATGTAATCAGCGCCGTAACTGAGGCAACAAGTACTAAGATTAAAATTGTCTTTCTCATTTTCTGGGTATTATTTAAATTTAAAATTCCTGGTAAATAAGAGAAACGATCACCAGGTGCTTCAGAGGAACGGATAGACAAAAAATTGAGAAATATTCGACAGGATAGGAGAGGAATTCATACAAAGTAAAGCTAAAAAAGACAGAATTGCAAGCGGGAGACTGAAATAAGTGTATTTTTTTGTTAATACCTTTTGCTGGGATATTTTTAACCTAAATTAAAATCATTGTTTGTACATTTTATTGCCATCGGGGGCAGTGTCATGCATCAGTTAGCGATTGCTTTGAAAAAAAAGGGATATGGGGTTACGGGCAGCGACGACGAGATATTTGAGCCTGCCCGATCTAACTTGTTGAACGATAATATATTGCCTCCAGAAATGGGATGGTTCCCTGAAAAAATCAACCCTTCTCTTGATGCGGTGATACTGGGTATGCACGCGAAAGAAGATAATCCTGAATTGCTGAAAGCAAGAGAACTAAACCTTAAAATCTATTCTTTCCCCGAATATATTTACCAGGAAAGCCTGAATAAAATAAGGGTGGTGGTAGGAGGCAGTCATGGTAAAACCACGACCACCTCAATGATTATGCATGTACTGCAAAAAACGGGGAAGGAATTTGATTATATGGTCGG
>DATJWE010000214.1:0-11554 GCA_035501475.1 Puia sp. | reverse complement strand
ATTTAGTCCAGGTCCCTCCATTGTCACGACTCATTTCCCCTATTTCTATCCATTGATTATTCTTTACTGAAATGGTGAAGTTTATTAGTCCAGCCATTGGATTTGAAAAACTCCATTGGAAAGTATTGTTATCTATTAGCTTTGTTTCGGCATCTATCTGTTCACCGTCACCACGAAACGCTTTCATTAAATATTTTGCATTTTGCGCATCGTAAGAAATGATAGCAAAAGCCTGGTGAATTGTAATCTCCGGGTTTTGTTGATCCTTTCCTTCACCTTCAATTTGAATGAGTGTTCCGTTAAGTTTCAGTCTAATTACTTCCGTTTCATTAAATAAATGTTTTTGAGGTCCCATTTGTATGTAGCCGCTTCCTTTCCAGTTTCCTGTAAGAAAAGAGATTTTTTGCAGAGCGCCTACGGTCTCTTTTTTTGGTTGAAAAGGACTTTGGCCAATCGAAACTGTCCCTACAAATATTGCCAAGACAAATAAAAATTGCTTCATTGTTATAAAATTTTAATTGTTTGAAATATTTGTCATAATTGGCCCAACTCTTAAATACAAAAAGGATGTTGCCGGCCTTTCTTTCCATTAAGACAATCGCTTATTTGTTTTCCGGACAGAAGAGAAATATTTTTTACCGGCGGTGATTAGCGACTCAATTAGGTCTCCAAAAAGCCCGGGACGACCCGTCCTCCCCCCTTTGAGCCGACAAGTTCAACTGACTTTTCTTACAATCTGAAAAAAAATTTGCGAAACTGAATAGTTGCGCATATATTTGCAACCGATTAGTTTCTCAAATTAAAATATATTCAATATGAGACGAGACATTTTTCAGGCAATAGCCGACCCGACCAGACGGGCAATCATCGCTTTGATTGCATTGCAGGCAATGACGCCCAATGCCATTGCCGAAAACTTCAACACATCACGTCAAGCTATTTCTAAACACCTGCGCATCCTGACAGAATGTGACCTGGTAAAACAAGCGTATCAGGGCAGGGAAATTTACTACTCACTTGAAATTGAAAAAATGAAGGAGATAGACAAATGGTTGAACCAATTCAGAAAAATTTGGGAAACCAGGTTTACTCAACTTGATAAAGTATTATCAACAATTAAAAAGCAGAAAAAATGAGAACCGATTTGCTATTTGATTTTACCGTTGACAAAGCAACAAAAACGGTATTTATTGTCAGGGAATTTGATGCCGAACTTTCGCTGGTATGGGATGCATTTACCAAACAGGAAATCCTCGACCAATGGTGGGCACCTAAACCCCATGTATCAAAAACAAAAATAATGGATTTTAAAGTTGGCGGACGAAGATTTTATGCAATGGTAAGCCCTGAAGGGCAGGAACGATGGTCAATTCAAAACTACACATCCATTAGTCCAAAAACCAATTTCAAATTCGTGAGTAATTTTTCAGACAAGGATGAAAACATCGATCCTCAATGGCAGCCCGGTTCTCAATGGGATTTGAATTTCAGCGAACAAAACGGAACAACAAAAGTGCGTATTACTATTTATAACGAATCCCTTACCCGTATGGAGAAGATGATTGAAGGGGGCTTCTTCAAAGAAGGAGTTACAATGCAAATGAACAACCTGGACAATTTATTGACTATTTTGTCGCAACGGCCCTGATCCCGATAGTTATCGGGACGAAGGCTGGAAAGAATTAATCTTAAATCAAATTTACCATGGTGGAAATTTTTAAAACTGATGTGAGTAAGAAAACTAAGGCGAAAAATATTTTGTCAATGCTTCAAAAAGAATTTCCTCACCTGAAAGTCAATTTTGATTTAGGCGATTGTGATAAAATATTAAGAGTGGAAGGAAAAATAATTTCCACTGAGAAAATTGTTTCACTGATGGAGGAACAAAAATATTTATGCGAATTGCTTCAATAGTACAACAACAAAAGCAAAAAAATGAAACAAGTATTAATCAATGTAGCAGTGAAAGACCTGGAAAAATCTATGGATTTTTACACTGCATTAGGATTCCATCCGCAATTTTCCGACGAAACAGCAAAACGTATGGTTTGGAGTGAACACATTTCTTTAATGATTATGACACACGAAAAATTTGCAAGTTTTGCAACCAAACCCATGGCCGATACAAAATCAACAATGGCAGGATATTTTTCTTTGCTTGTTTCCAGTATTGACGAACTGAATAGTTTTATGACAAACGGGCTACTTGCAGGTGGAATTGAACCGAACGAGATGAGTGATTATGGTTTTATGCAGCAAAGAACCCTCGAAGATTTTGACGGACATACCTGGAATGTAATCTATATGGACGTTACAAAAATTCCAACAGATCAACCAAATGGACAAAAACAATGAGAAAAATAATCGTCCTGGAATTTATCACATTGGATGGAGTCATGCAGGCAGGTGGAAATCCTGATGAAGACATGTCTGGT
The DNA here is from genome assembly GCA_035501475.1 of Puia sp. Classification (GTDB taxonomy): domain Bacteria; phylum Bacteroidota; class Bacteroidia; order Chitinophagales; family Chitinophagaceae; genus Puia. The sequence continues at coordinate 9,119 of DATJWE010000214.1, read as the reverse complement.
GATTTCAAATGGGGCGGTTGGGCCGCTCCATATTTAGACGGAGGCGCGGCGGGTGATGAGTTTATGGCGAAACAGCTGAAACCCGCGGATCTTCTTTTGGGCAGGAAAACCTTCGAGATATTTGCCTCCTTCTGGCCTGCACATGAGGACATGTGGCCAGGCGTCAATGATGTCACAAAGTATGTCATGTCCGGTACTGATATGAAGTTGGATAGCTGGAAAAACAGCATTCGACTCAAAGACCTGGCAGATATCAAAAAGCTCAAAGAATCGGAAGGCACTGACATACAGGTTCACGGCAGCGGCAACCTGGTTCAGACACTGTTCAAACATGACCTGGTTGATGAGCTATGGCTCAAAACTCTCCCCATTACACTTGGCCAGGGAAAAAGATTGTTCGCCAATGGCACAATTGCCGCTGCCTTTACATTGACAGACAGTTTGGTTACACCAAATGGTGTGATTTTCGCCAATTACAAACGAGCCGGAGAAGTAAAAACGGGTACTGCCGGAGGAGAAAATGAAAAAAAATAATTTAATATTTTTTCTCAATGGGCGAAAAACCAGTGCTTGCACTTTCGATAGTTCAGCTTATATTAGTATAGCCTGCCGCATTAGGCAAACCGCAACCCTTGCAAAATCTTCGGATGACCGTCTCGGGTAGTTTCAATTCGGCAACAGAACAATCGCACACCCTTAAAATAAATCATAGTATGAGAAATCTTACTTTCGGTTTTGCGCTCATGTTTTTTATCAGCGCTGCGTCAGCACAAAACATAAAACCTTGTAAACCCTGCGAGGAGCTCAAGAACCTCCAGCTTCCGGATGTTACCATTTTGGTTGCCGAAGCCAAGTTTTCTGACACGATCAAAGATCCGGGTCAACCCTGGATTCCAACCGTCATTATAAACAAACCTTTCTGTCGCGTGCTTGGCAGGATAAGCAAGGAAATAAATTTCGAGATCTTATTACCTGATCAAAGTAATGGCCGGTTCCTGATGTCAGGAGGTGGAGGTTTTGTCGGTAGCATTCAAAACGGATTCCGCGACAAAGTGAACGAGGGTTTTGCAACAGCAGGCACCGATGCCGGGCACGAAGGCGGCACTGATGCAAAATGGGCTTATAACAATATGGAACGTCAGTTGAATTTCGGGAGGCTTGCCATACATCGTACCGCTGTCGTATCGAAAGCAATTATGCAATATTATTATTGTTCCTGGCCCGCCAAATCGTATTTTGTCGGTTGTTCCCGCGGCGGCGGACAGGCAATGGTTGAAGCCCAATATTACCCGGAAGATTTCGATGGGATCGTTGCCGGGGCTCCTGCATTCGCCTGGCCGGCCATCGCAGCAAAAGGCATAAAAAACAGTCAATACAATTATCCAAATCCAAATGATCTGAAGCCAATAATTACAAATGATAACCTCAAACTTTTGCAGAACGAGGTGCTGGGACAATGCGACCTGCTCGACGGTACCGCTGACAAAATTATTGATGACCCGCGGAAATGCAATTTCGATTTTTCAAAATTACCGGTGTGTCCCGACGGAAAACCAAGTGCTTCTTGCCTAACCAAAAAGCAGCTCGCCGCGATTAAGGCAATTCACGGCCCTTTGGTGGTAGATGGAAAAGAAATTTATCCGGGCTACCCATTTGGTGAAGAAGCTGAAATGGGTTCATGGGATATGTGGATCACAGGAACCAGTCCATATTCCTCCAATGCCCACAGCTTAGATTACATGTTTGCTACCAATATTTTCCAATATCTTATCTTCAACGATCCCAAGTGGGATTATTCAAAATACAACTTCAAAAATTTTGATGAGCAGACTTTGTATGCTTCATCTTATTTGGATGCTACCCGTACAGACTACAGCGAATTCAAAAAACGAAATGGGAAGATTATCTTCTACCATGGCTGGAACGACCCGGCCCTTTCCGCATACTCAACGATCGAACATTATGAAGGAATATTGAAGGCCGATAAAGAGGCGCAATCCTATGCAAGATTGTTTCTTCTCCCCGGAGTTTTGCATTGTGGCGGGGGTCCCGGTTGTGACAATGTGGACTGGGTTAATCTAATTGTTGATTGGGTAGAAAAGTCAAAAGCGCCTGATCAGGTAGTTGCTTCAAAAACAGTTCAGGGAAAAACAATCAAGAAGACTGTTTTTCCTTATCCAAAACAATAGTTCGGACTCGTAGATACTATTAAAGTTTGTTGCATTAAATAATGCTACATGAAAAAAATAATAGCTTTTCTATTATTTATAATTTTTTTATCAGCACACACATTTGCACAGGACACTGCGAACCTCACGATTTACTGGAATAAAATAATCGCAACATCCAAAACAACCGCCACATTACAGGTGGTTGAAAATCCTATGGTGCGGCCCTCATCATCAATTCATGCATTCACATTTAAAGCATTAAAAAATTTGGGAGCTGATTATGTACGGTATGTGCCGTGGTTTCCTTATCCAAGGATGGCGGTGGCAGAATTGAAACGACCTACAAAAGACCATACGTTTTGGGATTTCACCTGGCTCGATAGCACGATGGATGCACTTATGAAAGCACAACAGGGTCATAGTGTAGTAATTAATTTTAGTACAACCCCATCGTGGATGTGGAAACTAAATTATGATACGCCTTATCCAGAAAATGCTTATCAGGTTTTTTGGGGATACAATGATGGTTCGACTTTGCGCGATACAACGATGAAAGAGCTTGCAGATTATTATGCAAGGTTGTTTAGCTGGTATACAAAAGGCGGCTTTACAGATGAGCTGGGTAAATTTCATCAATCGAACCATTATTATAAAATTGATTATTGGGAAGTGCTGAATGAGCCTGACCTGGAACATAATATTTCACCTCCGCTTTATACAAAAATATATGATGCCATTGTAACGGAATTGAAGAAGATATCTCCGTCAACAAAGTTTATTGGTATGGCACTTGCTTTTCAAAATAATCCTGAATACTTCGAATATTTTTTAAATGCTAAACATCATAAGCCCGGCATTCCGCTTGATGGGATTTCTTATCATTTTTACGGAACACCATCTTTTAACGGACAAAAGATTCAAGATTATCAATATACTTTTTTTGAAAAAGCAAATTATTTTTTAGACCGCGTGCGCTATATAGAAAATATCCGCAAACGTTTATCGCCAAAAACAATTACTATGATTAATGAAGTGGGAACTATTATCAATGCCAAGGGCGATGATATTCCCTATAATTACTGGAATTTGTCGGGTGCCATGTATGCATATCTTTTTATTGAGCTTACAAAACTGGGTATTGACGTGGTCGGCGAATCGCAGTTGGTTGGTTATCCTTCGCAGTTTCCTGATGTAAGTATGATGAATTGGAACAACGGCAAACCGAACTCCCGCTATTGGATATTGAAATTGATAAAGGATAATTTCAGGACCGGAGATAAACTGGCTGGCACAGTTGTAAATGGCGCTGACATTATATCGCAGGGCTTTACTACAAAAACCGGTAAGAAAATTTTGCTTATAAATACACGCAATAAAGAAGTAAAAATTAATCTTCCATTGGATCTTAAAGATGCAATGGTTTTCTATGTTGATGTGAATACACGTGAAGAACCAATTTCGCAGATGCAACTAAAAGCTAATACAATTACATTACAGCCTTTCGCAGTGATGGTAGTGAATATGAAGTAACAAAAATTAACAATGACTCTTATGCACTCCCAGCATTAGATATCTCGACCTTAGACGATCATGTTCACGGAAAAACTGTTGAAAAATTTAAAATAAAAAATCATGCGAAAAATTATTGTTGCCGAATTTATTACACACGATGGTGTTGTAGAAGCGCCCGGTGGCAATGAAACCCCTCATCCTCATGGCGGTTGGCAGATGAAATACAACTCTCCGGAGAGTGGAAAATATAAGGTAGATAAACTTGCCGGCGCGGATTCCTTTTTGTGTCTGACATCGTCTCCGGAAGGGACGATGCCATCATATATTTGTATCCTACCTTTCAAGAAACGGTGCAGGACATTGATTGGCAGTCACTGAGTTTTCGGTATATTTATTTCCACGAATCAATACTATTCTTTCCGCTTCAGCACCCAACGAAGTATTTCGTTTAAAGGTTTTTAGATTAAGATACCAAAGACTTATTTATTTGAAAATGATTTACTAAATAACTAATAAGCTTAACCGAAAAACTTTACGATTGAATATGAAAAATTGGGGCCAAAGTCTCAGCAACGGAAGCAGTTTTTAAAAAATTAAATATCGGTGTAACGATATCAATAAAAAAGCAAATCATTTATTCATTTCGCTCTCCAGTTTCTTAATACGATCTGCGGCATAAGTGTTGTTCGGATTCAGCGCGAGTGATTTTTTGAAATTCCGGATGGCAAGATCCTTTTCGCCGATCTCTTCATAGACCTGAGCCAGTCCGTTATAGGCATCATCGTTGTTTGGATTTGCCTCGACATCATATTTGAAGATCTCGACCGCCTCCTTTTTTTTGTTCTTGCCAATCATGATAAACCCCAGGTCGTTTAGGTCTGTTTCAGGAAGCTTGAAAGCGGTATCCTTATTTTTCAAATCCCCAGCGATTAGTGAAGCATGATCATAACCTTCCTTTTCCAGCCTGGCCCAAAACATTTCCATATTTCTCTTTTCGTAGAACTCATATCCAAGCCAGGTGTTTACCCACCAGGTCTGAGGCGGAAAAAATGCATTCAAAATACCTGTTGCAATGTGGAGACCCCAATTGCTGTGTGTAAAATAAACCAAGGCCTCTTTTTTCCCAGGGTTAACTACACAAATGCCTTTAAAGTTGCCGTTGTCAGCCCACTGCCATAACCATTTGCCCTGCTCATTTTCCTGCAGTCCCATTCCAAGACCCCACCAGATATTTTCATTTGCGGGGGTAACCCGGTGTTTGAACCAAATCCCGGGTGTTTGTTTGCTGCACATCATGCTCCAGGTTTGAGGCTTTAGCCCCCATCCCGTCATTATCGCTCGAAGAAAAAGAGCATAATCATGCGCGCAAGAGAGCAGGCTTGCTGCGGCCTTCTGGATTTTGTGTGCGTTAATGGCATCAGGGCTGTTGCCAAAAGCTGCGAGTGCATAATATTGATCATCCCATGTATAGCTCGACCTTTTCATGCCCAGCGGATTAAATACTTCTTCCTGAGCGACCTGATTGAGCGTCTTGCCCGTCAGTTTCTCAATCGCACGCTGCAGGTACTGGAAGCCTTCGCCCGAATAGGAAAATGCGCTGTCAGGTGGAAAAATAAGCTTGGCAAACTTTTCGTCACCCCAGTTCGGCAGTCCTGTTGTGTGCCTCAATACCATTCTTGCAGTTATTTTTGCATACCTCGGATCCGTCGGATCGAAGCGTTCATAAGAACCGACATAATTTATTAGTGGTGTATCGAGACTGATGATACCTCTATCATATAAGCGTAACACGGCGTAAGCAAAAACACATTTGCTGAGCGAAGCGGCTTCAAAGATGGTACTATCAGTTAGTTTAACCTCTGATTGTCCGCTGATGGTCCCGAGATTAAGGCTTTGTTCCTTGTCCCCACGGATGCATACAAGCTGGATGCCGGGAATTCCGTATTGATTGATCAAATCCCGGACTTTTTCCTGTTGTCCAAAAATTTGATTAACACAAAGCAGAAAGGTGAATGTAATTGCCGGTCGATACATGGCAGTCGAATATCTTATTAAGATTGGTGCTGTTAGTAAAACGTTTTTGACTTGAAATATGTTACATTTGGCAATTATACCCACTTACATCCAACATTGTGGCACCCCTCGTGAGTTTTGACGACAACACAATACGAGATTTTATTTAGTCTATTTTCAGCAGGATACAGATTCATAAGCAAATCAAATTTTATATCCCGGTTATGTTGAATTTCTCTCCAAAATCAAAAGCCAATAAAATAAAAATTTCATGAGCTTTTTGATTTTAAACAACTCTCCACAAATTCAAAACATGTAGTAGCGGAACACCGTATTTGATACTTATTTTACTACTTATTTGGAGCTGTTACCAGGTTTCAATTCACTGATAGAAACCTGGGGAGCCAATGCCTTATTTACTTTCTCCACAACGAGGTCATTAGATAAGTTGAAAGAAGCTGTACTTTTTATGTCCAGTGAAGAAGCCCCGATTTTCACTGTGTATTTGCCGGCTTCGGCTACCCATGCAGATGAATTCGTATCAAATGAGGCAAGGTCATTTGGGTTTAAAGTGAATGTGATCGTTTGTGATTTGCCGGGTTGCAATACCGCAGTCTTCGCAAATGCTCTCAGTTCTTCTGCAGGTTTATCCAGTTTATTGGCTGGTGCACTCAGGTATAATTCCACGACTTCCTTTCCGGCCACCTTGCCCGTATTCGTAACCGTTAGGGTTGCAGTAAGTTTTCTGCTGAAAGAAGATGAACTCAATTTTACGGGACTAAAACTGAAATTAGTGTACGACAAACCGTAACCAAATTCATAAGCAGGCTTCACATGGAAAGTATTGTAATAACGATAACCTACATAAATGCCTTCTTCATAAATCACTTCTGCCGGAATTGATTTCATCCCAAACATACCCGTAGTAGCCTTTTCCGGAAATTCTTTGCCGGGAAAATTTTTTGCTGAGGGCACATCATTGTAAGATGCGGGGAATGTGGTTGCGAGTTTGCCCGAAGGGTTCACTTTGCCACTCAATACATCAGTAATAGCATAACCACCTTCCTGTCCGGGCTGCCAGGCGAGTAATATTGCATCCACCTGGTCACGGAAAGGAACCACATCAATCACCCCGCCAATATTCAATACAACGATTACCGGTTTATGTTGTGAATGAAACGAAGTGCTAACATTAGCGATCATCTCTTTTTCCTGGCTTGTCAATTCATAATCATCAGCAACCTTTCTGTCATTACCTTCTCCTGCATTTCTTCCAATATATACAATCACAGCATCTGCAGTTCCTGCTTTTTGATCAAAGCTGCTTTTATCAAAACTATATTCCGGCGCATAAGGTGTGGGATTCATGATCTCCATAAGCGCGTTTTTCTTTGGATGTTTTTTTGCATAATCATCCAGAAAATTCAGATAAGTTTCCTGTACTTCCTTATCAACTTTGTATCCTCCATCATTTAATCCTTTGGCCAATGAAATAGCATAAGCTTTGCTGACATCACCGCTTCCGGTTCCCCCTGCGATCAAATCGTAAGCATGATTGCCATATAACGCAATCGTTTTAGTTCCCTTTTTAAGCGGCAAAGCATGGTTGTCATTCTTTAACAACACCATGCTCTCTGCTGCAGCTTCCCTGGAAATTTGTGCATGACTTTTCAGGTCGGGATGATTTGAGTATTGGTAATTTTTGAATGTAGGAGTTTGCAGCATGACCTTTAAAATTCCGGCAACATTTTCATCCAATACACTTTCAGCAAGTTGCCCGCTTTTCACTGCATCGGTGATTGCTTTGATTTGCGCCGACGTGCCGGGCATAAGCAAATTATTTCCCGCCTTCATCTGGGCAACAGCATCTTTACCACCAAACCAATCGGTCATCACATATCCTTTAAAGCCCCAGTCATTTCTTAAAATGGTGGTGAGCAGATCATGACTTTCTGAAGTATAAGTTCCATTGATATAATTGTATGAACTCATCACCGCCCAGGGCTGGGCTTTTTTCACAGCCATTTCAAATCCCTTCAAATAGATTTCTCTCAAAGCTCTTTCACTCACAATAGTATTTACTGAATTGCGATCTGTCTCCTGGTTGTTAGCCGCAAAATGTTTAACTGTTGTTCCCACACCCTGCGATTGAATTCCCTGGATAATTGCAGCAGCAGAAGAACCGGTGATAAGAGGATCTTCCGAATAATATTCGAAATTTCTTCCTCCGAGGGGATTGCGATGAAGATTCATTCCGGGGCCGAGGATAAAGTCAATGCCATACTCTTTGATTTCATTGCCAAAAGCCACGCCCACTTTCTTGATCAGTGCGGTATCCCAGCTCGAAGCCAACAGTGTTCCAACAGGCCACGCAGTAGTAAAGTTTTTATTCGTCGAGTCGAAGAATATATGAATGCCTGCAGGACCATCAGCCAAGTTTAAAGAAGGAATGCCCAGTCCCGGGATGCCTACGGTATGACCAGATATTCCTTTCACTTTGTCTGGGGTTTGATCAGTAGGCTGACCAAGGGATATGCCGGGAATCATCAGGCCCTTACCCACAACCAATTTAGCTTTTTCTTCAAGCGTCATGGCTTTGACAACATCCGGAATCGGATCTTTGCCTAACTGAGGCGGGTTGTTTTGTGCAAAACCTGAAAATGCAAAAAAAACTGCCAAACACAGGATGGCCTGGCGATAACTCACTGCTTTCATAAATTTTATTTTGATTGATGCTTATTTTGTTTTCTTCCTTTCACCTTCGGCATCAAACATGCCCATCAGGCTTCCGATGGTATGATCATTATCTTTTCTGTTCATCACGAGATTCACATCGTATCCCTGCGCGGTGAAATAAATGGTCACCGTGGTATCCTTCAACTCCACTTTATCAATCTTTGCTATTTCCTTGCCTGTAGAATCCTGCACTACGCCGGCCATCGTTGTATCTTTCTTTTCAAGCACAAAATACATTTTTGTATCGCCATCCGGTAAGGCTTTCAGGAGCACGCTCCATTTACCTTCAAAATAATCAGCACCCGTTTTCGTCTGTGCCCGTATTTTGAACGATAGCAGCAGGAAGAATAATCCTGCCAATAATAAGCTGGTCTTTTTCATAATGAATGATTGTTTGATTATGTGTTATAAAATGATTCATATCGTTTGATAAAATAAGCCATCCTTCTCGGCCTGAATTGCAAATTTTTTGGATATTTCCCTACCTATTGTATCTTTATGATACAATAGTACTTACTATTTTCGACTTGGCAAGAAAAACCGGGATATTTTTTAATTAAGTTTTCAAACAGGCGTATAGGAACGAATGCGATTACTAAGAATAACAGTCGTTCCCTGTTTCAAAGTAAATTGAATGGCATGAGTTCTATTAAAAATGCAACAGATCAGCCACTGGCTTCTGAAATA
>DATJWE010000213.1:0-58020 GCA_035501475.1 Puia sp. | reverse complement strand
CCGTTCTCTTGCAGTTCGTAAATAAACCGACGATATAAAACGAAGACGCAACAATAGGAAAATAGAAAAGAAAGGAAGAAAAACAGTTACGAAAAAAACAGAAATGAGGCGAAACATTTTCAATTTTGGATCAAATCCCGCAAAGGCAATCGGATGAACAAAAATCAGGAAAGCCGTGACATAGGCCGCAATAAATAATGGATGAAAAATAAAAGAAAAAAAATGCGCAAAAAAACGAACGACAGCATTGTGTTCCTGTGGTGACTGGTGGACCTTGTGTGAAACTCGACTCAAAAGATTTGCTATTAAATGAAATTATAATTCTTTTCTTAACCTCGCAACGGGAATATTTAACTGTTCCCGGTATTTAGCAACGGTTCGGCGGGCAATATTATAACCTTTTTCCTGTAATAATTCAGTAAGTCGTTCATCGCTCAGCGGTTTCTTTTTACTTTCCCCTTCGATCATATCGCTTAATATTTTTTTGACTTCTCTGGTGGAAACTTCTTCCCCGCTGTCGGTGCTCAATGATTCACTGAAAAAGAATTTTAGGCGATAGGTTCCGAATTCAGTCTGGACGAATTTACTGTTTGCTACGCGGCTGACTGTAGAAATATCCAGCCCCGTGCGCTCTGCAATGTCTTTTAAGATCATTGGCTTCAATGTGGTTTCGTCTCCTGTGAGGAAAAATTCACGTTGGTACTCCATGATGGTTTGCATGGTGCTCAGCAATGTTTGTTGCCTTTGCTTGATAGCATCAATAAACCATTTGGCGGCATCTATTTTTTGTTTGATGAATAATACCGCTTCTTTCTGCCTTTTATCTTTTTTGCTTCCTTTCTCATAATTCTTTAGCATTTCGCGGTAACCTTCACTGATGCGCAGGTCTGGTGCATTCCTGGAATTTAGAGTGATTTCCAGCGAACCGTTGTTGTTGAAGATAAAGAAATCCGGAACCACATAACTTTCTGCTTTGGTTGCTTCACTGACCTGTCCACCCGGTTTAGGATTCAGTTTAATGATCTGCCTGATCACTTCTTTGAACTCTTCATCAGTCAGGTTGAGGCCTCGCTGGATTTTATCGTAATGTTTTTTTGTAAACTCATCAAAATAATAAGTCAATACCTCAATGGCTTTTTCGGCTGCGCCGCCTTCATTTTTTTTCCGCTCAAGCTGCAGGAGCAGGCATTCCTGCAAATTTCTGGCAGCCACTCCCGCGGGATCGAAGTGCTGGATTCTTTTAATCAGTTCTTCCACTTCCTTGTCATTCGTTTCGATATTCTGGCGAAAGGCCAGGTCATCCACGATAGATGAAGTTTCTCTTCGGAGATACCCGTCGTCGTCAATGCTTCCGACAATTTGTTCAGCGATCTTTTTTGACCGCTCGTCAATGGTCAGTAGCCCCAATTGAACCAGCAATAATTCATGGAAAGTTGCTTCGACCTTGTGTGGAATCGTTTTTTGCTCACCGGAATCAGGATAATTATCATCCCTCAATTTATAATCGGATACATCGTCGTCATATTCGTTTACATATTCACTGATATCAATGTTGTCGTACTCATCCTGGCTTCCATCTGCTTCGAATTCTTCTCCATCTTCCCCTTCAAATTCATCTTTGGGGTCATCAGTTAAACCATCTTCATGATTTTCTTCAGTAACTTCCAGGGCAGGATTTTCTTCCAGCTCTTCCTTGATCCTTTCTTCGAGGTTAGCAGTGGGTACCTGCAGCAGTTTCATCAACTGAATCTGCTGTGGAGATAATTTTTGTAGTAACTTTTGCTGTAATGACTGACTTAAAGCCATTTTAGGGGGTTTGATCCAGGAGGGGCAAAAATTTTAAAAAAATCGGCCTCTCCACAAAAATCAGGCCGTAAATTTACATACAAATATGAAAAAACGGCGGAAACGAAATATTAGTTTTATTGTTGTCTTTCTGTTATCTATTCTTACAATTAACTCAATGGCCCAGAAAGCCTTGCCGGGGAATATGAAAATTTTTGGCTCCGGACCCGAATGGAAGAGACCGGTGATCAGGAAACCCTTCGAGCAGGCAGTACTTATTTCTGCAAATCCTTTTGTAGCAATTAAAAGCGATTTGCTGCAGGTTGCTACAAATTCTCCAGCCAAAATTTATCCTTCTGATTTTTATGTTTCCCACCTTGGATTTTTTTGCAAGAAAGAATGGGAATTCGAAAAAACCGTTCATATTCCCCTTCGCTTCAGGGTCGGCTCGCTGGCCGATTGCAATTATCTAGAGGGAAAGGGGCATTGAATAGGCCTGCCCGGAAATACTTATTCAAGACTGCGTCGCAATAATGCTTCAGTATAGCACTGGATATTGGCTTTCAAAATCTGCTCCATTTTTTTTTGGATTGCGAGATAAGCAGCATCCCCTGCCAGGTTATTCTTCCAAAGAGGGTCTTCAGTATATTGATACAGGTATTTGGTTTTTTCACCTGAAAAATCATAACCCAAAACAAAATCATTCGTGATGATCTGATAGATATACCCGGCCCTGTTGACGGCATAATGCTCTTTTTGTCCTTTGTCAAAAATATCTGTTCCGAATCCAGAATATTTTCCATGATACTGTAAAAGATCCAGCAAAGAGGGCGTGATATCCACCTGGCTGATTAATGTGCTATCAGTTTCGCCCGTTTCTTCTGAAGGATCATAAATGAAAATGGGAATCATAGAAGCATCTGCAAGGGTATACCTGCTGCCATCATTGGGATATAAATAATGGTCGGCGCAAAAAACGAAAATGCTGTTTTGGAACCAGGTCGATTTTTTGCAGGCTTCGAAAAACTGCCTGAACGAATAATCTACATAACTGATACTTCGCTGTTGGGGAGATTGTCTGGGTGAATTAAATTGTTGCTTATATTTTTCAGGAATTACAAAAGGAGGGTGGGAAGACAGATTGAAAAACACGGCAAAAAAAGGCTGATTTTTTTTGGCCAGAACCTGCGCGCCGAATTGCAGGAAGGGCTCGTCAAAAATTCCCCAGTTGCCATCATAAAACCGGTCGTCGTTGAAATTCTTTCTGCTGTAATAATTATCGATACCCGCTATTCGACAAAATTTTCCGAAGCCGAAATGATCCTCGCCAGCTCCCAGGAAAAAATTAGTATCATATCCTTTTTCTTTTAAAATATTTCCTATACTTCTTAATGGAGTGTTCGCATAATCGGAATAATAAAAAGGTTCATCCAGGAAAGAAGGCAATCCTCCAAGAATGGCAACGATTCCCTGATTGGATGAATATCCATTGGAAAATGCATTGGGAAAGAAAATACTTTTTTTAATCAAAGAATCAAAGAAAGGAGTCTGGGCTTTGTGAATATTCCCGGGAGTCAGGAAAACACGTGAAAAACTTTCCAGTATGCAGATGACAACATTTTTTTTGATCATGCTGTCTGCGTTTTCGCTGCTGGCACAACAGGAATGACTTGAACTAATGATTTTGTTTAATTCATCCTGAGAAAAATATTCCCTTGACTTCAACTGATCTTTTTTTCTGATTAGTGAATACAGAAAGCAATTGATACTGTTTTGTGCGATCGGCAGCTCCCTTGCATCGACCTGCAATAACGGAGAAGCTGGTATCAGGGGTCGGGCTTCCCAGCCCCTCATTGCCAGTAAAAGCAGCGCTGTCAAAATGAATTGGCTCAACAAAACCGCTTGCCACTTGCCCGCAGTTGTTTTCAGGATAAAGATTTTTTTTGAAAGAAAGAATAATGTCCAGACCGATACAATAAAAAGGATAAGAAGTAACCAGTAATTTTTCAGGAGACTTGCAAATGAGCCCGACGAATCAGCAAAAACATAAAGCAGATCTGCATTACTCCGGTGTTTACTGAATGGAAAATATCCGATATCGATGATATTGATTGCAAGACCGGCTGCGTTCAGGATGATAAAAAGAATGAAGGCGATTCGAATTATTGTTTTTGACTTTGGAACTTCATATTGGGCGATAAACAATAGAATGAAAACGGGAAGATTCAATAATGCCAGACTCGCCAAATCCATTTTCAATCCCCATAAAAAAGTCAGCCATAAATTTTTCAGTGTGAGGGCAGGGAATAATTGGTGGTTATGAATCCGGAAAATTATTCTCAGCACGAGATGCAGCAATAACAAAAGGCCCATTAATAATAAAACTGGGCGAAGGAACTTGAAAAATTTTTTGTTATTGTTCATGCGTATGGAATATGGTTACATATAACCCGGAGATTTAACATTGATCAGGCAAATGAGCAGACTGGTATCATTGCTATGTTTCAATAAAAGATCATTGTTCATTCCATTCCAGAAACGAATATCCCAAACCAATTGTTTTTGTCCGGGGAAATTCTTTGTTATGAAATCATGCATCCCGATATCCTGCGAAATAAATACGGAATGATTTTTCAGAAAACCGGATATCGAGTCAGTATATTTTTTGCAGGCAATGGGATCTGCTCGATTTACCGGTGGCAAATAATAACTGGCCAGGTATCCGAGTTCCTCAATACGTTTTAATGCGGAAGTATCCGAGGATTCCAGGATTACTCTGTTTTTTATGGAATATGCTGCATCGAGCTTCTGTAGTTCGGCACAAAAGGAATTGATATTGGAATCACCGAGGTTTTTAACATCAAGCCAAAATAATTTATGATCCGGATCATTAAGAAAATAATCTGCGATGGTCAGGTAGTTGATTTCGTCGGGGTCGTGGGCCACATAGAGTTTGTGGTCTGTTTGGGAGAAACGTATATCAGATTCAAAGCCGGGAAACTCGTGATATAAATATCGAAAACGCCTCAGGGAATTTACCCGGTGCGGCCAGATGCGGTCGATCCCCGTAAGTGAATAAATACGATGTTGTGAGTGAATACTGTCGGCACTAAGAAAATTGTGATTGGAAACAACGGCTTCTGATCCGATGTTTTGTAAAATATAATGCTGGAGTCGGTTAACCAGTGCAAACCGAAACCAAAAAAGAATTCCGCCTGAAAAGATCAAAATGGCAATCCAGGTGAGGAGCTTTCTTCTTTGCATGCTTTCTTTTTAAACGCTCGCTTGTAATTTTCCTGCTTGTTGCAATGTTTTTTTAACTGCTGATACTATTTTTCTTCCCTTTTCATCGATCTGCTCTGTCGTCCATGATAGATTAATTGCAGTTGAGATGCAGCGGCTCATGATGCTGTCGCTTGCAGTAAAAGATCTTTGCCCGATTTTTTGCAGGGCCTGCTTTTGGGAATCGTGTAAACTATTTAAGGTAGCCACTTCTTTCAGATGATCCCATTTGCGGATATAATGCCAGTTATGATCGTACCAGTAAAAATTGCCGGCAAATATATTCTGCGATTTCATTTCATCGACAAATGCCCTGGTGATTGCTTCGGTCGGCAGGAACCAGCTTAAAAAAGTACAGCTGTCGCCAGCAGGATCCGGGATAGTGCGAAAAGAAATATCAGGTATTTCGGATAAGATATTTTTTAGATGTTGATGATTTTTTTTCTGAATCGCGAGAAATGTATCCAGCTTGCGGAACTGCGCCAATCCCACGGCAGCATGTAATTCAGAAATTCTGTAATTATATCCGATAAATGGATGAGACTCTGCACCGCGATCTGTTCCCACGTGGTCGTGACCATGATCGGAATAGCCATCGCATTTAATATAAATATCCTTGTCGTTGGTTACCACCGCTCCGCCTTCAGCACAGGTAACAGTTTTCACGAAATCAAAAGAAAATGCTCCTGCCTGGCCAATGGTTCCTAAGAATTTTCCTTTATAGGACGCGCCCAGGCTCTGGCAGGCATCTTCCAGCAGGATAAGATTATGGTCTTTACAAATCCGCATCAATGGATCCAGATCGGCCATGCTTCCACACATATGCACGGGCATGATGACTTTTGTACGCGGAGTGATTAAACTTGTGACTGATTCCGGGTTCAGCGTGAGCGTTTCATCAATATCAGCCAACACCGGGATTGCTCCAACACTCAATAGGGATTCGAAACTGGCAACAAAAGTGAAAGTAGGCATAATGACCTCATCACCGGATCCGATGCCGAGAGCTGCCAGTACAGTCGTCAGCGCTGAAGTGCCGCTGGACGTAAGCTGTGCGTAACGGCAGCCAAATTTTTTGCAGACAGCGGCTTCCAGTTCCCTGGATTTCCAGATGCCTTTGCGGGGGCCATCGAATCCATAACGCATAAGGATACCCGTTGTAAGTACATCATTGACTTCTTTACGTTCTTCTTCGCCAAAAAGCTCAAAACCAGGCATAATATTTCAGGATTAATGTGGATGAATATTGACGGACAAAGGTAAAAAAAAGGATTTACAGGGAATAAGATTTGTCAAACCAACTTACCTTTAGCTTTGCCTCACCGATATGGCCGATACTGCGCTTTATTTTATTGCGATCCTGCCTCCAAAGCCGATTGCGGAAAGGGTCATTGCAATCAAACAGGAATTTGCTGATCGTTTTCAAAGTGAATATGCGTTGAAACCACCACCCCATGTCACTTTGCAGGCTCCATTTATTTTGCTCAAAGAAGATGCGGAAAATTTAAAAAAAGCGCTGCTTCTTTTTTTCAATCGTTTTTCTCCATTTGAAATCAGGTTCAGCGGGTTCGGATCTTTTGCCAACAGGAGTAATCCTGTAATTTTTATTCAACCGCTGGAAAATGAAATCATGGCCGTCATTCACAAGAGCCTTATGCTGTTTCTTCGCAAGATCGGTTTTGATGAAGAATCGACCAGGCTGAAATTTAATCCGCATATGACCGTTGCATACCACGACCTGACGCATGAAAATTTCCAGAAAGCGTGGCCGGAGTTTCAGGAACGTGGTTTCGAAGCTGATTTTGCTGTTGAAAAGATTTACCTGATGAAACATGATGGTAAGCGATGGAATCCCGAGGCGGGGTTTGAGTTATCAGCCAGAAGTTTTTAAGTTATTTCACTTTTTAGTTGAGTAGAATTCCCCCTGTTGAAGTGAGTGACACAACCGGAGCTGATAGGAGTAATATCGTCCGGACAATTATCTCATCCTAAAATTTTTTACTCCCCGGATTTTTAGTATTCTACATTTTTCACAAATGCAAATCCGTAACTTGCAGCGATGCCACCCTGCGACAATTTCGGGGTGAACCAAAATCTATGCAGGATTATTTGAAAGGATTGAATGAGGCGCAAAAAGAAGCGGTATTACATATTGACGGACCATTGATGATTGTGGCCGGTGCAGGCAGCGGAAAAACAAAGGTCCTGACCACACGGATTGCTCACCTGATGAATCATGGTGTGGATGCATTCAATATTCTCGCGCTCACTTTTACCAATAAAGCAGCAGCGGAAATGAAGGACAGAGTGGAGAAGATATTAGGAAATACAGACGCGAGAAATTTATATATCGGCACCTTTCATAGTGTGTTCGCAAGGATACTGCGTGCCGAAGCTCCTAAATTGGGGTTCCCGCATAATTTCACCATTTATGATACCGACGATGCAAAAGCTGTAGTGAAAACAGTGGTGAATGAATTAAATCTCGACGATAAGCATTATAAGCCGAATACTGTTTATAACCGCATTTCTCAGGCAAAAAACGGCCTGGTTGGTCCGGCGGAATATGCGAATGATTATTATATCCAGCAGGAAGACTTACGCAGTAATCGTCCGGCCATCGGTCAGATTTATGATGCTTATGTGAAGCGTTGTTTCAAAAATGGCGCGATGGATTTTGACGACCTGCTGCTGAAATTTTATGAACTGCTGAAAAATTTTCCGGAGAGTCTGCATAAGTACCAGCACAAGTTTAAATATATCCTGATCGATGAGTTCCAGGATACCAATCCTGCCCAATATGAGATCATCAAACTTCTCGGCGCTGTGCACGAAAATGTGTGTGTGGTGGGGGACGATGCACAAAGCATTTATAGTTTTCGGGGAGCAACCATTCAGAATATTTTACAATTTCAGAAAGATTATGAAGATGTAAAAGTGGTGAAGTTGGAACAAAATTACAGAAGCACGCAAAATATTTTGCATGTTGCGAATGAAGTGATCAAACATAACAAAGGGCAGATTCCTAAAAACCTGTGGACTGAAAATATCACCGGCGAAAAAATAAGGCTGGTCAGGACGATGACGGATAACGAGGAAGGAAAATTTGTAGCCGATACCATCCAGGAACAGAAGCTGCGCAATCATTTTTACAATAAAGACTTCGCTATTTTATATCGAACCAATGCA
This sequence comes from Puia sp., assembly GCA_035501475.1. Lineage (GTDB taxonomy): Bacteria > Bacteroidota > Bacteroidia > Chitinophagales > Chitinophagaceae > Puia. The sequence continues at coordinate 49,764 of DATJWE010000213.1, read as the reverse complement.
CAGAGCCGTGCTTTTGAAGAAAGTCTGCGCCGCATGGGAATTCCTTATACTATTTACGGGGGTATCAGTTTTTACCAGCGCAAAGAAATCAAGGATTATCTCGCTTACCTGCGGGTTATCGTCAATCCCAGGGATGAAGAATCATTAAAACGGATCATTAACTATCCGTCAAGAGGAATCGGAAAATCGTCGATCGACAGAGCTGTTCTTACTGCCAATGAAAAAAATATTTCTTTATGGGAAGTGCTGGTCAATGCGGCAAACTTTGGGTATAAAAGCTCAAGCCTCGAGGCAATAGATGGTTTTGTGTTGATGATTAAAAGTTTTGCCAGTATGCTGGCCACAAAAAATGCTTATGAGGTTGCCGTGCATGTAGGCAAGCAAACCAATATTGTTAAAGATCTTTTTAATGATAAGACCACGGAGGGATTGGCCAGATATGAAAACATTCAGGAACTGCTGAACAGTATCAGGGAATGGGTGGACGACCAGCGGAATCTTGCCATGATTGATGAGGACGGCGTTTTGAGAGAGGATGATCCCAATGCAAGTCGCGGTGAAGCAGGACTTGCGTCTTATCTGCAACAGATCACTCTCCTCACCGATGCTGATGAAAAAGATCCGAATGCAGACACTGTAAAGCTGATGACGATCCATGCGGCAAAAGGATTGGAGTTCAGTTGTGTTTTTGCAGCCGGACTCGAGGAATCACTTTTTCCCAATGCAATGTCAATTAATACAAGAGAAGAACTGGAGGAAGAAAGAAGACTGTTTTATGTCGTGATCACGAGGGCAAAACAAAAACTGTGGATCACGTATGCGAATACGCGTTACCGTTTTGGCGGCCTGATCCAGAATGAACCCAGCCGGTTTATTGAAGAGATTCCCGACGGACAACTCGACAAAAGTTTTGCAGGAGGCGGAATGAGAAACCAGGGATTCGGTGGGCGCAACAACAGCTCGGCCTATGATCGCATGCATCGCGGATTTGATTGGGATAGTCCGGCTCCGAAATCTCCGAAACCCGGCGACAAGCCTTCTTATCTTGGAAACAATTTCAAACAGCAGACAAAGGAGCATACGCCTTCCCCCGATTTTGTGGCAAGCGATACTTCTAATCTGCAGGTTGGACAAAAAGTGGAACACCAGAAATTTGGATTTGGCGAAGTGACTAAAATGGAAGGATCGGCGCATAATCCCGTGGCCACCGTAAAATTTGAAATGAATGGGGAGAAAAAGATTATGTTGAACTATGCGAAACTGCGAATCATCGAGCAATAACTTTTTCACCCGGATCATTGCACCTTTTGTTTTAATTCTTCCACGGTTTTCTTTTCACTCCCGACAAAAATTTTATCATTTAAGATCACAGCAGGCCTTTTTAGAAAGGTATATTCGCTAAGGATCAGGTTCCGGTAATCATTTTCGTCAAGTTTTTTATCTTTTAGTTTCATCTCTTTGTATTTTATCGCACGACGGCTGAACAAAGCCTCGTAACTGCCGGCCAGTTTCTTCATTTCATCGAGCTGGGCAGGAGTTATTTTTTCAGTTTTGATATCCTGCAATTCAAATCCTTTTTTTTCTGCCCGGATATCGCTGAGGATCTGTTTGCAGGTATCACAGGTAGAGAGACAGTAAATTTTCTTCATAATATGTAAAACTAATACAGGATTTCGAATACTATTGTAGCTTCATATCAAATAACAAATATGAAAACGCTCTTATTTTTCTTTTTTTCCATTTCATTTTTTCCCGCAGCATTTGCCCAACAATCCGACGAAGCTGCAGTCAGAAAAGTGATGAGTGACCAGGTGAAGGCCTGGAACAGGGGAAGCATCGATGATTTTATGAAAGGATATTGGGCAAACGATTCGCTCACTTTTATAGGACATGGAGGCATTACTTACGGATATACAAATACGCTGAATAATTACAAAAAGAATTATAGTGATACATCTAAAATGGGAAAACTTTTTTTTGAATTGCTTCGGGTGAAAAGGTTATCCGATGAATTTTATTTTGTAATCGGAAAATGGTTTCTTAAAAGAAGTATTGGTGATATTGGCGGAACATATACTTTGCTGTTCAGGAAAATAAGCGGGAAATGGGTGATCGTCACCGACCATACCAGTTGAAATTTTTTATTGTTCATCCTAAATATTTTATATGACACTTATTATTATCGGGTTCATTGTTTTTCTCATTGGACTTGCCATTCATCGCAGTGATCAAAACTTCAGGCGATTTTCCGGGCCGGTACGAATTGTCGGTTCACTCATGATCCTTCTTGGAATTCTTACTGCCTGCATTATCCAGATTGATGCCGGGGAAGTTGGAGTAAAAAAACTTTTTGGAAAAGTACAGGATGATGTCCTGACAAGCGGACTTCATTTCATCAACCCCCTGCTGGACATAGAAAAAATGGATGTGAAAACGCAGAATTATACCATGAGCGCCGTGCATGATGAAGGAGCAAAACAGGGAGACGACGCCATTCGTGCGCTGACATCAGACGGGCTGGAAGTGATTATAGATCTGACGGTATTATATAAGGTGCTCCCTTCACAGGCTCCGAATATTCTTCGGGAAACCGGGATTGATTATACAGACAAGATCGTGCGTCCACTCACGAGAACAAAGATTCGGGATAATGCAGTGTATTACGAAGCCGTTGCCCTGTATTCAACCAAAAGAGACGAGTTTCAACAAAGAATTTTCAATGCTATTGATGGAGATTTCAAAAAAAGAGGACTGGTGCTCGAACAATTGCTGATAAGAAATATTTCACTTCCGCAATCAGTCAAAACATCCATCGAACAGAAGATAAGCGCTGAACAGGATGCTCAGAAAATGCAATTTGTTTTGCAGAAAGAAAGGCAGGAAGCTGAGAGAAAAAGAGTTGAAGCACAGGGTATTTCCGATTATCAGCGGATCATCAGTGAAAGTTTGACGGATAAGCAGCTTCAGTATGAGCAGATCAAAGCGATGAAAGAGCTGGCCGCTTCTCAAAACGCAAAAATGATTATTATGGGGAAAGCTGGTGCTCCGGTTATTTTAGATGCAAAGGGTCAATAAGAAATTTGATATTTTCTGAGTGGCAGGGCGCATGCTTCATCCAAGAGGGAATTTCTTTTTCCATGTTTTATAGTAGAACCAGATCAGCAGGCCGAGGCTGATGAGGGCGAAGAGATAAAAAACAATATTGCCAATGGTGATTTTTTCGTAAATAAAAAGAAGATCGAAATAAATTCCCATCGTCATGTTCAACATGAGCCATAGCAATCCGAAAAAGATGGACCAGACCACCCTTTTCAGAAAATCCTTTACTTCAGGTTCCATCCCGCTCATAGCAAAAAATTTAGTTTTAAAGGTAAGAATATTGGAATTCCTAAACCTCCGGGGTTCCGCGGAACCCCGGAGGTTCTGTTTTACGAAAAGGATGATTTTGTTTACACAGCAAAATCGGATAAGACGAAATCCAATGCAGACCATTGTTTTGCAACTTTCTCCATGACCTCCGGGGTAGCGGAGTACCCCGGAGGTTGCTCATTTATTCATCAACAGCTTCCTGAATTCAAGTGAATCTCCATTGAATACATTAAAATCCACTCTTGTAAAAATTCCATTCACACGGCCTCCTTCGCTATGCTGCCAGAAAGTCCAGCTTCGATAGATCCTGGGTTGTTCCGGTTGCAGATAGTGAGCCACCCATAAAGGATATTTATCGAAATCATCTTTCAGGTATTTTTTATAAAATTCAACATTGGTATAAATAATGGGCGGAGTGCCGTAATAAGTCTGGATTGTTTCGAGCCACTCTTTCACCCTTTCCCTTACTTTGTCTGTCGGAACACCGTAAGTCTGCTCAATATCCAAAACAGGGGGTAGGTCACCAGGTTCAAGATTTACAGAATTGATAAAATTCTCAGCTTGTGCCTTACCGCTTTTTGTAGCGAGAAAATAATGGTAGGCTCCGCGGGTCAGTCCTGCATTTTTCGTTTTTTTCCAGTTGCGGTCAAAAAAAGTATCCTCATTTCCCAGACCTTCTGTTGCCTTAATAAAGGCAAAACTGATCTGGACATTGTTCACATTCATATCCTTCACCAATTCCCAGTCGATGATATTTTGATATTTGGATACATCAATTCCGTGAATAACATAATTCACCGGGATATCAATGCCAAATTGAGGGTAGCGTACAAAATGAGATTTTCTTTCCACCCACCAGTCGTAGGCCCAAAAAGACACCATCGTAAATATTGATATGCCCAGCACAATTAAAATAATTCTCCAGAGTTTCCCTTTTTTCTTTCTTACCATATTTCTTTAAACGCGTGCAAATATAATTTATGCAGTCTGCAAACTTTTCTAAAAATCGTCTTTCCGGCTTTTCTGATTAATTTTAAGATTGGCATGCCTGGATTCAACCGAAACGATACGATCAATCTTCTTTCAAAACTTACTCTCCGTCGATTATGGAATGGCGGAAAAGTGCTGGGTAGTTATTACCTGAGCAAATGGACTAAAAAACCGGTTCAGTGGGGGTTGCCACTCTCTGTTGCATTTGAGCCCACGACATCCTGCAATCTGCGATGTCCCGAATGCCCCAGCGGACTTCGTGCATTTACACGCCCGACAGGTATGATGCAAAAGAATTTCTTTTCGGAGATGGTCGATCAGCTGGCAAAAGATATTTGGTATCTCATTTTTTATTTCCAGGGAGAACCCTATCTGAATCCTGAATTTCTGGATATGGTGAAATATGCATCGGGAAAAAAAATCTATACGGCCACTTCAACGAATGCGCATTACCTGGATGATCTCAATGCGAGGAAGACCGTAGAAAGCGGGTTAGACAGATTAATTATTTCCATTGATGGAACTACCCAGGAAGTCTATGAGCAATATCGTGTCGGTGGAAAGTTGGAAAAGGTGCTGGAAGGGACACGAAATATTACTAAATGGAAAAAAGAACTCAAAAGCAAAACGCCATTTGTAATTTTTCAATTTCTGGTCGTCAGGCCGAATGAACACCAGGTGGAAGATGTCAGACGCATGGCAAAAGAAATGGGCGTGGACGAGTTGCGGTTTAAAACGGCGCAGGTTTATGATTACAAAAATGACCCGAATCATCTGATTCCGCAGCTTGGGAAATTCAGTCGCTATAAAAAAACAAATGAGGGGTCTTATGCAATCAAAAATTCGCTTGACAATCATTGCTGGCGAATGTGGCATGCACCAGTGATTACCTGGGATGGCCTGGTAGTGCCCTGTTGTTTTGATAAGGATGCCCAACACCAGCTGGGGGATATGAAAGAAAGATCTTTCAGGGAAATATGGCGTGATACAGAATATGCACAGTTCAGAACACAGCTCTTGCAGGGCCGGAAGAATATTGATATCTGTGCCAATTGCAGCGAAGGGACCAAAGTATGGAGTGACTAGCTGATAAAACCTGGCGTCTAATTCAATTTTTATAATAATAAGAATATACCATGCCATTATCTGCGTCTATACTTGCCCGTTTACAACACCAGCACGAAACGATTTCAGAATTGATCGAAGGTGTTGATGAGAAGCGATTAAAACAAAGGCCGAATCCTGACAAATGGAGTCCGTTTGAAAACATCGCCCACCTGGCATCTTATCAACCCACATTCATCAACAGAATAAAACTGATGTTGGAAGGAAATACTCAGGGGTTTAATCGTTATGTAGCAGAGAATGATCCCCTGTTTCATGAATATCTCCAAAAGAGTCTGACAGAATTATTGGATGATATTTCCGAAAAACGTTCCATTATCATCAATGAGCTAAAAGGATTCAAGGAAGAGCAGTTGTCGACAAGGGTCATTCATCCCAAATTCGGCAATATGACCGTCAGCCAATGGACCGATTTTTTTCTTTTGCATGAAGCTCATCATTTATATACGATCTTCCAACTGCTTGGTACATTTCGCTAGTCCCAGCATCCCGCATCTCGAATCCCGCATCCCGCAGGATAATAATTCTACAAACCCGTTGTCCTTTCCAATTCTTCAGGATAACGATTGCCGACCACTTTGATTTTTTCCAACGCTGAATGGATTTCACCCAATTCTGCGGAAGTTAATGTAATGTCTGCTGCGCCAATATTTTCTTCCAGGCGATGCAATTTTGTAGTACCCGGGATCGGAACTATCCATGGCTTTTGTGCCAGTAGCCACGCAAGTGCAATCTGAGCCGGTGTTGCATTTTTTTCCCGGGCGATCTTTCCCAGCAGGTCGATCAGTCCCTGGTTTGCTTTTAATGCATCTGTCGTAAATCGGGGAAGTATATTCCTGAAATCGCCGCTTTCGAATTTTGTGTTTTCATTCATCTTGCCTGTAAGAAATCCTTTGCCCAGCGGACTGAAAGGAACAAAACCAATTCCCAGTTCTTCGAGAGTAGGTATGATTACTTCTTCAGGTGTTCTTGTCCAAAGTGAATACTCACTTTGCAAAGCAGCTACAGGTTGTACGTCATGTGCACGGCGAATTGTTTTTGCACCGGCTTCCGACAAACCGAAATGTTTCACCTTGCCTTCCTTGATTAAATCTTTCACTGTGCCTGCTACGTCTTCTATCGGCACATTCGGGTCAACTCGATGCTGATACAACAGATCGATGACATCTGTTCTGAGTCTTTTCAGAGAGCCTTCAACTGCGCGCCTGATATTATCCGGTCGGCTGTTTATGCCGGCCATCTTTCCATTCTGGATATTGAATCCAAATTTTGTGGCTATCACAACTTTATTACGAAATGGCGCCAGCGCTTCACCAACCAGTTCTTCGTTGACATAGGGACCGTATACTTCGGCAGTATCAAAAAAATTAACTCCTTTTTCTACAGCCCTGTGCATAAGTGCAATCATGTCTTTCTTTTCCGGAAAAGGATAATATGAAAAACTCATTCCCATGCAGCCTAAACCAAGTGCTGAGACTTCAAGGCCGCTCTTCCCTAATTTGCGTATCGGCATTTTTCCTGGTTCCATAATGAATGTTTTAAAATGAGGAACAAAGTTACGCTGATTTGAAAACCGGAAACAAGCAAAAAGCAAATAACTGCTTACGAAATTCAAACATTCCTGAACTTTAATGGACTTACCTGTACATTCTTTTTGAAGAAATTATTGAAATGAGCAGGCTCGGTAAAACCCAGTGCATAGGCAATTTCAGATACATTCCAGGCGCTGTGTTTGAGAAATATTTTTGACTCCTGTAAAATACGTTCCGCAATAAGCTGAGAAGTGGTTTTTGCGGTAGTTTCCTTGATTGCCCGGTTCAGATGGTTTACGTGAATATTTAGCTGACCGGCAAAATCGGAAGCAGAACGCAGTTTCATTTTTTAGTGGGTATCATCAATAGGAAACTGGCGTTCCAGCAATTCTAAAAAAAAATAGCGTTGAAATTCTATGTGAAGCGTTTTTATGCAGGTTCTCAAAATTTTCGGAGGGTTGCATCTTCATGGCAAAATGCAAGAATTCGAAAACAATCGTCCCTAATAAATCGTATTTATATGTGTAATCGGAGTTGATTTCTTCAAACATACGCTGGTAAAGAGCCGTAACCTTTTCCACCTGCTCATCGCTTAAATCAAAAACATGTATTCCGTTGGGTTGAAATACCGAATACTGATTTAAGTTGCCGCTTTGATGGAAAAAATTTTGATTGACAATGCAGAAATATCCACTCTGAATTTTGTCTGTGTGTTCCCATTTTTAGGGAATATAAGGATTAGAAAATACCAGGGCCTGTTTTCCACTTTCAGAATTTTATCGGCATAATGGATTTCGCTATCCCACGATACTCAATGTGATATTAAAATAATCTCTGCTTGTATAGGGCACGGGCTTGGGATTGGCTCCCAAATAAGGCTCCAGCCGGAATGGGTAGAAATGACCAATCTGACTCCGGAAATTGTCCGGGATAAAATTGAATATTCATTTATACAGTTCCTCTATTGTCTCTGTTTTCTCCATTGGGTAAATCACAAATTGCAAACATAAGCGAGACGACATGTTTTATAGGCACCTGACTAAAATCATCATGCATGAACACACGGCGAAAAAAATTATTCCGTATTTTTACCGCTTGTATTCCTGCTATGACTCTTGAAAAAGACATCAATCAGCCTAAATTCCGGAACGAACACCAGAAAGCGGCGATCAATCTCATCTATACTTTTAACTGGATGAACGAAAAGATTGACCGGATTTTTGAGCAGTTTGATATTACCCAGCAACAGTTCAACATCCTGCGGATACTGCGCGGAGCCGGCGAACCGCTGTCCACCCTGCAGATCCGGCAACGGATGCTGGATAAGATGAGTGATACCAGCCGCATTGTAGACAGGCTGATTAAAAAAGGAATGGTGAAAAAAAATACCTGCAGGGCCGACAGGCGGCTGGTGGATATTATTATCACAACAAAAGGAAAAAAATTGCTGGAGAAACTGGATAATCGCAGTGATGAAATGGATGCAATTTTTCAAAGTCTCAATGAAGAAGATGCAAAATCCCTGAATCAGTTACTCGATAAAATCCGCAATTCCGGATAAACAGATTGTGTTGAAAAGAAACGAAATCAAATATCTTGTTTTGCCTGCCTTTCTTGTCTCCTGCCATTTGTTGTTGGTTTCTTATTGCAGGGCTCAGCCGAAATATGAATTCAGGGCTGTGTGGATAGCAACCGTCGATAATATTGACTGGCCATCAAAAGGGAATTTCAATACTGAAATCCAGAAGAAAGAATTCATTCAGCAGCTGGAAATGCATCGTCGCAACGGGATCAATGCCGTGATCGTTCAGGTGAGGCCGGCAGCAGATGCATTTTATCCTTCCCAATACGAACCCTGGAGCGAATGGCTCACGGGAAAACAGGGACAGCCTCCCTCCGGTTACTATGATCCATTGCAGTTCATGATAGAAGAAACGCATAAACGGGGCATGGAATTTCATGCCTGGTGCAATCCCTACCGCGCAGTATTCAGGTTAGGGCAATCATCCATCGCATCAACACATATCACGCGGATTCACCCCGACTGGTTCCTGAATTATGGCGACACAAAATATTTTGATCCCGGAAATAAAGAAGTGCAGCAATATGTTGTGGAAGTTATCCGGGATATTGTTCGCCGTTATGATATAGACGCCATTCATTTCGACGATTATTTCTATCCCTATCGTCTGCCGAACCGGGATTTTCCCGATGAAAAATCTTACAGGGAATATGGATCCGGTATGAGCCGGGAAGACTGGCGCAGGAGCAATGTGGATTCGATCATTGTGATGCTGAGCAGGGCCATCAGGGAAGAAAAGAAATACTGCAGGTTTGGAATCAGCCCCTTTGGTGTGTGGCGCAACAAAGACAGAGATAGCACAGGCAGCGATACGCATGCCGGGCAAACCAATTACGATGATCTCTATGCCGATATTTTACTCTGGCTGAAAAAAGGATGGATCGATTATGTCGCTCCCCAGATTTATTGGGAGTTCGAACAGAAAAATGCGCCCTATGCCGTATTGCTCGACTGGTGGTCCCAAAATGCGTATGGTCGTCACTGTTATATTGGTTTGGGGGTGTATAAAGCGGGAATAAATGCAGCGTGGAGGGACAGATCCCAGTTGCCCCGGCAAATACAGGCACTGCGACAGACGCAGAACGTTCAGGGAATGGTTTTTTTCAGCAGCACTTCCTTCCAGAGAAATCCGAACGGCTGGAATGACAGCCTGCAAAATAATTATTACCGGTTCCCGGCACTCATTCCTCCAATGAATTGGATAGATAGCATTAAACCAGCCGCACCATCGATAAGAAATGAAGTCACGAAAGATTCGCTGTTGGTAAACTGGCTGATGAAGGGATCTCCTGCTGATGATATCAAAGGTTTCGCTGTGTACAGATCTGATGCGCAAAATTTTACAACCGATTCCATTCCTCCGGTTGAATTCATACCTTATCAACCCGACGCAAAATTTGTTTTACCATCTCTATCACAGCTGGAATTGAAAGGATTCAGTTATTATGTAACGGCAATCAGCCGGACGAACAATGAAAGCGTTCCGGTTGCTATTTTTAAAGCGTCAGCAAAAAAAGATTAATCTATTTTGGGAAGGACAGTATATTTTAACTGGGCCACGCCATCTTTATACGCTTTGTTTTCTTCCAGCCTCAATTTGTAAATGCCATTTATATCGGGACAGATCGGAATTCCTTTTCCGAGCAGTCGCGGAACAATAGTGATGATGAGTTCATCCAGCAGGTTCTTATTCATAAACTGGGCAATCAGCGATGCACCACCGACAAGCCAGCTGTCTTTATCTTTTTCTCTCAGTGAACTCACTGTCTCAGTGGGATCACCGGAAGTAAATTGAATGGATTTGCCTTCAAAAGGAGGCAGCTCCCGGGTGGTAAAAACAATACCATTCATATCACCGTACCAGTAGTTGAAAGAAAGGCTTTGCTCGTAGGTTTTTGCGCCCATAATTGCAGTCCCACACTGCTTAAAAAATTTCTGCATGCCATAATCTTCCTCCGGTTTCAGGAAGTCATTCAGCCAATCTACTCCGCCGTTTTTATCAGCAATGAAACCATCCAGGCTACTGGCGAAATTCAAAATGATTTTTCCCATACCATAAAGATAATTATGGTTTGGAATGATAAGACGACCTTCTTTTTAAATTCTTTAACTTTTGGCGGATTGCCTGATGAACTCCAGCGCCTTTTCTGAATGCTCAGTTCCCTGCGTGAAGGACTCAAAAGTAAAAACGATTTTGCCATCCAGTCCGACCACAAATGTTTTGCGGCCGGTGAATATGAATTTGCCCTTCACTCCAAATAGCTTCAGGACCTTATTACCCGGGTCGCTGAGCAGGATAAAAGGAAGCCCGTGATTCGACTGAAAAGATTTGTGGCTTTTGACGGAACCTGAATTTATTCCGATGACCTGCGCGCCCGCTTTCGTGAATTCAGCATAGTTGTCGCGAAAACCACAGGCTTCTTTTGTACAAACGGTGCTCTCGTCCTTCGGATAAAAATAGATCACAAGGATTTTTTTCCCGATTTCATCTTTTACATGGTACATGCTGTCATCCTGGTCTTTAAGAGAAAATGAAGGAATTGAATCACCCACATCAAGTGATTTATTTTGAGAGTGAACTGAATTTATGGATATGAAAAGCAGAAAAAAGAAAAAGATTATTTTTTGCATGGAGATCGCTATAGGAGCAAAGTTACACGGCTATGAGTTTAATATTTTCCATTGAAACGTGAAATAATTAATCATTATGTTTGAATGTGATTCTGTTTCTTTAACCATATAATATGTCGAATCAGATAGTCATTGACGGTATCGGTTGGATTGGTTCTGTCATGGTCATACTTGCTTACGGGCTGAACATTTATGGAAAGCTCGCTTCCGACAGCAGGACATATTACCTGTTGAATATTGCAGGAAGCGCCTGCCTGATCGTAAATACGATTTATCACCACGCTATTCCTTCTGCCGTGGTAAATATTATTTGGATATTCATTGCATTCAGTGCTATATTCAGGACCAAAAGGAAAATGCCATAGTTTGTGCAGATGACCTTAGGTGGCACACTGGCATAATTGCTAAATGAGGAAACTGCAAAAAGACGGCATTGAATCGGGTTTCCCTGTAAAACCTTAATTTTACCACGATTAACCATTAGAGAACTGATGGCATTAATTGATGTACAATTACCGCGATCACTTGCTAAGGCTCTGCGGTTGCCCAAAAAATCTCCTAAACGGCAACAGTTGAAGGTATTGAAGAAGCTCCTGAAAAAAGCCCGGTTTACAGAATTTGGACAGCAGTTTCATTTTGATGAAATATTACTGGACAGGCATCCTGAAAAAAAATTCCAGGAAAAAGTACCTATTTATGATTACAGTAAAATATACCAGGAATGGTGGTATAAAACACTGGAGGGAAAATCTGATATCTGCTGGCCCGGCAAGATCAAATACTATGCGCTTAGTTCCGGCACTTCCGAAGCGGCGAGCAAATATATTCCCATCACCAGTGATTTATTGCGAGGCAATCGTATTGTGATGATCAAGCAATTGTTTACGTTGCGAAATTACCAGGATATTCCGGTCAAAAGTATTGGCAAAGGATGGCTCATGATCAGCGGCAGTACTGACCTGCAAAAAGGGGCCGGATTTTATGCCGGTGATCTAAGTGGAATTTCAGCCAGGAAAGTTCCTTTCTGGTTCTCTCCTTTTTATAAACCCGGCAAAAAAATTGCAAAAACAAAAGACTGGAATAAAAAACTGGAAGAAGTGGTGAAAGAGGCGCCGAACTGGGATATTGGTTTTATTGTGGGTGTTCCTGCCTGGATTCAAATGTGTGTGGAGAAAATCATTGAACGGTATAAACTGAATAATATCCATGAATTGTGGCCCAACCTCGGTTTTTTTGTACACGGCGGAGTTTCGTTTGAGCCTTACCGTAAGGGGTTCGAAAAATTACTCGGTAAGCCGATTACCTATATTGAAACCTACCTGGCTTCGGAAGGATTTATTGCTTACCAGGACAGGCAGGATGTAAAGGGAATGAAGCTGGTAACCAATCTTCATCTTTTCCTGGAATTTGTTCCTTTTGATGCAAAGAATTTTGATCAGGATGGAAATATTGTCGACAATCCCGAAGTGCTGATGATCCATGAAGTGGAGGAAGGAAGGGATTATGCGATTTTGTTGAGTACTTCGGCAGGCGCCTGGCGATACCTGATCGGTGATACGATCCGGTTTACGGATAAGGAGCGTTGTGAAATTATCATCACCGGGCGGACCAAGCATTATCTGAGTCTGGTGGGAGAGCATCTCAGCGTTGATAATATGAACAAAGCTATTCAGTTTGTCAGTGAGGAATTGAATGTTTCTATTCCTGAATTCACGGTGATGGGTGTGCCACACGGTTTGTTTTTTGCACACCAATGGTATCTTGCTATTGATGACAGGGTGGATGAGGATATAGTGAAGAAGAAAATAGATGAGAAACTCATGGAATTGAATGATGATTACGCCGTGGAAAGGAAAAGCGCGCTAAAAGATATATATGTAAAAGTATTGCCCGAGGAAAAGATTATGGAGTTTATGCGCTCTGCCGGTAAAATTGGCGGTCAGCATAAATTCCCCAGGGTGATGAAGGGAAAAATGCTGAAAGACTGGCAATTATTTCTTGAGAATGCTGGCTTATGATGTGACATCGGATCCTTCCGGATGATTTTCTCCACACCTGTTGTAACATCATGATCTTGGTTGCGTCTGATTGTTTTTACATTTGGACTGCTGATAAACCTTATTATTGAATATTTTACAATTTGCAATGCTTCAATCCATACTGAAAGGACTTGCGCTCGGATTTGTTCTTGCCCTGGGAGTAGGGCCTATTATTTTTACTATCGTCAAGCAGAGTCTGAATAATGGATACCGCGGGGGATTCAGTTTTGTCGCCGGTGTTTGGTTGAGTGATATTATCCTGGTTGTGCTGAGCAATGCATTCTCAGAGCTGGTGCAGGAACTATTAACCTATAAAAAAATTATAGCCTATTGCGGAAGTGCGTTTTTGGTTTGCATGGGTGTCTATTTCTTGTTCTTTAAGAAAATTCATATTGCTCCCGAGGGTTCGGTAAATCAAGCGCTTTTCCGAAAACGGGATGCATTAAGGATATTCACTTCCGGCTTTTTGATTAATACATTGAATCCGGGAGTTTTTATTTTTTGGCTGGGGAATGCGACTGTCCTATCGCTGACCCATACACTACAACAACGCGCGATCATTTTTTCTGTATGCCTGCTGGTCAACATGGCTGCGGATTGCGGCAAGGTCATGATGGCGGGTAAACTTCGTAAGCGACTTACCGTGCACAATCTTTCCATCATCAATAAAATATCGGGAGCCATCCTGATCGTTTTTGGATTAGCGTTAGTGTGGGGAGTACTCTTTCTCGGCAATAAAATTAAATAAACACTTAATACACGAACTGTCACGAATTACGAGAATAAATAGTGAATGATACGATGTGTTCTTCATGTAATTTGTGTTTTCTTTTGGTAATTCTTATCATTCGTGTAATTCGTGTTCTTTGTGCATTAACAAAATCCTTACAATCCTGTTAAAAAGTTTGAAGTATCTTTTCCAAATGAAACAACTGGCAGTAATTTTCTTCCTGGTTCCTGTTTTCAGCTTGGCCCAGACAGATGATGTGTTCGTGTTGCAAAAAAAAGGGGAAAATGTAAAGATGTTTTCGGTGGGAATGCAGCTTACAATGGAAACAATTTATTCGCAATGGTTTGAAGGCACCATAACGGCTATCCGTCACGATAGTGTTTTCATTAATGGAACTCCCTTCCATTATAAGGAATTCAAAACCCTCAAATGGGAGAGATCCAATTTCAATTATACAGCTTTTGGTTCTGGTTTACTTATCGCCGGGGTGGGTGTGCTTGTATTGGGCGCCGTGAATGGGGCATATCGTGGAGATAAGGTTGAGGACTGGTACGCACCCGCCAGTTTTATCACAGCCGGGGCATTTATTCTTACCGGATTGGTTTTATTAAAATCAAAATATAAAGTATATCACCTGGGAAATAAATATTCTGTTCATTATCTTGATCTTTCTGCCAATAAAAAAAATCAGCGTCCGTTTTAAGCCAGTAAGTATATTGCGGACCTGTAAATTTACCGGATGGCGCTTAAAACCAAAGGACTTATTCCCTGGATCTGGCGACTGCTCAAACGAATCCTGATTTTCTTATTTATCTTTCATTTATTCTATCTGCTTTTGCTGAAGTGGGTCGATCCTCCCATTACTCTTACTCAATTAGGCAGTGTATTCAGTGGAGATGGGCTGAAACGCAATTATGTGAGCATGAAAAATATTTCACCTTATGCCAAGCTTGCAGTGATTGCCTCCGAAGATCAGTTGTTTCCCGATCACGATGGATTCGATTTCAAATCGATTGAAAAAGCAATGAAACATAATCAGAAAAGCAAATCATTGCATGGCGCAAGCACCATCAGCCAGCAGGTAGCAAAAAATGTTTTCCTCTGGCAGGGACGTAGCTGGTTCAGGAAAGCGCTTGAAGTCTATTTTACTTTTATGATTGAATGGATGTGGGGGAAGAAGAGAATATTGGAAGTATACCTTAATGTTAGCGAAATGGGAAAAGGTGTTTACGGTATTGATGCTGCCGCGAAACATTATTTTGATAAGCCCGCTAAATCCCTGACGCGTACCGAAGCAGCTATGATCGCCGGCTGCCTGCCTAACCCCAAAGCATATACGATAAAGCCATTATCCCGTCATGTGGCGACAAGATATCCCTGGATCCTGTTTCAGATGAGTCGCCTGCAGGATGACCCGGATATTGAAAAATTGTTACAGTGATTTTTCAGTAGTGTCTCGGTTCAGAAAATGACCGCATAAACACAATAGAAACATAGTTACATAGCTATGCGATTCTATGATCCTATTGTGGCTATGTGGTGAAAATTTCAAACTAAGACATCGCTGTTTTTTTCGAATCGATACTATTTTGTTCGGTTCGCATAGTCGAATACGAGATAACAAAATGCTTTCACTCCCAGTTTAAATCCGCTTTCATCAATATAAAAATCCGGAGTATGATGCGGGAAAGCTGTTTTGGGATCCTGACCTTTTTGCATCCCTCCTAAAAAGAAGAAAAAAGCGGGCACTTTATCTCCATAAAAAGAAAAATCTTCCGCGCCCATCATCACGTCCATCCCGATCACATTACTGTCCCCTGCCGCGTGTTGAAGAGAAGGGAGCGTTTTTTTCACCAGCTCGGGGTTATTATAAGTAATCAGCGTTTTATTATCAAACGACACTTCTGCTGACGCACCGGCGCTTTCAGCAATTTTTGAAGCCGTTCGTTGCATTCGATCATAAATATCTTTTTGCATATCCTTGTCGAGCGTCCGGATAGTGCCCGATAATTCCACTTCTTCAGGAATAATGTTAGGACGAAGGCCGCCCTTCACCACGCAAACTGAAATTACTGCAGGTTCTTTGGGAAGATTGGTCTGACGACTGATGATGGTCTGCAATCCCTGTATGATTTGTGCTGAGATAACGACCGGATCGATTCCATTCCAGGGTTCAGAGCCATGCGATCCTTTTCCCTTGACTTTAATTGTGAACCAGTCGGAAGCTGCCATTGTCGCCCCACTCCTGTATTTTATTTTTCCGACTTCTGTGGCTGAGTTGATATGCAGTCCAAATACGGCCTGGACTTTCGGACTGTCGAGCACACCTTCTTTAACCATCAGTGGAGCGCCGCCTTCCTCCCCGGCAGGCAGCCCTTCTTCCGCAGGTTGGAAAATAAATACTACAGTTCCCTTTAGTTCTTTTTTTAATGAAGACAATATTTCCGCTACACTCATCATGATGGCAACATGCGAATCATGACCACATGCATGCATGACGCCGACTTCCTGGCCATTCAACGTTGTTTTTACTTTCGAAGCGAAGGGAACATTTGTTCTTTCAACGAGCGGCAATGCATCCATGTCTGCCCGGAGCGCAATCACAGGTCCTGGTTTAGCTCCATATAAAATTCCTACGACTCCTGTTTTTGCTACACCTTCTTTTACCTGCAGACCGAGCGATCGCAAATGATCGGCAACGATTTTGGCTGTACGAAACTCATGATTGCCTAATTCCGGGTGCTCATGGAAATCCCTTCTCCAGGCAATTGTTTTTGATTCAATTTTATCAGCAGCTGCATCAATCTGAGAATAAATATCTTTTGTTTGCCCATGCAAGATAAAAGTTGTCAACATGATGCTACTGATAGCCATAACCGATTTTCTCATATGCGTTGGTTTAGGATTTTCAATTTACGAAAAATACCGGCTAAATGAATATCCCTATCGATTCCTTTTGCTCATGAATTCAACAATTGATAAATTGTAGCGCTTATGAGTAGACACAGTTATTCCAGTATTTTATTCATTGGAGTGCTTCGTCATGCAAGATTTCTCAAGGCAGTTTTTTTGCACAGCATTTCAGCATTTGGGGGACCGCAGGGGCATTTGGGTTTGATGATGAAAACTTTTGTCCATCAGAGAAGAGATGTTACTGAAGAAGAGTTGATGGAATATAACGCGTTTTGTCAATTACTTCCCGGTGCATCTTCAACCCAAACGCTCACGCTGATCGGTTACAAACGAGGAGGTGTGATATTGGCTGTATTAACGCTCATCATCTGGATATTCCCCGCCTGTTTCCTGATGGGGGCATTTTCTTTTTTCCTGGAATATATCGATCAGCGGGCATTGAAAACTGATGTCTTCAAATTTATTCAACCCATGACCGTTGGCTTTCTGTCCTATGCCGCTTTTAAATCTTTTAAGGCCTCCGTGCACAATACGATTACGCATGTGATCATGTTTGCAGGAGCCGTGGCTACTTTTCTGTTGTTCAAAATGCCATGGGTATTTCCGGTGCTCATTATACTGGGAGGCTTCGTGACAAACCTCAGCAGTAAACGTATTCCTCAAAAAGAAGTTCCAAGAAAAAAAATAAAATGGGGGAATATCTGGCTATTCGCAATCATTTTTCTGCTTGCGGGGGTAACAAGTGAATTGGCCAGAAAAAATAACTGGCCCAACCGCAGGCCAATTAATCTTTTTGAAAATACTTATCGGTTCGGCAGCCTCGTATTTGGCGGAGGGCAGGTTTTAATTCCCATGATGTATGAACAATTTGTTGCGAGACCACAATCACAAAAGCTGCTGAAGCGTAATCCGAATGTTATAAAAATAAATAAGGATGATTTTTACCGGGGCGCAGGTATCGCACGTGCCATACCTGGCCCTGTTTTTTCTGTCGCTTCTTTTATGGGGGGAACGGCGATGAAGGATATGGGGAGATCAATGCAGGTACTCGGCTGCATTATCGGGTCGGTGGCGGTTTTTTTGCCAAGCGCATTGTTGGTGTTATTCTTTTTTCCTATCTGGCACAATATGAAAAAGTATGCGGTGGTTTATCGTGCGCTCGAAGGGATCAATGCGGTGGTAGTGGGCATACTTATCGCAGCCACGTTTTATATGATGAAAGATATCTCCCTCGATAGCTGGCAAATCATTTTGCTGAATATCGTCGTTATGGCGGGTACCTGGCTTGCACTTGTATATACGAAGCTTCCTTCCATCGCGATCGTAGCGATCTCTTTACTGATGGGCTGGGTTTTTTAACGTATATACCTATACGTTATTAAATGCCTCGCTCCTTTTCAGTCAATCGCTATTTTCAGATTGAATTACTGAAGCGCCCTGTCCAATCCTTCCGGTTTGAATTGTTTTTGCCATTCATTGATTTGCCGCAACAGTTGATAAGAAGAAACAATATCGGATGCAAAAGCAGTTTGTTTGTCGGACAAATTATTTCCCTTTCCCTGGAGCAACTGGTAAGCAGTGCCCGCAAGCTGTTCATCAGTTATATTGTCATTTTCTCCAAGCGATTTGTAATACAACATTTGTTGCTGCAGGTCTTTTTGTAATGAATACATGACTTTTTTTGCCAGGCTAAAGTCACCCGAAAGGTAGCAGGCCTGGAGGAACATGAGAGAAATTACGTCGTGCTGATTTCCGCGGTTGCTCGTCAGTCCATAAGGGAAATTGGCTTCACTCACGTTCTGATCGAAATGTTCTAACACGGTTGTTGCCAGATCTTTTCTGCCCGATTGGGCCAGGCTGATGGCCAGTTCGGCGTGGGCGAGTTTGATATTGTTCATCCGGCGCCTGTTTTCTTCGTCATAATACACACCCGGATAGGCTGCATTGCCGTAAGCAAATTTTTGCATGATATTTTTATAAGCAACATCATTATCTATTTTGTCATTCTCCACCGGAACCAGGCGGTAGGCGAGACCGTTAGATCTGACATAAGAACCCAAACCCAAAGAAGAAGCTTCATTTTCATTGGTGAAGCAGATGGGCCGCTTCCATTTGTTCGCCGCAATAATGGAAAGAATGGTGAGCCCGTTTTTTTCCAGGTAATTCCGGTCAGGAAGAATGAAATGGATTTCGTTCACCACTTTGTCGCCTTCATGAATTGTTCCATTGCTTTTTACTGTATTGATGTCAACAGGAACACTGAATTTTTTTACCGGAAGAATGTCATAGGTTTCTTCCTCAATTTGCGTAGTATATTTTGGATCATCACTGCCCACTACGTTCTTGAGTATATCATATAAATCATAATATTTCGATTGATCAAATCCCGGTAGTTTATCCGTACACAATACAATTTCTCTTCTGTATCCGGCTATTTGTTCCGGCGTGAAGATCACATCTGTACCGGCACTCTTATTGATTTTATATCTCAACTGGTTCATGTACCAGTCGGATCCCAGCAGCGTGGCGATAACGATTCGCACATCGGGTCTGATGCCTTCCACTTCCTGTGCATACCATAAAGGATAAGTGTCATTGTCTTCAGAAGAAATTAAAATGGCATTTGGCGGGCAGCTTTCGAGATAATCCTTCGCCATATCTCTCGCCAGGGTTTTGTGACTACGGTCGTGATCATCCCATTCCTGACTTGCCATCAATACCGGAACTGCAAGCAAACACAAACCGGCGGCTGCATAATTGGCAACAGGCGCTTTGAGCATTTTTTCGAATTTTTCTTTCACCCAGATCATTCCAATTCCGATCCAGATGGCGAATGCATAAAAAGAACCAACATACGCATAGTCTCTTTCACGAGGCTGCATGCCAGCCTGGTTGAGATAAATCACGACGGCCATGCCAGTAAAAAAGAAAAGAAGCAGATTGACAATAAAATCATTTCTTTTTCTCAGATATTGAAATATCAATCCGATCAATCCCAACGCCAGGGGGAGCATGTACAGCCTGTTATAGGATTTGTTGTTTGCACGGATGCTGTCGGGAAGTTTGGATTGATTGCCATAAAGTCCATTGTCAATAACAGAAATTCCACTGATCCAATTGCTGTCGCGCGGATTGCCGAAACCCTGCAGGTCATTTTGCTTGCCCGCAAAATTCCACATGAAATAACGCAGGTACATCCAGTTGGTCTGGTAGTTCAGGAAATATTTGAAATTATCGGCCATGGTGGGTTGATCACCGTCACTAAGCCCGGAAAACTGTTTGTAAAAATCAATTTCATTCCTCTCGTTTGAGTTGTTCCACATACGTGGGAAAAAATGTGAAGAAGGGGTGTTGTTCCAATCCATCTGTGGAATTTTCCCCGCAGCTTCATATTTGTCTTTTCCTTTTACGTACAGCACACTTCCATCCTTACGGGGAGGGTTATCCGTAAAATCCGGGCCATATACGATGGGCCAGTCACCATATTGCTGGCGGCTTAGATAACCCACCAGGTTTACCGGGTTATCCACATTGAACATATCTATTGCCGGATCTGCATTGGAGCGGATCATGGTAGTCAGATAGGTAGAATAGCCGAACAGCATGAAGGCAAAACACCAGAGACCCATCTTCAGAAAATAATATTTTCTTTTTATGGCGAAACGCATTCCCCAGATGATCGCTGCTGTCAATAAGAAAAAGAAGAAGGCGAAACCGACAAAGAACGGCGCGCCCAAATCGTTTACGAAATGAACATCAAACCAGCCTGCTCCCTGAATGGTATATTGAATGACGAATTTCTGAACAAAACCGGTGATTGCACATCCAACGACGAATGCGATGAGAGTTCCCCACTTGGTTACTTTGTAACGTTTGAAATAATAGACCATCACTATGGCAGGAATGGTCAGGAGATTTAACAGATGAACCCCGATGGATAACCCCATCATGTAAAAAATAAATATCAGCCATTTGTCGGCGCCCGGCTTATCCGCGCGCTGTTCCCATTTTAAAATCGCCCAGAAAACCAAAGCCGTAAAAAACGATGAAGAGCCATATACTTCGCCTTCCACGGCGCTGTACCAGAACGAATCACTGAATGTATAGGCAAGTGCGCCTATTGCGCCTGCGGAAATAATGGTGAAGATTTGCTGATTACTCAGCGGCTGATTCTTTTTTTGCACCAGTTTACGGGCAAAATAGGTGATCGTCCAAAACAAAAAAAGAATGGTGAATCCGCTGGCCATTGCACTCATGAAATTCACTGCCCTTGCGGCCGTCAGCGGGTTATCGCCAAAAAGAATTATAAAAAACCTGCCCATCAACACGAAGAGCGGGGCACCCGGCGGATGAGGTATCTGCAATTTAAAACAACTGGATACGAATTCACCACAATCCCAGAAACTTCCGGTAGGTTCCATGGTCATAGTATAGACCGAACAGGCAATGGCGCAAACCATCCATCCTGCAATGTTATTGGCTTTGTTGAAATTCATACAGCATTAGTTTGACTAAATTTAGGCATATGCCCTGAAGCCTCCCCGCGGGAAAAGAGTTTTAACTTTTATTTGATACATGGATGAAGCGATCGATGGCGTCGGCTTACAGCCCTGGATTTAAATCCAGCGCCATATGCCATTAATCGACCCCGCGAAAGAGGGATAAATTTTTTAAAACTAAATTGCAGGGCGAATAAAACGGACTCATTCGTTTTTCAAGTTCAATGAATGGAAAGATTTTAATAATAGATGACGAAGAAAAGCTCCGCAACCTGATGGCACGGATCATCACACTCGAAGGTTTTGAAGTGTTGGAAGCGATGAACGCAAAAACTGCCTGGAAAAAACTGGAACAGCATGATGTGGATATTGTGGTTTGCGATGTCAGGCTGCCTGATGCAAATGGAGTGGAACTTTGTCACCAGATAAAATTAAAACTGCCACTGACTGAAATCATTGTATTGACTGCTTATGGAAATATTCCCGACGGTGTGCAGGCAATGAAGAATGGTGCTTTTGATTATATCACAAAGGGCGACGATAATGATAAAATTATCCCCTTATTGAACCGGGCAATGGAAAAAGTGCAGTTGCAAAAAAGAGTGGTGCAACTGGAGAAGCAAATCGGAAAGCACTATGAATTTGAAAATATCATTGGGGAATCTCCCCTGCTCCGCGATGCTATTGAATTAGCAAAAAAAGTTGCTCCGACTGAAGCGACTGTCATGTTGCTTGGAGAAACCGGGACAGGCAAAGAGGTTTTTGCACAGGCCATTCATCACGCGAGCAAAAGATCGGCGAATCCTTTTCTTGCACTCAATTGCAGCTCTTTCAATAAGGAATTACTGGAAAGTGAATTGTTCGGTCATAAAGCGGGAGCTTTCACCAGCGCTGTCAAGGACAAGAAAGGACTGATCGAAGAAGCCGACCAGGGAACACTTTTTTTAGATGAGATCGGTGAAATGCACATTGATCTTCAATCCAAATTGCTGCGTGTTCTTGAAACAAATGAATTCATTAAAGTCGGCGACACAAAACCAACCCGGGTAAACGTCCGGATCATTACGGCAACCAACCGCTATCTGCACCAGGAAATAGAGGAAGGAAAATTCAGGGAAGATTTATTCTATCGCCTGAATGTGTTCACAATTCAACTACCGCCCTTGCGTGAACGAAAAAAAGATATACCCCTGCTGGCAAATTATTTCATGAAATATTTTGCCGAAAGGACCAACCAGAATGTTACTGAAATGAGCAAGGAGTTCCTGGAACATTTGCAGCACCACGAGTGGAAAGGCAATATCCGGGAACTTAAAAACATTATGGAAAGAGCAGTGATTCTTGCAACTAGTCCGCGGCTTTCAGTTGAAAATCTTCCGCTGGAATTACAGGTCATCAATCACAAAGCTCATGGAACTTTATCTGCATTCGATCTTGCCAGCGTTGAAAAACTGCATATCCAGCGTGTACTCAACCATACCAGGGGCAATAAGACTGAAGCGGCCAAATTGCTGAATATCGGGCTGACTACATTATATAGGAAGATTGAAG
Organism: Puia sp.; assembly: GCA_035501475.1. Taxonomy (GTDB): domain Bacteria; phylum Bacteroidota; class Bacteroidia; order Chitinophagales; family Chitinophagaceae; genus Puia. The sequence continues at coordinate 26,803 of DATJWE010000213.1, read as the reverse complement.
AATATGGATTGGGCTGAATTTCTAAAATAAAATGGCCCTCCCGAGAACGGGACGGCCTTACCAAATGTAATGTTACAAATTCTTATGTTGAAAATTTAAAGCTGGCGCGGAATATAGTTAGCCTCTTCAATTGTTACAATCGAGTATTCATTAATGCCAAATCTGTGCCCGAAATTTTTTAAGCCATACAAATCTCCTGTGGCACAAGCTGGGATTGGATTTCAGACTCTCGTCATATATTTTGAACCGAATTAACCAGCGTAAGAAACCCATTCAAAATGAAAAATAAATCCCGTTATGGAACCATTTTTCCTTTCATACGAAGTTGTTTTGTCTACCGCTTCATTTAGGCAACGATTAGTTTCTTCTGAAAGGACATATGAGGATTTTTTATCAAATTGAAAAAAAATTTTCAGAACGGAAGTGTTTTTGCTTTCTCTTTCTTTTTGTTTTTTAAATAGCTGAATCTTACCAAACACTTACTGGTAATGACTTTCATGTATTGTGGCACATTTATTTTTTTGTGCTGGTATGTTTTTGGCAAATGTGTAATCACTCCCAACAGACCATCTTCGACTGGTCATAACGATTGTCCATAGGAATACGCACCGATTTCTATTTACAGCAAACAGTGCAGCTAAATTTTATTGAACAGCAACCATTCTAACTCAAGTAAAAACATTTGTTATGATTAAGCGTAATCAGTTATTGGTAATTCTATCGGGCATATTCATTGTTTGTAAAGGATATAGCCAGAAACCCATTTTGCTCGGAACATCAGAAGGCATGGCACCCATCAGTGTGAAGGATACCGTTACAAGGGATCCTCACGATAGCACCCAGCAAAAAGCAGCTGCTAATAATTCCCTGTCTTCCTTTTTTGGAAAGATTTTTAATTCAAAAAAGACCAGTTCAAAAAGCGAAAAGATAATATCGGATTCTGTTCCCAGTGAACCCTTTGCATTTGGGGATTTTTCATGGCTGAACGGAACCAGCCGCAAGACGAGTCCGCCGGCATTTGATTCCAAATATTTCACAGGCGATATCACATTTGATTTGAATTATACCCGTTCTAACCACAACCCGATTGACAACACTGTTGTGGGATCGACTGCTCTCGCAAGAAATAACGAGCTGCAACTTTCCTTTATGGGTATTGGCGGAGATATTCACGTTAATAATGTTCGCGGAAGAGTGATGATGCAGTTTGGAACGCGCTCTACCGTGGTTCCGCGTAATGACGGGAGCTCCTACAAAGGCCAGTATGACCTGCAAACAATCTATCGGTATATCAGTGAGGCCTATGCTGGCTATCACTGGAATAAGTGGCATGGTATAAACCTCGACGCCGGAATTTTCATGTCGTACATTGGATTGTTTTCTTATAACAATTTTGAGAACTGGTCCTATCAGCCTTCTTATACCTCGGACAATACACCCTGGTTTTTTAATGGGCTGCGTTTACAAACTTTTCCAACAGATAAATTAAAAGTGGAATTGTGGCTGATCAATGGCTGGCAGAGCTATGGTATGTTCAATCATTCTCCTGGGGCAGGTTTTTCCATCTATTACAGGCCCAAAGAAAGAGTGGACTATGTCATGAATTTCTATTATGGAAAGGATGATGAAGGCGCTCCTGGAAGATATCGCATACATAGCGATAACAGTTATGAGTACCGTTATTATAATCACCCTAACGGGAAATTTATTACCAAAGCGGCATTCTCAATTACCGGCGATTTCGGATTTGAAAATGGAGATGGGGTGAGTCCCTTCGGCAAAACAGATGGCAAAACCGGGGTTGCTCTGCCCGCCCAGAATTTTATCAGCGGGATGATTTATAACAGACTCTGGTTCGGTGAACATTTTGGTTTGACTGTCGGAGGCGGTTACATGCATAACCCCGGACAGTATCTTGTGCTGGCTCCTACCGGTTATGCAGATACGCTGTTCCAAAAACAAACCGGTCCGGGTTCGACATTTGATGCCTGGGATTGTTCCGCATCTTTTGACTGGATGCCCTGCCAGAATCTTACACTCAAATGTGAATTTGTCCATCGTGCAATTCAGAATATCGGCCCCGCTCCAGGTACAACTGCGTTGACAGGATATTTTGCCGGTCCGGGTGGAGTTACCTCTCCGAGTGGATTTGCCAACACAGGAGAATATAGCTATACGTCGAGCGGAGCTTCCGTTGCCCCACCATTAAATAGCTGGGGAGGATGGATGCCTGACATGGTGAAATCGGAATCGAGAATCATCCTGGCCTTGCTTGTACGGTTTTAAAAAAATATATCGTAGGCATAATAAAACTTTTAACCCATACCTGACCATTTGTTAATATCCCCGAAGAAAAATTAAAAAATTTTTAAAAAAAACAATTGTATGAAAACTTCTGAATTGTTGATGGCGGCATCGCTCTTGCTTGCTGCCTCAGCTCGGGGGACTGCTACCCGAACAATCGAACTCATGAAAGATCAGCCGGATATCCTGGCAAGTCAGAATTACACTAATATTTCAAATCTGACGGCATATTTACCAAGGATCAAAAATGACAATAAATATTTTTTTGACGCGAAGATAATGTCCCGAAACGGCGATTATAGGAAAAAGAAATACAGAGTTTATAACAATGAGAAATACGAGATCGTGGAGAGCGGATCCCTCTTTATCTATCACAGATATGAATCGGAAGAGCTGACCAGAGGAAAGGAAATGATAAAAACAGACAAATATTATTTCAGTAAAGATGTGAACAGCGAGATTCAACCGCTGACCATCGAGAACCTGAAAAATGCATTTCCCCTTAATCACAAATTCCATTATGCAATCGATGCTGAATTCCGTTCGGATAAGGAATTATTGGCTTATGACAAATACCTAAAAACTTATAAAATAGAATATCTGTATAGCCAATCCTTAAAATAATCATTATGCGGTCGGGAAATGTTTTGATTGTTGATGATGAAATAAGAATCCGTGGCCTATTAAACAGGATTGTCACTTTGGAAAATTACAAAGTGTATGAAGCCTCTGATCTGAAGTCGGCGGGCAGGATTTTGAATAAAGAAAATATCGAGGTCATTGTATGTGATGTGAGATTGCCTGATGGCAATGGTATTGAATTCACCAGGGATATCAAAGTCAAATTCTCATATATAGAGATCATCCTGCTTACTGCGCATGGAAATATTTCGGATGGCGTTCAGGCGATGAAATATGGCGCGTTCGATTATATTACCAAGGGCGAAGACAATGACAAGCTGATTCCCCTGATCGAGCATGCGGTGGAAAAAGCCCGCCTGCAAAAAAGGGTTCAGCAATTGGAAAAGCAGGTATCGAACAGTTTTGGTTTTGATAATATCGTCGGGGAATCGAATGTGATTCGCGATGCGATTGCTCTTGCAAAAAAAGTGGCGCCCAATAACACCACCGTTTTATTGCTCGGAGAAACCGGAACAGGAAAGGAATTATTTGCAAGGGCTATCCATGTGGCGAGTCATCGTGCACATAAACCTTTCATGGCTTTGAACTGTAGTTCGTTTTCAAAAGATTTGCTGGAGAGCGAAATATTCGGTCACAAGGTCGGCGCTTTTACCGGCGCGATCAGGGATAAAAGAGGATTGATAGAAGAAGCAAACGGGGGAACATTGTTCCTGGATGAAATTGGCGAAATGCATATCGACCTTCAGGCGAAACTGCTTCGGGTCCTGGAGACAAATGAATTCATCAAGGTAGGCGGGACTTCCACCACTGTAGCGAATGTGCGAATTATTTCGGCAACAAATAAAGATTTAAAAAGCGATGTCGGAGAAGGAAGATTCAGGGAAGATTTATTTTATCGGCTCAATGTGTTCAGTATGCAGATTCCACCTTTGCGGGAAAGAAAAAAAGATATTCCGATTCTCGCAAAGTATTTCATGAACCTCTTTGCCGAAAAAATGAATAAAGAAATCAGCGGCATCAGTAAAGAGTTTCTGCACTATCTGGAAAACCAGTATTGGAAAGGGAATATCAGAGAACTTAAAAATACGATCGAGCGCGCGGTCATCATGGCCGAACATCCTTTACTGACCGCGGAAGATTTGCCTTTGGAAATCCAGTTGGCCCAGCATGAACACAAACCGATTTCCGCTTTCGATCTGGCAAGTGTTGAAAAACTACATATCCAAAGAGTATTGAATTATACCAAAGGAAACAAATCGGAAGCAGCCAAACTGCTGAATATCGGATTGACGACCATTTATAGAAAGATGGACATATATGGCTTGAACTGATAGATTCATTTCAGAATGGAAATTTTTTAAGCTTTGATATTGATTGACTGAGGCCATTTTCACATCATTTATCAACCCGTCCCTATAAAACCTTCTTGCGAATGCTTTTAAGTATGATCATTTTCTAACAGACACTTCAGGCACGGCTTTGGTGTTGCTTTTTTGACCTTGAAAAAAATTACCGCATGAAAATGCAGTTCCGCTTATTAAGAGGAAGAATAAAATTATTCCATCTTTTGCTCGCTATATACCTGCTGCTTGTTTTCCTGGTTCTTCTGTACCAGCTATTCATGGATTTTGTATGAACCGGAATAAAGACAAGTAACATTTTTTTATTAATTGATTTGATTATTTAAGTAAAAGACATGGAAACATTTATCGTTTTTGATAATGGTGGTAAAACCTTTGACCGGTATACGATACTGAACAAAGAGACAGGTGACATATATGCAAGCAGCATCGACCCTTTTGCCTCCGACGGATTCACCAAGTTTCTTGAAAATTGTGCAAAGCAGGAAGCCACCTTTTACGGTATGGGGTGGAGAGAGAAATCACCCAGTAAAAAAATAATAAAATCTGAAGTGGATCATATTATCATCAATGCCAAACTAAATCCGGAATGGATTGGAGAACCTGTTGAATTTGCTGTGTTGCCTGAAAATGTAAGGAAATTTTTGGATCAATTAAATACTCATGATGAAAACAGACACCAGGATTTCCCTCCCTTAAAAAAAATCAGCTGATAAAATTCAACTCTGAAGACAGCCTTATGCCTGCCTAACCTCCCCTCATTTTGAAAATCTATGCTTTCATTTTGGTATGACTTCTTCTTAACTAAAAAACTGCTTTAGTACAGCATTCCGGTCTAATTCATACTGACACTGCATCTTAGATGAGTATTGTGTGGTTTTCCAAGTCGGGCATGCCTTTGGCATTAGTAAATACTCAAACCAAGATGTATGAAATCATACACAAGAATGATCAAGCGAAGAATAAAGCCTTTCCATTTATTGCTCGCTGTTTATTTAGTAATTGTGCTAGGTGGTCTGATTGTACGGTTTCTCCGCCACTGATAAACCCCATTGGTATAAAAGTGACTCGAGGAAGAATATTAGCTGTCTAATCGCTCATTGGCTTCACAAAGATTAATTTCTCTTATCCGGCTGAGTAGTGGGGGAGGATGAACGCCTATAAGGTCTAACCGGAATCAAAAATCAAGCTGGGCTACGCGTCCGGTTTTAAGAGAAGGGATACCATTTCACTTCTGAATTGCTGATGGCGGCATCGCTATCAGGTAGTGTCATACCGTTATACCCTTTCATTTTGATTAGGTGCATTTTCATTTTGGTAGGATTTATATTCTAAAAACAGCTTCGTATAAAGTCAGTTTTTCATTCTAATCCTTACTGGCACTGAATCTTGTATGACCCGACATATGATTTTTAAAGCCGGGCACGCCTTTTGGCTCTGGCTGATATCGAAACCTGTGAATATGAAAACTTATTTAAAAATTATCGGGCAAAGAATAAAGCCTTTCCATGTATTGCTTGCTGTTTATTTAATGATTGTTCTAGGCGGTTTGATTTTCCGGGTTTTGGTTCGCTGACATCCAAAAGAAAATCAGATATAAATCAATGATAAACATGAGCTGCCTCATTGTTCATTGCTTCTGCAAAGATTAAACTTTGCAAGTCATTTATGAATAAGAGTGATAATAAAATAAAGGACATGGTGATTGTCGGAATCGCGTGGTTAATGGCGCTTTCCTTCCTTTACCTTGTTTATATAAAACTTAAAATATTGTTTCATTCAATGTAAATAATAGAGATTATGCTCACAGTTATCCTTGTTTTAGCGGGGCTGATTTGCTTCGCATTGTTTTTTAAATCCATTGATTTCTTTGACAAAATTTAAAAGTTATGACACTGTTATTCGTTGTTTCCATTTTTGTTTTTATCTATTTATGTTATGTATTGATTAAACCCGAAAAATTCTAATCAAAAAATGAACACGCAAATCATTGGAGTAATTACGATGTATGTGGTCATGGTACTATTGGCCATTCCCCTTGGGCGTTATATAGCCAAAGTGTTCGAAGGACAACGCACCTGGCTGGATCCTCTTCTAAATCCGCTTGATAAATTATTTTTTAAGCTGAGTGGGATCAAACCGGAAAAGGAAATGAATTGGAAGCAGCATATGCTGGCACTACTCACTATCAACCTGCTTTGGTTTCTTTTTTCCATGTTTGTATTAATGAACATGAGCTGGTTGCCATTGAACCCGGATGCTAACCCATCTATGACCGCTGATACTGCATTTAACACGACAATCAGTTTCATATCCAACACCAATCTTCAGCACTATTCAGGTGAAACAGGAGTTTCTTACTTAGGTCAGTTGGTACTGATGCTTTTTCAATTCATCAGCGCAGGTGCGGGTATTGCAGCCTGCGTGATAGTCTTCAATGCGATGAAGGAAAGGACGACAGAAAAGCTGGGAAATTTTTATAACTATTTCATTAAGTCATGCACCAGGATTTTACTACCTCTCTCGGTCGTTGTGGCCCTCATTTTGGCATTTAATGGTATGCCCATGACATTCAAGGGGAAAGACACTTTTATTTCCCTGCAGGGAGATACTGTAAATGTAAGCCGGGGGCCTGTAGCAGCGATGGTAGCGATCAAACAGCTGGGTACCAATGGTGGTGGATTTTATGGAGCCAATTCTGCTCATCCGCTCGAAAATCCGAATTATCTCACCAATATGGTTGAAAACATTTGTATCATTCTTATCTCCATGGCAATGGTTTTTGCATTAGGGCATATACTCAAAAGAAAGAAATTAGCTTATACAATCTTTGGTGTGATGACGGTTGGCTTTTTATTGTTTGTTATTCCCGCCATCTATTTTGAAATGAAAGGAAACCCCGCTATTTCTCATATGGGAATAGCACAGAACCTCGGAAGCATGGAAGGAAAGGAAGTTCGTTTTGGTCCGGCAGCATCTGCCTATTGGGGTATCACTACAACAGTAACTTCAAACGGTTCTGTAAATGCGATGCACGATAGTTTTACCCCGCTTACAGGCATGTTTGCCATGTGGGGTATGATGATCAATTCCTTTTATGGTGGTGTTGGCGTAGGTTTTCTCAATTTTTATGTTTATATCATCATCGCAGTATTTATCGCAGGACTAATGGTTGGAAGAACGCCTGAGTTCTTAGGAAAGAAAATTGAAGCGAAAGAAATGAAGATCGCAACGATTGTTGCATTGTTGCATACTTTCCTGATACTTACTTTCACCGCTTTTGCTTCGCATGTCTATGTGGGTGATCCAAAAACATATGCCGGATGGCTAAACAATCCCGGTAGTCATGGATTTTCAGAAATGTTGTATGAATACACTTCCTCCTCGGCCAACAATGGCTCCGGTTTTGAAGGACTGGGTGATGGTGTTCCTTTTTGGAATATTACCTGCGGCCTGGTGATGATCATTTCACGGTATCTGCCGATCATTGGACCGGTAGCGATTGCAGGCTTATTGGCAAAGAAAAAATATGTTCCTGAAAGTGCTGGTACGTTAAAAACAGATACTTTGACTTTTGGCATTATGGTTCTTTCCGTAATCCTGATCGTTGCTGCCTTATCTTTTTTCCCTGCACTTTCATTAGGTCCGATAGGTGAATTTTTTCAATAATATAAAATGAATTGAATCATGGCAAAACGCATTCGTAAAAATAAACTATTCGAGTCAGCACTGGTAAAAGAAGCGCTGAAGCAATCTTTTGTCAAATTGAATCCAAGGATCCTGATGCATAACCCGGTTATGTTCACTGTTGAAATCTGCACCGTGTTTATGTTAGGCGTCTGTATCTGGATTTTTACAGGCGAAAAATTACAGGGCGGATTGGTATACAATATCCTGATTTTCGCCATACTCTTCGTCACAATCCTGTTTGCCAATTTCGCAGAGGCAATAGCAGAAGCGAGGGGTAAGGCTCAGGCCGATAGTTTACGTAAAACAAGGGAAGACACACCCGCAAAAAAAATTTTCCCCGTCGGTGATATTTATGTTAATGAAGTAAAGGTCATTCCCTCTTCCCAATTAAGAAAAGGAGATGTATTTATTTGTGAAGCAGGAGATATTATTCCCATGGATGGAGAAATTATCGAAGGGCTTGCCACCATCGATGAAAGTGCGATCACGGGAGAAAGTGCACCTGTCATAAGAGAAGCTGGCGGAGATAAATCATCGGTCACGGGTGGGACAAAAGTTTTGAGTGATAAAATCAAAGTAAAGGTAACAACCGAACCAGGTGAAAGTTTCCTTGATAAAATGATTGCATTGGTAGAAGGCGCATCTCGCCAGAAAACACCCAATGAAATCGCGTTGACAATTCTACTGGCAGGATTCACCCTCATCTTTGTTATTGTCTGTGTAACATTAAAACCATTCGGCGATTATGCCAGCACGCCCATTACCATCGCGGCGTTTATTTCTTTATTTGTCTGTTTGATTCCTACCACGATTGGTGGTCTGTTAAGTGCAATTGGTATTGCTGGGATGGACAGGGCATTACGCGCGAATGTCATCACTAAAAGCGGAAAGGCAGTTGAAACCGCCGGGGACCTGGATACTTTATTACTCGACAAAACCGGTACCATCACCATAGGTAACAGGAAAGCAACTAATTTCTGGCCTGCAAAGAATATTGATAAGAATATTTTTATTGAAGCCTGTATACTGGCATCGATGGCTGATGAAACCCCGGAAGGAAAATCAATTGTTGAATTGGCCCAGTTAAATGGAAATAAAGTTCCTTCATCGCAATTGCAGGATGCCAGGTTCATTCCTTTTACTGCCGAAACAAGAAGCAGCGGTATTGACATGCAAGGCGGGATCAAAATACGTAAAGGTGCTTCCGATGCGATTAGGCAAATCATTCATAAAGCAGGCAATGGTTTCCCTGTTGAAACAGATGAAAGAGTAAATCTTATTGCAAAAGACGGGGGCACTCCGCTGGTAGTGAGCCGGGATGAAAAAGTGATGGGCGTGATCGAGCTCCAGGATATCATCAAGCCGGGTATCCAGGAACGATTCAACAGGTTGAGAAAGATGGGTGTAAAGACGGTAATGGTGACAGGTGACAATCCACTAACGGCAAAGTATATCGCTAATAAAGCGGGGGTGGATGATTTTATAGCTGAGGCTAAGCCGGAAGATAAAATGAACTATATCAAAAAAGAACAACAGGGCGGCAAGCTTGTCGCCATGATGGGAGACGGAACCAATGATGCGCCGGCATTGGCACAGGCAGATGTTGGAGTAGCTATGAATAGTGGTACACAGGCCGCAAAAGAAGCCGGCAATATGGTCGACCTTGACAATGATCCGACCAAGCTGATAGAAATTGTCGAAATAGGAAAACAATTACTGATGACAAGAGGAACACTCACGACATTTTCCATTGCTAACGATGTGGCAAAATATTTTGCAATCGTGCCAGCATTATTTATTGTGTCGATTCCCGGCCTGCAGGCTTTGAATATTATGCGTCTACACAGTCCTGAAAGTGCGATTCTTTCCGCGGTCATATTCAATGCAATCATTATTCCACTCCTGATTCCACTCGCACTGAAAGGCGTGGCTTATAAACCAATCGGAGCAAGTGCCCTTCTCCGCCGGAATTTATTTATATATGGTTTAGGAGGAATCATCGTGCCTTTTATAGGAATTAAATTAATTGATTTGATAGTGTCAATCTGGTTTTGATCTAAAAAACCTGATTGCTGATTAAAATAAAAACGAAATGAAACAACATATTTTACCGGCCATTCGACTCACAATAGTCACCATTGTATTTTTTTGTGGTGTATATACGGTTTTCATCTGGCTGATAGTACAGGCCGCACCAGCCAAAGGAAATGGGGAAACTGTTTCTGTAAACGGCAAAGTGGTGGGTTATGCGTTGGAAGGTCAGTCTTTCACGCAGGATAAATATTTCTGGAGCAGGCCTTCTGCCGTAAATTATAATGCAGCAGGCAGTTCGGGAAGCAATAAAGGTCCTACCAATCCGGATTATCTGAAAGATGTACAAAGCAGGATTGACAGTTTCCTGGTACATAATCCAGACGTAAAAAAAGAGGAGATCCCATCCGAACTCGTCACGGCGTCCGGCAGCGGTTTGGATCCTGATCTTTCTCCGAAAGGAGCCTATGTACAGGTTGCTAGGATTGCCAAAACCAGGAATATCAGTGAAGAGAAAATAAGAGCCCTGGTTGATCAGCATATTGACAAGCCCTTACTTGGTTTATTCGGTCCGGAAAAAATAAATGTATTGAAATTGAACATTGATTTGGACATGTTAAAGTGAAAAGTTAAAGCTCGTTGGTTTGCTTTGGGTTTACGGCTTTAACGGTCCTCCCCAGTAATGGGGAGGATTATTTTATTTATCTTATTAAATTAAAAAATGATGTTACAAAATATTTTTGCAAGCAGTGCAGCTTTGTTTAGTTTTATTCTGAGTTATTCGCAGGGAATAGATTCCACAAAAAAACTTGCTGACACTACTACTGCTAAAACACCTCCGCCGGTTACTATTACGGGTTCTGTGGATGGATATTACAGGTACAATTTCAATGCTCCATCAGGCAAGACCAACAATTACACCAGCTTTACTAATTCCCAGAGTTCTTTTGAATTGGGTATGGCTTCTCTCAGGGCCGATCATAGTTTCGGTAAGGTGGGAGCAACTGCCGACCTGGGTTTCGGAAGAAGAGCAGAAGAATTTTCCTACAATGATTTTGGGCATCAGACCTTATTTGCAGTAAAACAGTTGTTTGTAACTTTTCAAGCCTCAGGAAAAATCAAATTTACTATGGGCAAATGGGGTACACATATTGGTTATGAGGTCGTAGACGCTTATGCAAACAGGAATTACAGCATGGATTATATGTTTTCTTATGGTCCTTTCTTCCACACTGGGATAAAAGCTGATATTACTTTAAGCAGTACGACCGCTTTGATGGTGGGCATTGCAAATCCAACAGACTTTTCGACAACTACTTCAGGAACAAAAGTTGCAATTGCACAATTCAGCACCAGCACGAAAGATGGCAAGTGGAAATTCTACCTGAACTATCAGGGATATGGAGGAGGCAGTCGGGATGATTCAACTTTAAGCCCTTATTATATTTTATATAAAAGTTTAAATCAGTTTGACCTAGTTATCAACGGGACCGTCTCAAGCAAATTTAGCATTGGTTTTAACGGTACCATTCAATCAGTAAACTCGTCCACGCTCGACAAATCGGCAAGCTGGTGGGGTTCAGCGTTATACCTGAATCTTGATCCTTCATCTAAAATTGGATTCACATTGCGTGGCGAGTATTTTTCTGACAAAGACGGTGTAAAAATCAATCCTGTCGATCCAGCGCAGGTTCCCGGTTTGAATGTGTTTGATCTTACGCTAACTGGTCTTTTCAAGCCCGCAGCGAACCTGACAATTATGCCGGAATTGAGATTGGATAATGGTTCCAAGAATTTTTTCTATAAATCAGATAACACATATACCAAAAGCACTGTCAGCGCTTTGCTGGCAGCGGTATATCATTTTTGATTAATATAATCTTATCCTGGATAATCGGTAACTGAAAACCTTCGTTTTTGTTAAGTTGAGCGTACTGTTTATACTTTTGCTTGTAGAGGCGATTGGAGATTTATAGACTAGCAATTAGCCTTATAAAACGCAAACAAAATATGCCCGAAGATGAAAAGAATGTAGAGCATTTTCTAAACCTGATACGGCAGTCAAGGCGCGGGAAGTTTAAAATCTATATTGGCATGAGTGCCGGTGTGGGAAAAAGTTATCGTATGCTTCAGGAAGCGCAAACCTTATTGCGTAATGGCGTGGATGTAAAAGTCGCGTATATAGAAACACATGGTCGCAATGAAACGCAGGTTTTATTGGAAGGTTTGCCTGTCATTCCCAGGAGAAAATTGTTTTACAAAGGAAAAGAACTGGAAGAGATGGATATGCAGGCCATCCTGAACTTACATCCCGAAGTTGTAATTGTGGATGAATTAGCTCACACCAATATTGAAGGCAGTAAAAATGAAAAGCGCTGGCAGGATGTGATGGAGATTCTTGATGCCGGCATCAATGTGATCAGTGCAGTAAATATCCAGCATATCGAAAGTTTGAATGAAGAAGTAAAAGAGATCACCGGCATTAATGTTGCCGAACGGGTCCCCGACAGTGTGTTGAAAGAAGCTGATGAAGTTGTCAATATTGACCTAACGGCAGATGAACTGGTGACGAGATTAAAAGAAGGCAAAATTTATACGCCTGATAAAATTGAACTGGCCCTTAAGAATTTTTTTCAATCAGAAAAGATCCTTCAGCTCAGGGAACTTGCCCTAAAAGAAGTGGCCACCCAGGTAGAAAGAAAAATTGAAAGCGAGCTTCCCCGCGGCCGTTTGCGCACTGAACGATTTATGGCCTGCATCAGCAGTAACCATGAAATTGCACGTAAGGTTATACGTAAGACAGCAAGGCTTGCCACTTACTATAATTCCAAGTGGTTCTTGCTTTATGTGCAAACACCCAAAGAAGATGGAGATAAAATAGGACTGGCTGCACAAAGACATCTGATCAATAACTTTAAACTTGCCACGGAACTTGGCGCCGAGGTAATCAGGGCAAAGAACGGCAATATTGTGAGAGGCATCATTGAATCTGCTGAGCAAAAAACCATCACTACAATTTGTATCGGCAAACCACATCTGAATTTGTTCAATGTGATTCTCGGCACTGCTGTTTTTAACCAACTTTTGAATAAATTATCAGAAGCAGATATTGACATAGTAATTCTTTCATGATATGAGCTTGCGATTAAAAACTAAATTATCATTGGGGTTGATCTTCCTCTTCATAGTCATCCTTTCGTTTGGCATACTGGGATTGGTAAATATTAATCTGCTGAGTCATGATGCCAATCTGGTTTTGAAAAACAATCATGAATCGCTTGTCTATTCCAATAATATGCTGAAGGCATTGGAGGCGATATACGAAAAGAAGGACTCGGTGAAAGTTAATGATGCCAAGAAACTTTTCGAAGACAACCTGAAAAAACAGGAAAATAATATCACAGAATTGGGTGAAAAAGAAATCACGTCTGAGTTAAGGAAGAATTTTGAAGAACTCAAAGCAGATCCGTCCGACCCTTCGAACTACCCGGAGATCAGGCAATCCATCATACAGATCCAGGATCTCAACGAGATGGCCATTCTCAGGAAAAATGCGGTGGCTCAAAAGACAGCAGAAAACGCCAAGCTGTGGCTTACGGTGATCTTTACTATTCTCACCCTTGTGGCATTCACCTTTATTTTCAATTTGCCGGGAATTATTTCAAAACCCATCAGTTCTTTGTCAGAAGGGATCGCAGCAATCGCCAATAAAAACTACAAAAAAAGAATTTATCTGCAGCAGGAAGATGAATTCGGAGAGCTGGCCCATTCCTTCAATGTGATGGCTGCGAAGCTCGATGAATATGAAAACAGTAATTTATCACAAATCAAATTCGAGAAAAGCCGGATCGAAACCATTATTAACCAGATGCGGGATGGAATTATAGGTTTTGACAATAAAAAAAATATTCTTTTCCTGAATGCTGTTGCCGAAAATCTGCTGGGATTGAAAGAATCGGAAATTATTGGCAGATACGCACCGGACATCGCATTGAAAAATGACCTTATGCGCACCCTCTTGAGGGAAGACGAAGAAAACCAGGAATTAAAAATCTACGCAGAAAACAAGGAGAGCTATTTTAGTAAGGACGTCCTTACCGTAAAAAACAACGAGCAGATTGTCGGACTGGTAATCGTCTTACGAAATATCACTCCTTTCCATGAGCTCAGTGAAGCCAAGACTAACTTTATTGCTACCGTTTCTCATGAATTGAAGACACCCATTTCCTCGATCAAGATGAGTGCTCAGTTGCTTAATGATAACCGTGTCGGGATATTAAATCAGGAACAGCAGGAACTGGTTCAAAACATTCGGGAGGATTCGGAAAGACTATTAAAAATTACCGGTGAATTGCTGAACATTTCGCAGGCAGAGACAGGGCAGATCCATCTTAACATACACCCCGTTGACCCTAAAAAAATAATCGAATATGCAGTGCAGGCAATACGAAAAGAAGCCAAGTTGAAAAATATTAATATTGAAATGAACGTACCGGAACACCTGCCTTTTGTTCAGGCGGACGATGAAAAAACAGCCTGGGTACTGACTAATTTTCTTTCCAACGCGCTAAGGTATTCTTATGAACAATCTAAGGTTGTGGTCTCAGCAGAAGTATTGGATAATGATGTTAAAATAAGTGTTCAGGATAGCGGTCAGGGGATACCCGCGGCCTATACTGATAAAATCTTCAATCGCTATTTCAGAGTTCCAGGAACAAAAAAAGAAGGAACTGGCCTGGGACTGGCGATCAGCAAAGATTTTATTGAAGGGCAGGAAGGTGCAATTTCTGTGGAGAGCCAACTCGGCGTAGGAAGCAAGTTTTCTTTTACATTGAAAATTGCTGCCTAAAATTTGAATTTTCGGGAAATCCCCGGCTACGACTGCGTGGAAATTTCTGCCTGACTTCTTTTTTTCTTTTGTCTTTTGGCAATTCTTTGCCGGATAACCCTTATGATCACTGCGGCAATAAAAGGATAATAAAACCAATCTGGTTTAACAGCCACCAGTATTGACACTATTACAAAGAGTATAGATGCAGCCAGCATGCCGTTCATTCTTTTCATTGTTAACTCCATTTTGGGGATAGCCGAAAAATTCGCCTTGGAATGATAAACCACCCGGGTCATCAGATAATAGGTAAAATAACACAAAGCTAGATTCATAAAATATACAATCATCCGGAGCTGCATCGGGTTATCGTTGGTAAAGAAAAAAGAGATACTAACGGGAAGCAAAATAATGGATAACAGAAAATAAAGATTGAGTTTGATTAGTCTCTTGTTATAGTTAACGATATGCTCGTATAATTCGTGATGGCGGATCCAGAGATTCCCAATGGTAAGATAACTTAAGAATAAGGCTGTAATATGAACCAGGATGCTTCCTCCATGTTTCGAGACAATTTCCTGCAAAGTGATTTTAGCTCCCATTGCAGGAATTTTTATTTCAAGAACCATTAAAGTAATGGCAATCGCAATGACTGCATCACTGAAAAATGCAATCCTGTCAATTTGGAATTGCGTTCGCCTGTGTCCGTTATGCTCCTGTGAATGATGCATAATTGGGTCAGTTCTTGTTTCATATCAATAACCGTTAGCTAAAATTATTTTATTAATTTCAAACTGCTTAACTTTATTCATACTGCATTTTACTGCACATAAACCTTCTCCCTAAAATTTATATAATGACACAGACTTCCACTTCACAGCGTCTCTATTCACTTGATGCACTCCGTGGTTTTGATATGTTCTGGATCATGGGGGCAGAAGAAATTGTTCATGGCATGGCCAAGGCAACTGGATCATCTTTCTGGGAGGTTTTGTCCAACCAGTTGACACATCCCGAATGGAATGGTTTTCATTTTTATGATCTCATTTTCCCGCTCTTCCTGTTTCTTGCTGGGGTGGC
The DNA here is from genome assembly GCA_035501475.1 of Puia sp. GTDB lineage: Bacteria > Bacteroidota > Bacteroidia > Chitinophagales > Chitinophagaceae > Puia. The sequence goes on along the minus strand of DATJWE010000213.1, from coordinate 10,867 downwards.
AACGCCATACTCAGTCGGACGCGAGTTGGAGAAAGGTAAGACTAAAAAGCAACTATTGCTGCGTGTTATAAAAAGAGGATTGATCCTTGTTGTACTGGGAATTATTTATAATAATGGGCTGCACATCCGACCTTTTTCGGATATAAGATTTTGTAGTGTGCTTGGACGTATCGGGCTGGCTTACATGTTTGCCAACATTATCTATTTGTACACTAAGGAACGGGGACAAATGATCTGGTTCGCTGCCTTGCTTGTCGGATATTGGTTGCTGTTAAAATTTACGTCAGCTCCTGGTTTTCCCAGGGGCGACCTCACCATGCAGGGCAATTTTGCTTCTTATATTGACCGGTCAATCATTCCCGGAAGACTTTATCTTGGCATTCACGATCCTGAAGGTCTTATGTCCACAATTCCTGCAATCGGCACGGGATTGCTTGGCATTCTGGCAGGAAACCTGTTGAAGAATAACCCTCTTGCCATGTCAAAAAAAGCATTACGGTTAGCCATTGGAGGTATTATTTTTATTGTGCTGGCTCTGCTTTGGAATTTTGATTTTCCAATCAATAAGAATCTTTGGACAAGTTCATTTGTGTTGCTTGTTGGAGGTATTAGCTTGATACTGCTGTCTGGTTTCTATTATATTATTGATGTACTTGGCCATAAGAAATGGGCTTTTTATTTCAAGGTCATTGGCATGAATTCGATTTTGATCTATATGTCAGGCCGGTTCATTAACTGGGAGTATACAACAGATGGTTTTTTCAAATGGCTGGGGCAACTTGTGGGTGATCCATACAATGTTGTGGTCATGGCCATTTGTTATGTGTTGGTGAAATGGGCATTTTTATATTTCATGTATAGAAAGAATGTATTTCTGCGGGTATAGCAGGTCGGTTTTTGGATCGTCATTGTAATGCTCCCTGGCCTTACTGGTATTTAGATTAAAGCAATCAGCCGAACGAAGAACAGTGCCAACAATTGGGATGACGCTCACCAAAATCGATACAGCTGAATCAGTTTAGCATGATTTAATTCTTTTATTCAATTTGATTCCTTTTTTGGGAAATTCTTTCCAAAAAGGATTTAAAGCCGGGACGGGTTTAGGATTTATTTTGTTGTAAATCAGGTTGTTAAATAGTGGCATAGGAATGGAGTTCATATTGCTGCGAATAAGCATATTATGAAAGCCCTTCTCTACTATATCGTGTTTCAACTTGCTATCCTGAGCCTTCAGGCTAATGGAGGCCATCGGGGCAGCGCCAAGGTGAATGAAGGGGCCACCCAACTTACTTTTACTAAATCTAACTTTAATAACAGCCGTCGCGATTCAGTACTAATCATTTTTGACCGTTTTGATCGTTCCGGCGCAGGAATAGTTTGCAAGATTTTTCATCCTTCGATTGACAACAGCATTTATATCGAATCTATCCCTTCAGGAAAATATTTTGTTACCATCCAGTGCCTGGGAATCCATCATGAAAGATTTGAAAAAGTGATCAGGGTAAAATCAAAAAAATGCGAATCCCTTTCTATCAGGCTGGATGAATGTGATGAATTTTCAAAAGATGCAGTCTTTATTCCCACAGAGCATACTGATTTTTCGAAATTGAAAGTGATGACGATGAAATAATTTTTTGAATCAATATTTCTTATTTCTTCTTTCTCAGATCAGTATTCATCCCTAAAAATTTTCCATATTTCCTGCTCGTCGCAGCAATTCTGCTGAGCTGTGATCTATTCGAAATATCGAAAAAATTGGATTCAATCATGACAGCATTTTTTTTGAATGTTCGTTTCCAGGTACCGACAATTTTACCGTTAATAATGACTACCGGATAAAACAAGCTTCCATTAAGTATTCGTCTGAAGGGAATATTGCCGAGTGTAGCGCTACGATCCGCATAACCGACAATGTATTCATCAAAAGAGGGCAGCAGGTGGATTGAAGAGCGGTTGCTTCCTCCGGACAAATCTTTTTGACACCAGAAAATTGACTGACCGATCTTTTCACTTCTAAAACCCGGGCCGATCAGTTCTATTGCCATTTTTACATCTGCCATGTTAAGCCCCGACCACCAGGCAAAATCCTGGATAGTGGCTGGGCCATGACTGGCAAAATAGCGTTTAGCCAGCTGCGTTATAGCTTCTTCCCGTGCTAATTTTCTTGTCGAAGGGATCCATTCATCGAGCAAGGTATAAGTAAATTGTTTCCCGTGCCTTTCGCCGAGGCAGATCAATCCATCAAGCGCAGCCCGAAGCAGCAGAAAATTCATCCGCATATCGTGTGTGGGAATTTTGTATCGTTCCAATACATCGGCCAGTTCCTTTCTTGTTAACTGGTTGCCGTCGCGTAAGGCATTGGCCATTGTATTATGACTTTTTCTGATCAATGTTTTTTCGAGACCGAGTCTGCGAAAATGACCTGCGTAAGCCGAAAGCAGCCGTGGATTTATTAAATCCAATATCCAGCGCAGATCTGCAGGGGCAACGAAATGTAATGTTCCGCGCAACGACCAGGTCCGTATTATTTCCCTTTTGGCAATGGACTGCTCGATGTCTTCATCCGTTGAACCGGGTAGCCGAAGCCCGATCGCCCATTTGGCAGCGGCATAATCCTGCGCCTGTACCGCACCAAGATGGCTCACTAATTCAGCGGGAGATCTGAATCTATTCTCTGTCAGGTGCTGGTTATATAGTCGATATTGAAGAATTTGGGAAGAATTCATCGCATTAAAAATATTAATCCCGGATTCTTTAACGCAATCTACGAAATGAAATCACTATTGTCATATCTGTAAAGCTGCCGAAATAAATTGAAGATGTATTTGGATAGTTTCGTCTAAACAATCGAAGTTTGCATCAGTTTCAATCCAAATTTTCGATATGCAAACACACTATTTTCCTGCTGCAGACAGGGGAACAAAAGATGGAGGCTGGTTGCAAAGCAATTTCTTTTTCAGTTTCAGTGATTATTATCATCCAATGAAGAGCGCTTTCGGGACATTGGTTGCATTTAATGATGATTTTGTACAGCCCGGAAAAGGATTCGGTATTCATCCGCATATTAATATGGAAATTATTTCCATTATGCTGGCCGGCAAAATGAATCACAAGGATACCATGGGGTATAGCACGATTGTGGAAGCTGACGCCCTGCAGATCATGAGTGCAGGCAGCGGATTGAAACATGAAGAATATAATGTCGGAACTGACAAGGTGAATTTTTTGCAAATATGGATTCAACCCAAATTGCAGAATATCATACCCAGGTATCAGCAACGAAGTTTCCCCAAAGAAAAGCGGAAGAATCAACTTAAAACGGTTGTCTCATTTGAAGAAGGCTTGGAACATTGCTGGATCAACCAAAACTCAAAATTATGTCTCGGATATTTTGAAAAAGGGAAAGAAATTATGTATACGCTTAACCCGGTAAATAAGTGCTTATTTGTTTTCCTGATCGAAGGAAGTATTGTTGTAGATGGTTTGAAGCTTTCCCGCAGGGATGCTTTAGGCATATGGGAGACGGAAAAGATTTCAGTTTATTGCTCAGAAGAATCGGAATTTCTAATTATCGAAACACCGATCAATCAAAAATAAAAAGTCGCCTGCTGGCGACTTTAATAGGATAATACTTCGCTAAAAGATTTTTTTATGCTGCTTTTTTCTTATTCCTTTTTCTTCCACCGCCTGACAAACAAGCCAGTAAAATCTGGGTGGTAATGTATTTGCCTTTCATAACAATATTTTTAAAGATTAATGAATTTGTTTTTTGTTCTTCTCATCGCTGTTTCAATCGCAACTGAAAATAAGACGCAGATTATTTGTCCGGGTTACAGCCGGGAGAAAAAAGATTTTTCTTTCATTAAACATCACAGTAAAGCAAATACACTTATTTGAAAGGTTGAAAAGCAATCTGAATGGCAATAAAAAACCCCCTGTGAAAGACAGGAGGTTTTGAAACTTCATTTGAGTGATCAATAAGGAAATATTTTAGTGTACGTTAGACCATTCGGTGTGGTTACCACTACTTTGAAATAATAAGTACCAGTGCCCGGGCAGGAAGTAGGATCGCCGTTTGCATCCAATCCATAAGTGATTACAGAGGTAATGTCATCAGACCGTAGAATAGTATTTTGTCCGCTTGTCAATCTGAAATCACAATCCTGACGAATAACTTTGGGCTGTGAAATCAATGATTCAAAATCGACTCCGAAACGGTTTGTTCCCCATTCAGCCACGTTTGTATTGCCAAGGCTGTCAGTATGAGTTCCGGTAGTTGTAATTACAATGCCATCATCATAAGTGAAAACACGTTGTTTTGAAATATTCCATACTCTTTGTTTTCCATTGTCGAATGTGATGGATAAATTACCACTAATGGTATGAGTAATTGTTCCAAGTGAAGAAAGATCGACCAATAAACCTCCACTCACGTTTGTGATTGATTTTGTTCCGTTGATCGTTATACTTTTGCCATCTCTTAAACGGGTAATTTTCAAATCCTGGACGCTGATGGTTACAGTAGCGCCTTTATCACGCCAATACACACCCGCTGGAATGGAAATTACCACTACACCGGTACGTGTACGATTACCCCAGCAGTTCGTACCATTGTAAGTAATAGTAATTGTTCTTGGATCAGCATTCGCATCAACGACAACCGTAGCGTCACAAATAAGACCTGTAAGGGGACCATTTACGCCATTCACCTGGGTAGTACTCATGGTGGTGGTTGTGCCGTCCATTGCAGAAACACTGTTGCCTGCAGTAGAAGGCTGATTGTACAATGCTGTGTTGACATCATTGGTAATGGCTTCATCTTCGGTAGAAACCTGCGATTCATCGTCAGCCTGTGTGGCTAAATCGGCCTGGGTGGTTGAGCCGGATCCCGAATTATTCATATTGCTTTTGTTACACGCAAACATGAAACTCAAACAGGCGGTAAGCAGGGCAACATAGAAAAGGTTGTTTGTTTTCATAATCACTTTTTTGATTTAATTTTTTTGTTTTACCTAAGATGGATTTTTAAATAGAGGGTTTAAAAATATTTTGCATTTTTTTAAAAAAGCCAGGGCATTATTAGCCAAACATGGTATAATCAACTAATAGTGAATGGTTTAAAAATTTGTTATTAATAACAAAAAAAGCGTCATTTTTTTGATGACGCTCGCAGAACTCCCATTCATATAAATAAATGTTATTGATTAAAATCCCATTCAGTTATTTTATTTTCTTCAATTCATAGTCCTTTTCTTCGTGTGAAATAAATGCAGTTACTTTTCCATTTTTGTCTTTAACAAAATCTAATTCCACACCCGCAATTTTCACAAAAAAACGGGTCTGCGTTTCAGGATATATTGGGGTTTTGGGAAGATTATTATTAGGTCCTTCAATATATAAACTGCCGTTCTCAAGGGTGATGAATATATGATGCTGTGTGTCGAACTCATATTCACCGACATATTGTTTCAACACAGATTCGCTAAGTTTTATTTCCGGATGGTCCTTCCATTTTATCCATTTCGTCTGATCGAGGGCCGAAGACCTGTCATAACAGGGATCGGAAGCAAGTGTTACGAACATGGAATCTTTTATTATCCTGAATTTGTATTTCCCCAGGGTTGTATTATCGCAATCACTCTGGCCGTCAATCTTTTTTAGCGTGAATGAAGTGTCGTCTTTGATATAGGTCATTGTTTCAACCATCTCACTGTCGGATACAGTATATACGCTGACGAAGTCCTTCTTAAAATCAAATATTACATTTCGGGGATTATCTCCTTTGATCGTTCCTTTCCACCTGGTATTATTCAATTGAGCCAATAGTGAGCCTGAGATTACCAATAGGGAAAGAAGCAAAATTATTTTTTTCATGAAGTATTTTTAAATGATAATTCGGCAAAATAAACTGACGAGCTTGTCGAAACCTATTCAAATCCGGATTTGAGAAGTAATTGACCTGATGATTTAACTTTTTATTCAGATTCCATAACATGATCGCGAAATGCGGAGGGTGACAAACCGGTAAATTGTTTGAAAGTGCGTTGGAATGTGGCCTGTGAATTAAAGCCGCAATCAAAGGCAATTCCAGTGATCGTCATGTTATTCATATCCGGCTGAAGAATTTTTACTTTGAATGCTTCGACCCGGTATTCATTGACAAATTCATTAAAACTTTTATGCATATGCTGATTAAGAACGGCCGATATCGTTTTTGGAGCAATATCAATATGACCGGAAACCATATTCACAGATAGGTTGGGATTAAGATACAGTTTATCTTCTTCCATTGATCCTTTCAGTAAAGAAACTATCTCCGATATCGTCGAAGCAGTCAATTGGGAATTGATGCTTCCGGATTTTTTGACAGCTGAATTTTCCTGCTGTGATACGATATACCCTTTTATACCCAGCCAGTAAATAATAATTGCCAGCGGGATATAAATAGGATACCAGCCAACGGCATTCAATAATGTATCATAATATTTCGGGATGACGTAGGGAATCAGAAATAAAAACCAGATCACCTGGAAGGCGAGAAATACACGGATAAACTGACGCAACCATTTATAATCTGTAGCCTGACCATTTAGCGGAGAATTGTTTTTTATTGCGACGCGTAACAAATATTTATGCGATAACCAAAGATAAAAAGTGATTGACATCCAGCGGGGGATATCTACGTAGGTATTATAAGTATCAATGAAATTACCCCAGGGAGACGGGTTGGGTTTTATAGTCTTAGTGAAATATATGATAAGGAAAATAAGGATTGTAATTGAAGGCATCAGGTCAAGGATAACCGGGAAAAAATAAAATCGTTCTTTTTTTGACATTTTGAAAGAAGGGTCGAGAAAAGATCGGGTATAGAAATAGATTAACGGACCGATTGGCATCACGATGATCATTGGGATCATTTCCCAAAGTCCGGTGTTAAACCAGCTGTGAAAATTGCCATAGAGGTTAAAACTTGCAAGGGATATTAGAAAAATCAATGCAGAAAGAATCCGGTTGGAGCTTCGTTTTTTCTTCGAGAAAAAAAGCAGGCTGCCTAAAATAAATCCCTGCAGGGCACCCAGTAAAATGAACGTTCTCAACAATCCTGTAACAAACAACATCAGAAGCTTCTTTTAATGTAAAACCATCTTTTGTCTCAAAAACTCATTCGAATTTACTAAAGCTTTAAACAAGAAACCGGAAAAGGCCCTAATGATTTGGACCGGTCAGCGACGATGTCCAACCGGACAGATTCTGCCCTTATTTCAGTATTCTTTTTATGACATGTAAGAAAATCAGTTTTTTAGCGTTTCTACTTAGTAAAATTTCTATAAATCCACAATTCTTATATATAAAACCAACTGGTGATGAGATATATTTTCTTCCTGGTTCTGGTCGCCTGTTCTTTTTCCCAGGCCTGGGCCCAGCCTAACTGCCTTAAAAATTCAAAATTATATTATTTCGATCCCACCAGAAATCCGCGAAACTTTACTGAGAGATTGGGCAATCATCCCCAATTTCCTTTTTTGCAGGAAAAAAACGGGGTTAATTCTGTCGCCGCATTCATCACTTCGATCAATAATCCCGAAAATCAACAAAAATACAGAAGGGAGTTTCTTGCTTTCGATTTGTTATTGCGCAATTCAGGATTTACCAACGGGTATAAGGATCTGACGGATTCCAATGTAGAAAATTTGTTTGTGAAACGGGGAACCATCGGAAATCTTGGGTTTTATGATCCGCAGAGAGATCTGATCAGTTATATATATGTAAAACTAAACCCTGCTGGAGAACCCAAAACAGGGATTCCGGCGTGGAAACTCACTACTGCAAAGGGCTGCTATCTTTATATTCTACATACCTGCGGAAACGCATTTTATCCGAATACTTCTCCCAGAAGTGCTGGCGCCGGTGCAGGTAAGAAAGGCGCTGTTATAACAGGTGGATGCAAAGTGGCAAGCATTGAAGGTGTGGTGAATCCATTGGAGATAAAGCCTGATTCCGTTGAACGCAAGTTACATGTGACTATTAATTTCTATCAGGCAAGTCTGACTAAATCAAAGCATGCGAAAAGCGGATATGATACCGTAGTAAGCCTCATACATCACATGGATACTGTAAGTTCTTTTAGGGACAGGAACGGAAAGCAACTTAAAATATACGCAAATCCGATTGCCAACAAAATACTAATATGCAGAGATACTTCCTTAAAATTTTATAATCAGTTGCAGATTGACAGCTCGGGGAATCCAACCACCCATGAACCCATAGATTTTGTTCTGGCGGACACAGTTTACACTGAGGCCAAAAAGGTAAAGGGAAACTGTAAAAACAAAGTGGAAATAACCATTGATGGGGGTATGTCGGTGAATGCTATTCCGAGGTTCAACAGCGCAACTGAACATTCGCAGACAAACGGAGCACAACTTGCGGGTGAGTTTTCGATTGCACAGATATTTGCTCCATGGATCGAGGCGGGGGTTTCTGCTTCTTATATTACGCTTTCTTACCAGGATGATTTTCCTTATCCCGGGTCGGTAGCCGGAACTTATAATAAAGTATACCTTGGGGCACCGATCATACCTGTTCAGTTGTTTGGGAAATTTAATTTCGGAAAAGAAGTGGGTTTCCAGGCCAATCTGACTTTATCAGTTGGGTATTCTTTCCCAATGAAAGGAAGGATTGAGAATAGCGGAAATGTGCTTACAACGACTCCGGATTTACAGGGAGCACCCACTGCGGGAGTTAAAATGGGAATTGCTTATTACTTTACCTGCAAATTCGGATTGGGAATTTCGGCAGGGGCTCAGTTCTTCAGCAATAAAGGCGCGCTAATGAATTACAATTTATTTTCATTGCCTGTTGTGGCCGGGTTAAGAATCAGGATCTAAACAATTTGTACTGGTTCATTCTGCAAGAGCAACGAATTCCAGGTCCCCAAGCAGCTTCGGGAATGATCATGATCAGACCGGCCTCACCAACGTGATTAGTAATGTTCCCAAGACCTACTCAAGCCAGTTGTAATGTCGCAAAAGTATAAGATATCTATTCCGGTAGCAATGAGCAGCAACGCGGAGTCATTTTATTTGCACAAGCTTTAAAAAAAATGAAAACAATTAAATGAAAATCTCAAGCCTTTATTTTATCTGCTATTCTTTCGGCTTTATTTAAAGTGCCCTGGATGCTGCTCCGTAACGTAACTTCGTATATGCTGGTATGATATCCGGACTTTGATGGAATTTCCAATTACAAGATCCATGACCGTAATTGTATTTACATTTATTCTATTGACAGTATCTGTAATGGCAGGCTTACTGGGGTCTCTCACAGGTCTTGGTGGCGGGGTGGTTCTGATTCCGGTTCTCAGCCTGTTGTTCAAAGTAGATATTCATTACGCGATTGGTACTTCATTGATCAGCGTGATTGCAACTTCTTCCGGCGCCGCAGCGGCCTATGTGAAAGAAGGAATTTCCAATATCCGCCTCGGAATATTCCTGGAACTCGCTACGACAACTGGAGCCGTTACAGGCGCCATCCTGGCCGGCTATATAACTACTTCAGTCATAGCTGTGATCTTCGGATGTATTCTGATATTTTCAGCTATAGCTTCGTTAGCTAAATACACGGATCACCTGGAACAGGGTGAAGGGAGCTACCTTGTACGGTTATTGAAACTTGGCGGCAGCTTTACAACCCGGGATGGAAAGAAAGAGTATACGGTCAAGAATATTGGCTTCGGTTTTTTGATGATGAATGTGGCAGGTGTAATATCAGGGCTGCTGGGCATAGGTTCCGGTGCCTTAAAGGTAATTGCCATGGACAGCATCATGCGTGTTCCTTTCAAAGTGTCCACAACTACCAGCAATTTTATGATTGGCGTGACTGCAGCAGCCAGCGCAGGGATTTACCTCAAAAGGGGCTATATAGATCCAGGCCTTTCCATGCCCGTGGTGATCGGCGTATTGACAGGGGCATTTATCGGATCAAAATTTCTTTTTGCAGCCAGAACCCGTTCTTTGAAAATACTTTTTGCCATTGTGGTCCTTGTGCTCGCTGCAGAAATGATATACAATGGCATAAAGCACAATATCTGACCATGAGATCCTTTAAACACCAGATAAGAGACCGGGACATTGAAAAGATCATGGGCAACCTGTTGCGCTACGGTGTTCTGACTTCCGCCTTGGTCGTGATCATCGGCGCTATTTTTTATCTTATTCAACATGGGCAGGATAGCCCGCAATATCGGAAGTTTGTAGGAGAGCCCGAACGGATAACTGATTTGAAAGAAGTATGGAGAACGGCCATGCATGGGAATGGCCGATCCATTATTCAGATCGGATTGTTTATATTGATTGCTACACCTATCGCGCGGATCATATTCTCTGTATTCGGTTATCTTCTGGAAAAGGATTTCCTCTATGTTGTGATCACCCTGATCGTACTTGGGATTATTTTGCACAACCTGTAAAAAGAAAAACAAGGTCCTTCAATATCACTTAAAATAAATTGTTTGAATCTGATGACGTGTAGAACGTGGATTTTTTATGCTTTTGCTTTTGCATAAATTTAATGTGGGCACTCGCACATGATTTCTGTGGGACCAAGAAAATCGTGCTGACACAGATTTCTATTGGATTGCATCTTTAATGGTCGATAAAAGACCACATCAAACCACGATTTTTCCACAACCCGCCATATTAAAGGCATTACTTAACAACAACTGGCATAATTGATGTACATTCATCAGCTCAACCGATTGCTATGACAAGTTATTATCCCACACTGGCCGTTATCGCCGCGGCGGGATTTTCCTCCTTCAGAGAATTATACAGAAAAATTTCCAATCAGGGTTGCCAGCATGACGAAT
>DATJWE010000212.1:0-66307 GCA_035501475.1 Puia sp. | reverse complement strand
TCTGGGGCGATCAGTCGATATGGCTTGCCACATCTGAAGACCTGATCAACTGGACTCCTGTTGAAAATAACCCTGCAGAGCATCAGGCAACATCGACAGACATCAACACACAACATAAACCTGATTTAAAAATTATCATTTCTCCACGCAGGAATAAATTCGATAACGATCTTGTGGAGTCAGGTCCTCCGGCCATCCTGACGGATCAGGGCGTATTACTGATTTATAATAGTCGAAGCATGTCGAAAGCAGGAGACAGTAGTTTACCGACAGGTACTTACACAGCAGGACAGGTATTGCTGGATAAAAATGACCCGTCAAAAATACTAAGGCGGACGGATAACTATTTTATGAAACCGGATAAGCCCTACGAAATTACTGGGCAGGTAAATAATGTATGCTTCCTCGAGGGTTTGGCCAGATTTAAAAACAAATGGTGGCTTTATTATGGAACTGCAGATTCAAAAATTGCAGTAGCTTCGAAACCATGAATTGAACGAGTGAAGAGAAGCGTAAGAAAAAAACCATCCTTTGAATGGATATATTGAACCATAAAAAATAAAACACGATTCAACATCGTAAATAATCTCTTCCGCTATGGCGAACTCTTCAACCAAAGGAATTTCAAAAATTATCCTTGCTTCTTCGCTTGGCACATTAATAGAGTGGTACGACTTCTATATTTTTGGAAGTCTGGCCACGGTAATCGCGAGTCAGTTTTTTCCCAAAACGAATCCTACTGCAGCCCTGCTGTCCACGCTGGCCACTTTTGCGGTGGGCTTTATTGTTCGGCCGTTTGGCGCCCTGGTATTTGGCCGTCTCGGCGATTTAATCGGTCGAAAGTACACTTTCCTACTAACGTTGATCATTATGGGCTGCTCCACATTCGCTATCGGCCTGGTCCCCGGCTATGAAAGTATTGGTTTCGTTGCTCCGTTGCTCATCGTGCTTTTAAGGTTATTGCAGGGGCTTGCCCTTGGCGGGGAATATGGCGGAGCGGCTACTTACGTGGCCGAGCATGCACCACACTATCGAAAAGGATATTATACTTCCTGGATACAAACAACCGCAACACTGGGGCTTTTTGTATCGTTAGGTGTGATATTACTGACCCGCCATTTGCTGGATGCTGATCTGGCAAAATCAATTGCAAAATTCAATGACTGGGGTTGGCGCATACCATTCCTTGTTTCGATCATACTTGTCATCATATCAATTTATATCCGTTTGAGAATGCAGGAGTCACCTTTGTTTGCGAAACTGAAAACGGAGGGCATGACTTCTGTCAATCCACTGAAAGAAAGCTTTGCCCATAAATTCAATCTGAAAATCGTGTTGCTGGCTCTGTTTGGCGCAACGATGGGACAAGGCGTGATCTGGTATACCGGACAGTTCTATGCGCAATCGTTTATCGAGAATGTTTGCAAAATTGATTTTGATCAGTCAAGGACAATCCTGATCTGGGCCATATTATTTGCTACTCCTTTTTTTATTGTGTTCGGTAGCTGGAGCGACAGAGTTGGCCGCAAGTGGATCATGATCGCCGGCATGTTGCTGGCCGTTGTCAGCTACCGTTTTTTGTTCGGCCAATTGTTGGATGCCGCAGATACAAAAAACAGGGTTGAACTTACAGACAGGAAAGAAGTAAAGACAACGCTGACTCCGATTGCTAAAACCAATTCTTCGCTGAGAACAGTTGTTACGAGTTCTTTTTTTGAAGATGGGATGATTGTTTCCGAAACAAAAAAAGATACAGTAAGAGAAGATCAGTCACCTTCCAAATCCAGTACCAGGATATCCAAAATATTGGGGACCTCATCTTATTGGAAAATGGTGCTGATTGTATTTGTGATGATCATTTATGTTACGATGGTGTATGGGCCGATTGCGGCATTCCTGGTTGAGTTGTTTCCGACTAAAATCAGGTACACATCCATGTCGCTTCCTTATCATATCGGCAACGGGATATTCGGAGGATTGACTCCCTTTTTTGCCACTTTACTGACAACAATCTATGTAAATGATAAACTGGTGGGATTAACCTATCCGATTATCATTGCAACGATATGTCTCGTGATTGGCATATTATATTTAAGCAACAAAACAGACAAGAGTTTAACTGATTAAATAAATTGATTCGGGCTATCATTAAAAATATCAAGTCATGAACAGCATAAAAAGAATCTTAGGAATTGTATGGATCGTATCGGGCCCTTTGGCTATTTACTATTTGATTAAAACCGGAATAGGAGAAATCAATAAAAAACACGATATCGATACCATGATCCAGTGGGGAGTTTTCATCATCGTATTTATTCCCATTGCTATCGGCATAATTATATTCGGCTATTACTCGTTGAAGGGAGAATACGATGGTAACGGAAAAAATTAAGGATACCAGCCACAACAATTTAATTCATTACTGTCTTCATTTTCACATTTCCATATTTTCATATTTTCATATTTCCACATTCATTTCGCTATTTTCGCAGCGTAAATCAAGTGCATGTCCATTGAAGTCAGGGATCTCACCAAAATATATATAGAACAAAAAGCCATCGATTCCATTTCTTTTGCCGTCAACAAAGGAGAGATTGCAGGATTCCTGGGACCAAATGGAGCCGGCAAATCCACTACAATGAAGATCATTACCGGCTACCTCAGGCAAAACAGCGGATCTGCATTCGTATGCGGTATTAACGTACAGGAACAACCGCTGAAGGCCAAACAAAAAGTCGGATACCTGCCGGAAGCAAATCCTTTATACCAGGACATGTATGTGAGAGAATATATCCGTTTTGTAGCCGATATCCACCAGATAGCAGAGAAAAAAAAGCGAATTGAAGAAATTGTAGCCCTCGTTGGGCTCAGCCCGGAAAGCAAAAAGAAAATTTCCCAATTATCAAAAGGATATAAACAAAGAGTTGGTCTGGCTGCAGCGCTCATTCACGATCCTGAAGTGCTGATTCTTGATGAACCTACCAGCGGATTAGACCCGAACCAGATTGTTGAAATCCGCGACATCATAAAGAATCTGGGCCGAAATAAAACGGTTTTATTTTCTTCCCATATCCTCCAGGAGGTCGAAGCGATTTGTGACCGGGTAATTATTATTAATAAAGGGAAACTGGTAGCAGACAGCAAGCTGGCTCAATTGAGGGAAAGACAAAACAACAATATCGTGCAGGTCACATTCAGGGAAGCCCTGGAACCTGTTATGCTCAGCAGACTAAAAGGAGTGCAGTCTGTCAATAAAACAGATGCCACCCGTTGGGAATTACAAAGTGATGATCCTGCTGAAGTGAAAAAACAATTGCTTGAACTGGCTTTGCAAAACAACCTGAACATTGTTTCTTTGCAAAGTGAAAACAGGAGCCTGGAAGATGTGTTCAGGAGTTTAACCAACGAAGAGAATAGCGCTCAATAGTATTACTGAAGCTGAAGGGAGTGACACAAGGATGCTGAACAGCATTCCGACAGCCGATCAAACAAATTAAATCATCATCAGAAAACAATAACCGATTATGAGTTACATTGAAGAAATTCATGCGAGACAGATTTTAGACAGCCGCGGCAATCCAACCGTGGAAGTAGATATCGTTACGGATGAAGGTGCCATGGGACGGGCTGCGGTGCCGAGTGGGGCCAGTACCGGTGTTCATGAAGCAGTGGAATTGCGTGACGGAGATAAAAAAATATATCAGGGAAAAGGCGTATTGAAAGCAGTCAATAATGTGAACAGTAGCATTGCAGAAAAAGTGCTGGGGCATGATGTTGCTGACCAGGTTGGTTTGGATGAGTTGCTCATCAACCTCGACGGCACAAAAAATAAATCCAAGCTCGGAGCAAATGCCATGCTTGCCGTGAGCATGGCTGCTGCAAAGGCTGCCGCACAGGAAGCAGGGCTGCCTCTCTTCAGGTATATCGGGGGAACCAATGCGAAGACGCTTCCGATTCCCATGATGAATATTCTTAACGGTGGCGCCCATGCGGATAACAAAATCGATTTTCAGGAATTCATGGTCATGCCCGTTGGCGCTTCATCTTTTAGTGAAGGATTACGTTGGGGTGTTGAAATTTTCCACACACTGAAAAGTGTATTGAAGAAGAAAGGATATTCCACCAACGTGGGCGACGAAGGAGGATTTGCCCCGGATATCCAAAGCAATGAAGAAGCGATTGATACGGTAATGGCTGCCATCACCACTGCGGGGTTCAAGGCCGGAAAAGAAGTGGCTATTGCGCTTGATCCTGCAGTAAGCGAAATGTATGACGGTGCAAAAAAACAATACCATTTTCATAAGTCTGATGGACGCAAATTGTCAATCGAAAAAATGGTCGATTATTGGGCAAACTGGGTAAAATCCTACCCAATCGTTTCTTTAGAGGATGGAATGGCCGAAGATGACTGGAAGGGATGGAAATTGCTGACTGATACACTGGGGAAGAAAATCCAGCTGGTTGGAGATGATTTGTTCGTAACTAATGTAGAAAGATTGCAAAAGGGAATTGACGATGGAGTGGCTAATGGTTTGCTGGTAAAAGTAAACCAGATAGGTACCATTACGGAAACTATCAATGCCGTTACACTGGCCCAGCACAATGGCTATAATACGATTATGAGCCACCGCAGCGGGGAAACAGAAGATACCACGATTGCCGACCTGGCCGTGGCATTGAATTGCGGACAGATTAAAACGGGCTCGGCTAGCCGAACAGACCGGATTGCCAAATACAACCAGCTGATCCGGATTGAAGAAATTCTGGGGAAAAATGCTGTTTTTCCAAAAGGAAAAATTAAATTTGGAAGATAAACGAGCAGTGGAATAAGGCCCAACCGCCTTGTGAGTACACGAAGGATGAGCCACTGAACCACAATACAAGGAGACTTGAAGATAATTCAACATATCCCATCCTGGCTTAAAAACAAGTACCTTTTAACAGCGGCGGGCTTTGCCATATGGATATTGTTTGTTGATGACAGAGATTTTATTACTACCCATTTCAGGCATAAAAAAGAGCTCAGAAAGCTGGAAGAAAGCAAAAAGTACTACCAGCAACAGATCGCTACCACCAAAGCCGAGCTGGATAAACTGAGGTCCAATCCAAGCACCCTTGAAAAGTACGCCCGGGAGAAGTATTTCATGAAAAAGGATAATGAGGACGTTTTCCTGATCCATGAAAAATAAGGTCTTACCGACTGCAACCGGCCAATTGGCCCTTTTAAACTAGCAAAAAGCCCGGGTATCATTTATTTTAAATAAAGGACAATAACAAGGTTCAAATGCCGTTTTTATAACGGACGTTTCATTTTTACTGCTTCGGAAAATTAGGACATTAAATGGTTTCGCCTATGACACTCTTTACACCGGAGGATCTTTTACTGTATTTGTATAAAGAGTCTTCCCCCGAATTAACCGCTGCCATTGATGCAGCGTTAAAAGAAGACTGGACGCTTCGGGAAAAAATGCAGGACTTGCAATCATCTGCTAATCAATTAGAAAAAGTCATTATTGCGCCCCGCATGGAAGTTGTGCTGAATGTGCTCAATTATGCACGGGAAACAGCCGCAGAATCGGTTCAACACAGCTGATTTTCTTCCCGATATTGATTCCTGTAAATTCGTGGTCATTATCTCAAAATGACCAGAAAACAGCGTTACGGTTTTGTTATCGACTACTTTCAGCAACATGCACCTGAGGCCGAGACAGAATTGATTTATGAAGACCCGTATCAACTATTGGTTGCCGTTATCTTATCTGCCCAATGCACCGATAAGCGGGTGAATATGACCACTCCCGCGTTTTTTGAAAAATATCCTGATGCCCAATCTCTATCCCGGGCCGGTTTTGACGATTTATTCCCCCTGATAAAAAGTATTTCCTATCCGAACAACAAGACTAAACATCTTATCGGCATGGCCGATATGCTGGTAAAAAAATTCAATGGGAAAGTACCGCTGACCATTGATGAGCTGATGCAGTTGCCCGGAGTAGGCCGCAAAACGGCCAATGTAATTACTTCCGTAGTGGATCGGCAACCTAACATGCCCGTAGATACGCATGTTTTTAGAGTAGCTGCGCGGATCGGATTAACGGTCAATGCCAAAACACCACTCGCTGCAGAGAAACAATTGATATCGTTTATTCCCCGGCATCTTATTCACAAAGCCCATCACTGGCTTATTCTGCATGGCCGCTATGTTTGCACGGCCCGTCAACCCAAATGCGATCTTTGTGGGATACAACCTGCCTGTAAATATTATGGAAAGATCATCAAACCAAAAGTTGAAAAAGATAAAAATAAAGTTCTCCCATAGCTTACAGATTTCGTTAATTATTTATTTTCTTTTGCAGGTATTCGAACCGAATGGACTATATCCGGGAATATAGAAGTTTTATCAACAGTCATTACGTAAGTGAGGGAATTCGTATCACCATCGGGCTCACCTTGCCTGCGATCCTGTTAAGTTATTTCCATCAACTTGCTGCCGGCATTGTTATCTCCCTCGGAGCAAGCTGTGTGATCATGGTTGACAACGCCGGTCCCATACATCATCGGCGCAATGCGATGTTCATTTGCGATGGAATCATTTTTTTTGTTGCCCTGGCAACCGGTTTTGCCAACCATTCTCCCATTATTCTTGGTGTGCTGATTTCATTGTTCTGCTTTTCGTTCTCCATGATCGGGGTATACGGCAGCAGGGCCAGTTCGATCGGACTCGCGGCACTGTTTGTAATGGTATTGAATATTGACCGCAATCTTCAGGGAAAGGAAATTGTTATAAATGCTCTTTATGTTTTTTTAGGAGGAATCTGGTACACGTTATTAAGCCTGTTTCTCTACAGTTTCCGACCGTACAAACTTACACAACAGGCTATGGGAGACTGTATCCGGTCGACCGCAACCTTCCTGCGTATCAAAGCAGCATTTTATGATAAGGATACTGATTATGATAAAAATTATCAGTCCCTGCTACAACAACAGGTAACTGTACACGAAAAACAAAACCTTCTCAGGGAATTATTATTTAAGAGCCGGAATATTGTGAAAGAATCCACTCCCGTAGGAAGAATCCTGGTCATGATTTTCCTGGATACTGTGGATCTTTTTGAAAGAGTGCTGAGCTCACACCAGGATTATCAGCTGATGCACCGGCAATTCGATAAAAGCGATGTATTGCAGCAATTCCGTCAGGTAATTCTTGACATGGCAAATGATCTCGACGAAATAGGCACAGCTGTAATGAGCGGTAAATCATCTGAAGACGATGGTTCGATCCATGAAGAAATAAAAAAATTAAAAAATAATTTCAATGCATTCAGGGATGGAAACAGAACGGCAGATAATGTGGAGGCTTTTATCAGTCTGCGACAGATACTGGATGGCATAGAAGATATCGGCGACCGTTTACATACTTTGCATACCTATACCGGTTATGACAGCCGGATCGGGAAAATGGCTGACCAGAAATTGGAATATGAGCAGTTCGTCTCACATCAGTACATCGATCCAAAATTACTTCTAGATAATTTCAGTTTACAGTCGAATATTTTCAGGCATTCTCTTCGCGTAGCCCTTGCCACTACTGTGGGTTATATCGTTTCAAAATTTTTTCCATTCGGTCATAGTTATTGGATTTTGCTAACGATTATCGTTATTCTCAAACCAGCTTATAGTCTCACAAAAAAAAGAAATTATGACCGATTGCTGGGCACACTGGCCGGCGCAGCGATTGGTTTTACTATTTTATATTTTTTCAGGGAAAGAAATGTAGTCCTTGTTTGCATGATCATCCTCATGGCCGGTGCCTACAGTTTCATGCGTACGCGCTATTTCATTTTCGTACTCCTGATGACTCCCTACATCCTGCTACTGTTCTATCTGCTTAATTCGCATGATTTCAAAACGATCATATTGGACAGGGTCATTGATACATTTATCGGTTCAGGGATTGCCTTTCTGGCCAACCTGTTCGTCGCCACATCATGGGTGCATGAACAATTCACCGATTATCTGGTTGAGATGATTGAAGAGAATATTAATTATTTCCGGGATGTGGCCGGTGTGTTTGCAGATAGGCCCGTAACGATCACACAATATAAGCTGTCCCGAAAACGGGCCTTCGTTGCACTCGCTAATTTATCGGACGCATTTAGCCGGATGCTGTCCGAACCCAAACGAAAACAGAAAAACATGATCGGCAATTATCAATTTGTTGTGGCGAATCACATGCTCACGTCTCATATAGCTACTTTATCATCTTATCTGCAACCGCTGGCAAAAAAATATCAGTCGGATGACTATCTGCCCATCATTAACCTGGTTGTATCGAAACTCAATCACGCAAAAGCATTGCTTCAGCAAAAAAATGCAGATCAGGACGGTCCGGTCAACAAAGATGCCTTACGATACCTGAATGATAAGGTAAACGTTCTGATGGAACAGAGAAAATCAGAACTCAAGAATGGAGTTATTGAAAGTAATACCAGGAAAAGTTTATCGGAACTGAAATTTATAACCGATCAGTTCAATTTCATTACAAAAATTGCAACCGACATTGAAAAGCTGGCTTATACAATAATTTAAGTAGAAAGAGGGGTAATTACTAGTTATTCGATCCGAGCATTTCATGCAACTTCATCACCAATTCTGTTTTGGTGATCGGAACACCCATGATTTTATTGTATCCCTTCGCATCAATGAAATACTGGTCGCGAATGATTTTGATTAGTTGCCCGTTATTGATTTCCGGTATCAATACCCGTTCGAAATTTTTAAGCATGGCTCCCAAATTTTTAGGGAAGGGTCTTACATAACGGAGATGAGCATGCGAAACTGCATATCCTTCATATTGCAATTCAGCGACAGCGCTTTTGATTGCGCCATACGTGCTTCCCCATCCGAGTACCAGCAATTTTCCTTTTTCCGGGCCGCTATCAAGTTTTTGAAGAGGAATATAATCTGCAATTTTTTCGACTTTCTCCTGTCTTATTTTTACCATGAGATGATGGTTCTCCGGATCATAACTCACATTGCCCGTAATATTCTGCTTTTCCAGTCCGCCGATACGGTGTTCTAATCCGGGAGTTCCGGGAATAGCCCAGGGTCTCACCAGTTTTTCGTCACGCTGATAAGGCTGGAGTTTCTCCTCATCTTTTCCCAGTTCCGTTTTGAATTTTACTTCGATCGGCCGGAGATCCGCACTGGACGGGAATTTCCAGGGTTCGGCCCCATTGGCTATATAACCATCACTCAGGAAAATGACCGGTGTCATATGTTGCACGGCGATACGGACCGCTTCATATACTGCATCAAAACAATCGCTCGGAGTAGAAGCAGAAATGATTGGCATTGGGCATTCTCCATTTCTTCCATAATATGCCTGCAAAAGATCACTCTGCTCGGTTTTGGTAGGCAAGCCTGTGGAAGGGCCTCCGCGCTGGATATCACAAATTAGGAGCGGAATTTCCAGCATTACAGCCAGTCCCATAGCTTCTGCCTTGAGCGCCATACCTGGTCCGGAAGTCGTTGTAACTCCCAGTGAACCGCCATAACTGGCTCCTATAGCCGCAGTGACGCCGGCAATTTCATCTTCTGCCTGGAATGTGCGCACACCAAATCCTTTGTAACGACTGAGCTCATGAAGAATATCAGATGCCGGGGTGATGGGGTAAGACCCCAGGAAAAGGGAAAGGCCACTTTTTTGTGAAGCGGCAATCAGTCCGAAAGCCAGCGCCTGGTTACCCATGATGGCGCGATACACACCGGGCTCCATCTTTGCCTTTTCAACCTTATATGTGGTAGTAAAAGTTTCTGTCGTATCTCCGTAATTGTATCCCGCCTGCAGGGCTTTGACATTGCTTTCAAAGATTTCAGGTTTCTTACCAAACTTATCTTTGAGGAAATTAATGGTGCTTTCCATATTCCGGTTATACATCCAGTATAGAAAGCCCAGCACAAACATATTTTTGGCCCTGTCTTTTTCTTTCATCCCCATCGTGATATCTTTCAACGCTTCTCTCGTCATCTTGGTCACATCTATCTTAATCACTTCGTAATTATCAAGACTATTATCTTCCAAAGGATTTACTCCTTCGGGGTAATTGGCGAGGCGCAGGTTTTTTGAATCGAACCCGTCAACATTAGCAATTATCTTTCCACCTTTCTTTAAGGTCTTAAGATTTGACTTCAATGCCGCTGCGTTCATGGCAACCAATATATCGCATTCGTCTCCGGGAGTGAAAATATGATCGCTTGAAAACCTGAGCTGAAAGCCGCTCACTCCGGGAAGGGTTCCCTGGGGCGCCCTGATTTCGGCAGGGAAATCGGGGAAAGTGGCGAGGTCGATTCCCAGCAGGGCGGTATTATTTGAAAACTGACTGCCTGTCAACTGCATCCCGTCTCCGGAATCGCCGGCAAATTTGATCACAACATCTTGAAGAACTTCCTGTTTTCTATTCATATCTCAAAGTTAGTGCAAGTTAATATGATTCTGATTCATTAATAACTCAGGAAATCAAATTAACCATATATTAAGTCCATAAATTATTTTCGAATCCATATCTTTTGCTTATGGTTGCTTTGCTATATATCTCAACGGAATAATGCAGCATGTGGTTGTGCTGGTGAATTCATCAATGCCTTTATTGCTTTATTTGTCGACTATCGCACTGTATATCGCCTCCATTATATTGCCCCTCACACTCAAATCGGATAATTTATTACTTCCATTGGGATTGACGCGGTTCGACAAGAAAATAAATATCAGATTGTATTTAGGATCAACCCAAACACAGGTGCCGGTAAACCCGGTATGTCCAAAAGTCTCTGGCGATGCCGATAAACAGGGATAGGGTTCTTTGCGGGTAGCATTGTCCTTTTCAGGTTTATCGAAACCCAACCCCCGGCGACTGACATCGCTATGATAGGCCGTAAAAAAATCAATGGTTTCTTTTTTCAAAAATCTTTTTCCATGCATTATTCCGCCATTGAGCAGCATTTGTTCAAGAACTGCCAGATCATAGGCGTCGCTGAACAATCCGGCATGACCTGATACGCCTCCAAACATGGCAGCACCAGGATCATGCACGTCACCCCAGAGCAACTGGTGCCTGAATACCTGTTCGTTTTCAGTTGGGGCAATGCGATCAAGTGTGAACCTGTACCGGGGAAGAAAACCGGTGGTGGTCATTCCCAGCGGATCGTAAAACACCCGCTTTACGTATTGGTCCAGCGGCTCTCCGCTGATGGCTTCAATTACCTTGCCCATAAAAATAAAATCGTTATCGCTGTAAATATATTTTCCTTCCTGTCCAAGATCACTTTGCAAAATGCGTCTATACATCGTATCCTGCCACCTGCTGCACATATATAAATTATCTGCGACTCTCACGCAAAAAAGGCTGTCGCCATTTCTTCCATAAATTGCCGATAACGGATATTCTTCTTTGTTTTTGGTAACGGTTTCCTCGTAAAAAGGAATGAATGCTTTTAGTCCTGCCTGGTGTAAAATGATGTCCCATATTTTTATAGATTCCTTATTGCTTCCCCTGACCCATGGCAGATAATCGCCCAGTGTTTTCTGCAGGTCGAGTTTTCCTTCTTCATACAATTTCATCACCGCCATCGTAGTTGCACATATTTTAGTAACAGAAGCCAGATCGTATATTGTTTGTGGATATACCCTTTCAGTCTTGTCATATGTCATGTAACCAAATGCTTTTTCATAAGCAATCTGACCGTTCCTGGCAACGAGCACCACACAGCCGGGTGCCGCCTGTTTGATGATGGCTTCTTTGCAGATAGAATCAATAATCAGCAAACGTTGGGGATTAAATCCAAGATCAATTGCAGAGGCAGTGGGCAATGAATTATTAGCGGTTGTGATCCCATCTCCATATTTCAAAGACGGACATATCGTGACCGGTAATTTTCCTTTCGCAACAAATTTCCCATTCATCCAATCCGCCGTTACCTCCTGCGTGATATCATCATCATCGTAGCAGGCAGCCAATACAGGGCCGTCACAAAAGTTTTTTATTGCATAAGGATTCCCAAATGCAAGCGTCAGCGTTTTGCCCTGTTGCTGTAAGCGCTGTATGAGCCATATTGCAGCATTACTGATGCCAAAATTATTTGGAGGATACCTGTTATAATTGTGTAAACCTATGATCACTTCATCGTACCTCCCTTTCAACAATTCAGCAATAGCCATTGCTTTTGTGCTGTCAAGGGAATAATCAAAATAATACACCTGCGCATGATAGTCTTTTCTCATTCTGCGTGCAAAGACATTGTCTTCAGTCAGCCCGATACCTACATAGGCCAGCTTTTTTCCGACAGAAACGTTTAGCGGATAGGCATCTATATTTTTATAACGGAGCAGGGTAATCGCTTTTTCACTAACCTCCTTGTATAAATCACTGATGTCCTGATTCAGGTCATCAACAAGATGATTCGTCTCGATGGGTTTCAGGTTAGCCAGTCCATACTGGTACTTTGCCAGTAGCACTTTTTTTACATGCTCGTTGACAGCTTTCCATTTTATTTTTTTCTGGTGTATCGCTTCTTTTATTTTCTGAATGCTGAGTCCCACATCACCCGGAAGGCACAGCATGTCATTCCCGGCCAGGAGGGATTGCACGGCTGCCTCACCGTCCGGAAAATATTTTGCCACGGCTTTCATTTCAAGGGCATCAGTAAAACTGAGTCCCTGGAATTTGAGCTGCTTTCGTAATAATTTAGTGACATTGTTATAAGAAAGCGAAGTAGCCGTATTTGCTGTATGATCAATGGAAGGAACATAGAGATGGGCAATCATGACACTGGCAACTCCTGCCTTGAATAATTCTTTAAAAGGATACAACTCGACCGTATCCAATTCTTCGCGTGATTTATTGATAACGGGTAGGTCTACATGAGAATCAACAGAAACATCCCCATGCCCCGGAAAATGTTTGGCGCATGCCATTACGCCTGCATCCTGCAGGCCTTTCATGTATTGTAAAGCATATTGTGCAACCCTGTATTTATCTTCTCCGAATGAACGGTCATTGATTACAGGATTATCAGGATTTATATTGATGTCAACCACAGGTGCATAATTGACCTGAATGCCCATTCTCCTGCACTGTTCTCCCACGATATGTCCATATTGATAGATGAGTGCCGGATCCTGCAAGGCTCCAAGCATCATTTGCCTCGGCAGCCCCTTGACACTGTCAAGCCGCATACCTAATCCATTTTCAGCATCTATCGAAATCAGGATCGGAGTTTGAGAGATGCTTTGAAAGTGGTTAATATAATTTGCCTGCGTTACCGGGCCGCCCTGGAATAGACAAATGCCGCCAACATCGTATTTGCTCACGGCTTCTTCCACCTCTGTATCATAAAAAGTAATTTTTTTTGTTAATGGATCGATGGAAGAAAGGCGAACGATGATGAGCTGTGCAATTTTCTGATCATCCGACAAAGTTTTGAAAACACTATCCACCCAATGATCGGCATTGGGTGAACTTGAAAATTGGGAGAATCCATGCAGAACGAGGGCAAGCAGCACTGACAGAGCAAAAGTTTTCTTCATATCGCTAAACTTAAAGGGCTTACGATTAATCGCGTAAATTGCAGCTCCAAATTAATACAGAATTGCCAGACATTATTCAATTATTGCCTGATCATATCGCCAACCAGATCGCTGCGGGGGAAGTGATTCAGCGGCCGGCCAGCGCCGTAAAGGAATTGTTGGAGAATGCCATTGATGCAGGAGCTGATACCATAAAACTGTTTGTTCAGGATGCCGGTAAATCCCTGATTCAGGTTGTGGACAATGGAAACGGAATGAGTGAAACCGATGCGCGGATGGCGTTCGAACGGCATGCTACTTCCAAGATAACAAATATTGAAGATCTTTTTCACATTCGCACAATGGGTTTCCGTGGTGAAGCACTTGCCTCCATCGCAGCAGTTTCCCAGGTTGAATTGAAAACAAAAAAAGCGGGTGAAGATACAGGTACTTTCATTACCATTGAAAACAGTATTGTAACAAAGCAGGAACCTGTTGCTTGTCCAACAGGAACGAACATCGCAATGAAAAATTTATTTTTCAATGTTCCTGCGAGAAGAAATTTTCTGAAAAGCAATGCAGCGGAGATGCGTCATATCATTGATGAATTTATCCGCATTGCACTGTCATTCTCCGATATCACGTTCCTATTAACGAGCAATGGCCAGGAAGTATTTCATTTAGACAAAGGAACATTGAAACAACGTATCATCCAGGTACTTGGAACCAGCTATACTTCAAAACTGGTCTCTGTGCAGGAAGAAACGGATTACCTGAATATTTATGGATTCGTCGGCAAGCCGGAGACCGCAAAAAAAACAAGAGGCGATCAGTATTTTTTTGTGAATAACCGTTTTATCCGCAGCGCTTACCTGAATCATGCTGTGATGAGCGCTTACAAAGAAATGATCAGCGCCGACAGTTTCCCCCTGTACATCTTATTCATCGATCTTGATCCTTCCAAAGTGGATATCAATGTGCATCCCACCAAGCAGGAAATAAAATTCGAAGATGAGAAAATCATTTATGCCTTCGTGCATGCTGCCGTGAAGCATGCGCTTGCTCAATTCAGCATCACTCCAACACTGGATTTTGATCTTGATCCCGATATTCAGAAACTGGATGCGATAAACAAACCACTGACCGAAGAAAAAAGAGCAGCTGTGGCAACTTCTTCGTTGTATCAAACATTCACTCAAAAAAATCAGGCCCATATCATAGAACCCGAAAGCAGTAGCGAACTGGGGCATTGGAAAGCCGAAAATCCGCAAACGTCGGTCACCGGTCATGAGTCATTTGAACATGTTGAATCTTCATTCAGTAATCATTTTGATAAACAGGTAACGGAATCAAAAGGACCGCAATCATCGTTTCGCATTCTTACTGATATAGCCCTTCTTCAATTACACAACAGTTTTATCATAGCTGCAACAAATGGAGGGTTTATCGTCATCCATCAGCAGCTGGCACACGAACGTGTTTTGTATGAAACCTATCTTAGCGCACTGAGCGGAAAACCCATTGCCACACAACGAAGTCTGTTTCCGGTAACCATACAGCTTTCCACACCAGATGCTGTTTTGCTACAGGAACTGTTGAAAGATCTTTATGAACTGGGTTACCAGATTGAATCATTCGGAAAAGACAGCTTTATTATCCATGGAACTCCTGCCGATACAGGTCAGGGCAATGAAAAAAATGTGATTGAAAATCTGCTCGAGCAATTCAAACATTCCAGCGGAAATAAAATCCTGTCAACCCGTGAGAAACTAATACGATCGCTGGCCTGGCAACATGCGATCAAACCTGGGAAATCATTGGGCAAACAGGAAATGAACAGCCTGGTGGAATCTTTGTTCAGCTGTTCCCAACCCAATATCTCGCCGAATGGAAGGCCGACCTATCTCGAGTTTACACAGGATCAGCTGGAGAAATTATTTGGGAGGTAAAATCAATATTTTCTGCGGAGAGCCTCGATAAATTTTGCCACAGCTTTTCGAATTGAGGAACTGCCTGCATTGTGATTATTCACAAGTACAGAGAAAATCAAAAGCCTGTTTTTAGTAGTATACAGATAGCCGCTCAGGCAAATGACCCCGGATAAGGATCCTGTTTTCGCATAGATATAACCGCTATCCTGTTTATAATAACTGCCAAGTGTACCCTTGCCCCCGGTGGGCAAAATGGTTTTCATCCGGTTCATCCCGAATTCAACCTTCATCGTATTGAGCAGCCAGACAAAATCCTGTGGAGTAAAGAGGTTGTAACGGCTCAGGCCGCTGCCATCCACCCAAGCGGGCCGCTGTGGCAAATTATTCAGATCATTCTTCAATAAAGTATCGATGATCCTGCGGTCGTTCATTACACCCAGTTTTTCATTGCTCACCATCAGCAGGGTTTGTTCGGCAAAAAAATTATCGCTCTTGTGCATCATCGGAGTAAAAAGAGAATCGAGGAGTTGTGAATGAATAACCACAGGATGAAACAACAAATGATCTCCGCGTAAATGACTGATGACCGAAATTTCTTTCCCAGTGGTGTCTTTCAGCAATTCGATGGCCGAAGCCACACCGTTCGTGACAAAAGGAACATCCTGCTCTTTATGATCCTCATTGCCTTCCGTGATCTCAAATATATTTTCACCGATATGCCGTTGAACGAAAAAATTTTTCTGCTCTTTACCTGTTGTGAACGTCACTTTCCAGTTTATATCCGGAATGGAATAGACAACAGGCGAAGGGGGAAAATCTTTTTGCTGATCCGGCTTCTTTTGATTTTCCTGTATCCATTTTATCAGATTCCCATACACCGGGATGGAGCTTCGCTCCGCTGAATAATCATCATTGTAGTCATCCCATGCCCAGCCTGCTCCCAGCGGCTGTTCTTTCCAGTTAGTATCAACCAGATAAATCGGCTTCTTTGTACTTTTCAGGAAATCAACTACGGGTTGCCTGCTAAAATCAGGATGTAATAAAGTCGGGTCTCCGGAAGGGAATATAAAAACAGCAGTATCCGTTTCCACATACCGGATACCAATTAACGAATCACCTAAATATTTCAACCCTGCATACAGAGAAAATAACTTGGTATTGCTTGCCGGAACAAAGTATTTATCTGCCTGTTTATTGTATAAGTAATGTCCGGCGGCAGGATCATACACACTGATACCCACATGAGCAGATTTTAAAGCCGCATCCTGGAAAATATTTTCATCAGCGAGCCGGCCGATTTGCTTTTGCATGCTGCAGGAAGCAAGGAAAAAAAGACATATGACGGCAGGATAGAAATAAACTACACGACGAAAAGAATCTCCAAAATTGAACATCGAATATTGATTACTAATATTGAATATTGCGACAGCTTCAGCTTCTTTCCTGCGCCCTTAGCCATCGTTCGGGGATTTCATTGCTGCTCGCCAGCAAATAATCATTATAAGAACAGGCGATATATTTTTGATCGGGGAGCTGCATCCACCACCGGTTTGTTTTTTTGCTTTGCAGGAAAGTGGTCTGCACTTCCGCAAATGCCGTATGGTATTCGATAAAGGAATCTTTTTCATTTAGTGCTGCTTCACGCCTGCCCTTGCTTTTGCCATCAAGCAAATACCAAAGCATTTGGGCAATCTGTTTAGCCGTTAAATTGTCCCTGTCTTTTTCCGGCGTGTACCCATAAATGCCGACGGTATTTACATTCGGGCTTAACCCCGCATAACGCATAAGTGTACACGCTTCCTCGCCATTGAATCCATTGGGAGTAGCTGAGTTGGCCGGAGCATAAGCATTTGCAATAGCCGAAATATCAAAACTGAACAAATTCGAATTCCGGATCACCGGCTCCATTTCATCAATATTTTCTTTCACGGTACCGACGCGGAAACAATCAAAGCGAAGTTTGTCCATTGTTTCCAGCATATTCGGATGAACATAATAGCTCTGGAAGCCGATATGGTTGTAATGGTGAATATAATTTGGCTCATCAGTCAGCATTTCCATCAGGAAATTATCATTCTTGAACAAAGAATCAATATTGATATCGATCAATGCATCTACGCAGGTCACTTCAATCAGCTTTTTTTTGTAGACATAGAGATAGTATTGAGCCAAGGTAAGGTCATGGGAACCGCCCAGGATAATCACCGTCTTACCGATACCGGAAAGTTCCGTGATGACTGTTTTTAATGCCGCATAAGAGTCTGCCAGTGAGGCTCCGGTTTTGACATTGCCAATATCCGCCAGTTTCACATCAGTATGCCAGTAGTAGAGGCGATAGAACTGCTCGCGGATGGCATCAGGAGCATTGTAATTTGTCTTCCCCTTTCTCGCTCCTCTTTCTTCCTTACATCCTACAATCACAATATCTGCCTGCAGCAGGTCCGGAAATTCTTCGTCGTATGCTGATAGCTGTTTACCAATCTGCCCGTCTTTATATTCTTCATCACAAGACAATTCCTGCAGACTGATGGGATCAAGGAAATCAACAATATTCAGATTATAGAGCATACCAGGCTATTTGATAACACAAATTACACGAATTAATTCGGATTTGCTGACCGTGAAAATCAGGATCATAGACCCGGATTTAAATCGGAAGCTATACTATTAGACATTTGAAAAGTTACTATTATCGAATTTCGTTAATAAGTAAACATTAGCATGAACCAATCCTGAATTGACCCATCACAAAAAACAGTCTGACCATTTATTCTTAATACAGACCCAGCCATGCACTTACAGTTGCTTTCGCAGATCGGACTTTCCGGTTATCTTTGCGTGATGGAGCAATTGCTGCAACAAATAGAAAAATACAAACAGGAAATAGCTGCGGTAACGCACAATGGCCCCGATTCAACGGAAGCTTATCGCATTAAATTTCTTGGCACAAAAGGAATCGTGAAGAATTTATTTGCCGAAATGAAGAATGTGCCGAATGAGAAGAAAAAGGAATTCGGACAGATATTGAATGAATTCAAACAACTAGCCGAAGCAAAATATGAATCGCTCAAAAAATCGGCAGGCGCTACTGAAGAAGCGGCTCCTGACATCGACCTTTCTCTTCCCGGTGATGAATTGCCGCTCGGAACGCGGCATCCGATCAGCCTGGTTAAAAATGAAATCATTCATATTTTTGGCCGTCTTGGCTTTTCCGTCGCCGAAGGCCCCGAAATCGAAGATGACTGGCATAACTTTACTTCACTGAATCTTCCCGGGGATCATCCTGCAAGAGATATGCAGGATACTTTTTACATTCATAAAAATCCAGACTGGCTCCTGCGCACACATACCAGCAGTGTGCAGGCGCGGGTCATGGAAAAACAAAAGCCCCCGATCCGGATCATTTGCCCGGGCAGGGTTTATCGTAATGAAACCATCAGTGCAAGAGCACATTGCTTTTTCCATCAAACGGAAGGATTATATGTTGATGAGAATGTTTCTTTCGCCGATCTGAAACAAACACTTTACTTTTTTGTACAGGAGATGTTTGGGAAAGATGTGAAGGTCCGTTTCCGCCCGTCCTATTTTCCTTTTACTGAACCGAGCGCTGAGATGGATATTAATTGTCGCATATGCGGCGGCGTTGGATGCAATGTCTGCAAACATACCGGTTGGGTAGAAATCCTCGGCAGCGGTATGGTTCATCCAAAAATGCTGGAGAATTTTAATATCGACAGCAACAAATACACGGGCTTCGCTTTTGGAATGGGTATTGAGCGCATTTGCCAGCTCAAATATCGTATCAACGACCTGCGGCTTTATTCTCAAAACGATATTCGTTTTCTAAAGCAATTTATCTCTGCAGTGTAGTGATCTCCGTATTTCATCCTGTATCTTTATTCTTATAAATTTATTCGTCATGGCCGGGATAATTTGCGTTTGTGGCGCGGGAACCATGGGCAGCGGGATTGCTCAGGCAGCAGCTCAAGCCGGATTCAGGGCTATTTTGTATGACGTAAATGAAACGATTATCCTAAAAGCCCAATCAACAATTAAAAGAAGTATTCAGGCACTCGTTGAAAAGAATAAAATTGATCAGTCTTTAGCGAGTGCCACATTGAGCCGGTTAGCGTTTACGACAGATATCTCAAACTGTATTGCAGATATCATCATCGAGGCCATTATTGAAAAAAAAGAATCAAAAACAGAACTGTTCACCAGGCTTGCCCGTATAAATTCAGCTGAAACGATCCTGGCTACCAATACATCTTCCTTATCCGTATCTGCCATTGCAGAAAATATCATTCATCCCGAAAGAATAATCGGCATGCACTTCTTCAATCCGCCTGTCTTAATGAAATTAGTAGAAGTGGTGAGCACGAATTACACGAATAAAAAAACGATAATACGAATTGGTAAGTTAGCTCTTCAGCTTGGAAAGACCCCGGTATTTTGCAAAGATTCTCCCGGTTTTATTGTGAACCATGTGGCAAGACCTTTTTATATCGAAGCCCTGCGACTCGTTGAGCTGGGTTTGGCAGATTTTGAAACCATCGATCACCTGATGGAAAACTGCGGATTCAACATGGGGCCTTTCAAACTCATGGACCTTATTGGAAATGATATCAACTATACTGTCAGTTGTTCGGTGTATGAAGCCATGAACAAACCGCAACGGCTCAGACCTTCTTTCATCCAGGAAGAAAAAGTAAGAAAGAATGAGTTGGGAAAGAAAACAGGAAAGGGATATTATACCTACTCTTAGAGAATGCTTTATGTTTGTCAAACAATCTATTTGAATGAGTACAGCAGACAGCTATTTTGTGAATGAAGGTAAGGTTCTCGTTACGGGCGGCACAGGTTTTCTTGGAGCATATATCATCAAGGAATTATTGGATAAAAACCATCAGGTGAGGGCAATCAAACGCAACAGTCCTCTTCCTTTTTTTATTCCCGAAACTGTTTTAAATAAAGTGGAATGGGTAACCGGAGATATACTGGATGCTGTCAGCCTGGAAGAAGCAATGGATGGTGTGGATGCTGTTATTCATGCAGCCGCAAAAGTTTCTTTTATCGCCAGGGAAAGAAGACAAATGTATAAGACCAATATTGAAGGAACTGCCAATGTGGTGAATGCTTCTCTTGAAAAAAAAATAAAAAAACTTGTACATGTAAGTTCAGTAGCGGCTTTGGGAAGAAGGCAGGATGGGGGAACTGTCGATGAAGGGAAACCATGGGAAGAAGTTTCATTGAGCACCCATTATGCTATTACTAAATATCGCGCCGAAATGGAAGTATGGCGCGCGATTGCTGAAGGACTGAATGCGGTAATCATCAATCCCAGCACCATTCTGGGTTATGGCGACTGGAATACGACGAGCTGTGCCCTATTCAAATCAGTTTATAATGAATTCCCCTGGTACACGAATGGAATCAATGGATTTGTTGACGTAGAAGACACCGCTAAGGCCGCAGTTTTGTTATTGCAGTCAGAAATCACCAGAGAACGATTCGTTCTAAGCAGCGACAACTGGTCCTTTCATCAATTATTCAATAAGATTGCCGAGGAATTTGAAAAAAAACATCCCTCAAGAGAAGCCACTCCGTTTTTAGGAAGCCTTGCGTGGAGATGGGAAAAAATAAAATCTGTTTTCACGGGAACTCCTGCCCTGTTAACAAAAGAAAATGTCAAAGTCGCACAAAGCAAAACTTATTTCGACGGCAGTAAAATTACACGCTACTTACCAGGATTTACATTTACTCCCCTGAATCAAACGATCGAGCAGGTTTGCCGGGCTTATCTGCAACATATTCAGCCCATATAAAATTGCCGCAAAGCATACTTCACTCCCTGGTTATTCGTTATAATTTCACTACTTAAACAATAATCATGAAGCCATTTTTTTTTGGTTGTATAGCCATTCTGCTCACGCTTTCTGTTTTTTCGCAGGGAAAATACTATAGCATCAGTGGAAAAGTGATCGATTCAAAAACCCGGCAGCCGATGGCCGGAGCTTCAGTATTCTGTCAGAACACAACTATAGGAACGGTGTCAAACAATGATGGTAATTTCTTTCTTCGTGTAAGCAATGGAGGTTATGACCTGGTAGTATCCTATACAGGCTATGAAACCAAAGTGATCCGGATCACCAACAACACCAAAGAAAAAGATTCACTCCAGGTTGAGCTGAGTGCACAGGATAAAAGCATGGCCGAAGTGGTTGTTGCAGGCAGTGCGGAAGTCGCTGATGGCTGGATAAAATACGGACAGTTCTTCCTGGCTAATTTTATCGGCACCACACCCAATGCCGATTCCTGCAGTCTCGAAAATAAAAATGCGCTTAAATTTTATTTCTATAAAAAAAGGAACAAACTCAAAGTAAGAGCAGGGGAGGACCTGATCATCGTAAACAATGCCTTTGGATATAAAATAAAATACCAGCTGGATTCTTTTGTGTATGATTATAATACCCAGGTCGGAACTTATACCGGTTATCCTTTATTCGAAGAATTGACGGGCACTCCCGACCAACAAAAACAATGGAAAAGGAACCGGTTCAGATCTTATATTGGTTCAAGACTTCATTTCATGCGAAGCTGGTACGACAGTACATTAAACGATGAAGGATTTCAGATTGAATTGCTCGATACAACGGGCAGCAATCATGCGACAGCTTTAAGTAATCCATACGACAGCAGCATTTATTCTTTGGACAGCAGCGATGTCGAAATCAGCATAAAGGGGCGAATCCGCGTGAGCTACAAAAACATGGTTCCAGATAAAAAATATCTTGCGATTAATAAATTCCCATCGAGTGCAAAGATCCAGATTTCCGCACTGGATATTCAGGATGGCTTTGTGATAGAAGAAAACGGGTATTTCTATGAGCAGTCGGAAATAACGAATATCGGGTATTGGGCCTGGAAAAAACTTGCAGAATTGCTACCCTACGATTATAATCCTGAATGAATATGATAATGCCAGAAACGAAGATTTGCCGGCAGTTTCTCATTTTCTGCCTTCTTCTTTCTCCATAATTTTTTTCCATATCTCAGGAATTCTTTTTATCCAGACAATTTCCTTTTTCTTTATTGATGCTTCTTCAGCAGGAGAACCGAAATAAATTTTTCCTGCCTCAAGCGAGGCAGGTACACCGCTCTGCGCATAGACCACTGCATTTTTGCCAATACTCAGGGTTTTACTTACGCCTACCTGTCCCCACAGGATCACTCCGTCGCCTATTTCAACAGCTCCTGCAATACCAACCTGTGCTGCAAGGAGGCAATTTTTTCCAAGCGTGGTATCATGACCGATATGGATCATATTATCGAGTTTTGAACCGCGTCCGATTAAGGTGTCGCCCGTAACACCCCTGTCGATGGTACATCCTGCTCCGATCTCCACATCATCTTCAATCACTACTCTTCCGCAGCTTTGCATTCTTGTATACCAGACTTCCCGGTCTTTTTTTGTATTGTAATAAAATGCGTCTGATCCGATGACTGTTCCGGCCTGGATAACGACATTATTACCTATCACACAATAATCGAGGATGGCGGCATTGGGATGGATGATACAGTCGTTCCCAATTGTGACATGATGACCAATGAATGCTCCCGGGTAAATAAATGTTCCCTTGCCGATGGTCGATGAGTCGCTGATCATTTTGGTGGCAGCCTCAAATGGCCTGAAATGTGCAACAATTTTAAGATAAGCCTCGAAAGGCTGATCAACTACCAACAGGGCTTTTCCTTCCGGGATAACCACTTCTTTATTAATGATGATATATGAAGCATCGGATTCAATACACTTGCTATAATATTTTGGATGATCTACAAACACCAGGTCGCCTTTTTCCACTTTGTGTATTTCATTAATGCCGAAGGCCTGTGCATTCTTGTCGCCGATCAGCTTTGCATTGAGAAAGTCTGCCAGCCACTGCAATGCTACAGGAGAAGGAAATTTCATGCTGCAAATTTTAATGTAAACCTAATCAAAATATGCTGTACGCTCAGAGCTGCTTCTATGAATTAAGTTTTGAGGATTTAAGACTGGCATTTCCGCATTCCAAAATCCCTGCAAACAGCCCTAACCAACAGTTCCGGACAAGTCAAATGTTGGTATTTTGGGTATAAACATCATTTTTTGCATTTAACGCAAAAAAAAATTTGCAGGATTTCCCACATTAAATGAACTCGAAAAACCTTGTCAGGGTTCATTAAAATATTAAACTGGAAAAAAATAAATTATTTTCCAACATCCTGGCGAATGCGCTGAAACGCTGTATTCATCAATATTTCAGAAGATGTAAAATAAAAAAATCAGAAAAGAATCTCATCAGACATTTAAATTATGACTATGCGGATCACCATCTTTTGGTCGATCAATTGATCTTCCTTTTCCACACCTCAAAAAAAATGTGCATAAAATTTATGAGAAAATTTTTTTAGATCGGGAAAATTATTTTTAATATTGTGTAGGGAATTTTGTTTCCCTGTACTTACTAACCCATCCAAATAATAAAAGTCCCGCTTACTGGCGGGGCTTTTTATTTTGAGAGGATATTGCCTGGATCTTTTTGCTGTTAATTAATTTCCCTGAGTTGTTTCATTATTTCATCGCATATAAGCCATTTCAGGTTCTTTCTCAATTTACATCGCAGGAAGGAAAGCAAACGTTGAAAAATTTTTTCAGAGTACCCAAGGACGTATATCCGCTGGGACGACTGGATTATGACAGCGAGGGCCTTCTTATATTAACGGACGACAAGCAACTGAATTATCGATTGCTGCATCCGGATCTTGCTCATGAAAGGGAGTATTGGGTACAGGTTGAAGGAGAAATCAGTGAACATGCAATAAATACCCTGCAATCCGGAGTGTCGATAAATATTTCCGGTAAAATGTATAAGACCAAAAAATGTAAAGCCGGAAAATTTCTAACCGTTCCCGATTTACCTGAACGCTATCCTCCGATAAGATACAGAAAAGATATTCCCGTAAGCTGGATCCGGATGATATTGCGGGAAGGAAAGAACAGGCAGGTCAGAAAAATGACGGCGGCAGTAGGATTCCCCACGCTCAGGCTGGTCCGTTACCGGATAGAACAATTGACAATAGACAAATTAGAACCGGGTGAAATGATTGCCATGAGCAAAACCGAAATGTATAAAAAATTATTCGGCTGAATCTTCGTTTTAGAAAGTGTGCTGTGGTTACTTTATTCAGTTTAAGATATCGCCAAAAGCCATCATCAATCATATCAACAAACTAATTCCTTATCTTTCCGTTATTATTAAATCCTAGAGTATGGTAAAATCCATGACTGGCTTTGGAAGGGCTGAAGAAACGGTTGGAGATAAAACTTTCTTGGTCGACATTAAATCGCTGAACGGAAAACAATTCGAACTACAGTTAAAATTGCCTGGATTTTTGAAACCTTATGAATTTGAAATCCGCAAATTACTTTCAGAAAACCTGGGGAGAGGAAGCTTGGATTGTGTGATCAGTCTGAAGCAAACCGGCACTGCCAGACCGGTCAGCATTAATACCGACCTGGCAAAAGCTTATTACAAGGCATTGGAAGAATTATCCGGCGAATTGAAACTTGATCCTTCAAATATTTTAAGCACGCTTGTCAAACTTCCTGAAGTAATCACACCAACGGGAGATACATTAACGGATGAAGAATGGAAGGAATTCAAAGAAGTCATTCTGGCTGCAGTTGAAGACCTGAACCTGCATCGGCATGAGGAAGGGAAATCCCTGGAAGAAGACATGATTTTGCGAATTGACAATATCTTGAAGCAGCAGGAAGAAATTGTAAAGCTTGAACCCCTCCGGCAGCAAAAAATCAAGGAAGGGCTCAGAAAATTATTGGAAGAACAGGTGGGAAAGGAAAATTATGATACGAACAGGCTTGAACAGGAAATCATTTATTATATAGAGAAAATTGATATCAGCGAGGAACAGGTGAGATTAAAAAATCATTGCGACTATTTCAAGGCGGTGTTAAAAGAACCTGAAGAAAACAAAGGAAAAAAACTATCGTTTATCCTCCAGGAGATAGGAAGGGAAATTAATACCACGGGTTCAAAAGCATATGATGCATCCATTCAGAAATATGTTGTCCTGATGAAGGATGAACTGGAAAAAGCAAAAGAGCAGGTGCTTAATGTGTTGTGAACCCTATATGTTCCTATAATTCTACTGTGTCTATGTGGTAAATCCTTTCTTTACCACATAGGATCATAGGCACATTAGGAACAATTAGGTTTAAAAAAAGGTTGATTTTTCAAATCATCAAGATCCCAAATTCAAAGAGATCAACAGGCATAATTAAATTATGAGATTCAGAAATAAAAAGGACAGTGCAGCATCTTTGATTTCTATTTTTTCTTTCATTCTTTGTATCCTTGGTTTCTCTTCCTGCTTATTGACTACCGGTGTTTTTGAAAAAAATGTCGCCATACCGAAGCAGCAGTGGGAAAGCAGTTTTAAGCCCGATATAAAATTTGTTATCGGTGACACTATTTCGCTGTACAATATTTATCTTGTTTTGAGGCATACGGATGCATACGATTACAATAATATATGGATTCAGGCAACCGTATCGCAACCGGGTGATGCAGGCGCAAAAAGTCAGCGCTATGATCTTACACTGGCTACCAATGATAAGGGCTGGCTGGGAACAGCCATGGATGATATCTATGAAAACAGGGTATTGATTCAGCCCGAAACAAAATTTAAAAAGCCTGGAGAATACCATTTCACGATTGAACAGCTAATGCGCCAGGACCCGCTGAAACATGTATTGAACGTGGGTATAAGAGTCGAAAAAGTCAGGTGACTCTGTGTTTCAAATCCATTCGCTATTATTATAGCCCTGTTGATACGTCAAACGAATTATCTTGTATAAAAAGAAAAGACTTGTATTTGCCGCAGTTATTTATTGGTTGCTGCTGCTTTATATCCTGGCAGCGTTGATATTCTGGTTTATTGAACTGCAATCACAGAATCGAAGGATGTCTCAACTTAAAATCGAAGAAATAAAATCGGAGGATCCGGCCTATGCCAGCAAATCAACCCTAATTCTAGTTGACGAAGACCGGAAAACAGCTCAGTATATCGGAGAAGGTTCAATATTTCTATTAGTCATTTCAGTTGGGGCAGTCTTTCTCTATCGTGCAGTGATGCGTCAAATCAAACTTCAACAGCAGCAACAAAACTTTATGACGGCCATCACACATGAACTAAAAACGCCAATTGCTGTCGCCAAACTGAATCTTGAGACCCTTGGAAAATATAATCTTGATGAAGTCAGAAAAGAAAAACTCATTCATTCTGCATTGGAGGAAATCAACCGGCTCGATAGCATGGCCAATAATATCCTGGTTTCTGCCCAACTGGAAAGCAACCGCTATCAGCTTTTCAAAGACCGGGTGGCCATTTCGACGCTTGTACTTAAAACTGCAAATGATTTCAATATCCGTTTCCCGGAAAAAAAATGGGAAATCGATGTTCAGCCCGACTTGCACCTAACCGGCGACAGCCTGTTATTGCAAATACTTTTCAATAACCTCATCGAGAATGCTGTAAAATATTCGCCCAAAGGGAGTAAAATAACTATCCGGCTTAAAAGGGATCATGCACATATTGTTTTAGAGGTAGAAGATGAAGGCACAGGTATTTCCCCCGCTGATTCAAAAAAAATCTTCAGAAAATTTTACCGTATCGGCAATGAGGAAACACGGACGGCGAAAGGAACAGGCCTGGGTCTTTACTTATGTAAGAAAATAGCAACTGATCATAAAGCACAAATTAATGTATCAGATAATTATCCGGTAGGAAGTATTTTTACAGTTGTTTTTCAGTCTGCATACGGTTATGAACGACAGATCTAAAAAGTCCATTCTACTGGTCGAAGACGAAGAGAATCTCCACGATGCACTCAGGTTAAATCTTGAGCTGGAAAACTATGAGGTTACTTCAGCATTTGATGGCACCCAGGCATTGAAGGCGATTCAACAGGAGTACTTCGACCTGGTGATACTCGATGTCATGATGCCCGGCTTAGATGGAATCAACGTTACGGAAGCAATCAGGATACAGAACAATAATGTGCCCATACTGATACTCAGCGCAAAAAATACAAGTGCCGACAGGGTATTGGGATTGAAGAAAGGAGCCGATGATTATCTCAATAAACCTTTTAACCTGGAAGAATTGCTGCTTCGCGTACAGAAGCTGATAGAGAAAAACAAAAAATTGCAGGACCGGGATTCTGTGAGTGACGTGTATTCTTTTGGGAAAAATACAATCGACTTTAAAGCCCAGGAGGCCACTACAAAAAATAATGAGCGGATTCAGCTGAGCAAAAAAGAAACCATGCTGCTAAAACTATTGATTGAAAATAAAAATGAAGTGGTTCCGAGAGAAAAAATCCTGCAAACGGTATGGGGATATAATGTTTACCCTACAACGAGAACAATTGACAATTTCATTCTAAATTTCAGGAAATATTTTGAGGAAGACAGTCGCAATCCCAAATATTTTCATTCCGTAAGAGGTGTGGGATACAAATACACGGAATAGCCGGATAACAACCGATACATCAGGCTTTATTCAACGCTTGCACAATCTCTTCAGCATTTTGAAGAATACGTTTCATATCATGTGTGCTATAATCAGGGGTATATAATTTCATTTCACATTCGTTCAACGTAGCATCCAGGAGATCCGTGGTTTCTTTGTCCACACCATGAGATTGTAACTTCAACGTAATATTATGTTTATTTAATTCGCTTGCAGGAAGATTCAGTTTATCAGCCACTACATTCCACAATGATCTGTTCAATTCAGCATAAAAAATTGTATAATCATCCCGCTCAAATAATTGCTTTGCATGAGTTAGCGGATCAATCAAAACCGGTGTCGAATCAGTTGGCGCAGGAGTTGTTACGGCCTGTACTACCGGTTGAACAGCCTTTCGATCCTTTTTTAGTTTAATATTCTGCAACCACAAATAAGCGGCCAGCCCGGTAAGAATTAAAATGGTAAAAAACCATTCGAGGTGATCCTTCAAAAAACTGAGAAAATAATTTGATGTCGGGATGATCTGCTGTGAGCCGGGAGCAATATAAAGATTGTTTTTCTTTCTTTTTGCGATTCCCACTGAAAGGTTCACCGGCTGACTTTGTACGGTTTTATATGAACTGCTCTGGGGATCAAAATAAGAAAGCTGAATGGATGGAATATTAAAATCACCAGTCTGTTTGGGAATAAAACTGTATTCAAATGTTTTTGACCCGCCAAGGGGGAATTCAGTTTTATCGATATCTTCTTTCGCAGTGGGGTCATAGGTTTCAGTGTTTGCCGGCCAATCAA
Organism: Puia sp.; assembly: GCA_035501475.1. Classification (GTDB taxonomy): domain Bacteria; phylum Bacteroidota; class Bacteroidia; order Chitinophagales; family Chitinophagaceae; genus Puia. The sequence goes on along the minus strand of DATJWE010000212.1, from coordinate 37,426 downwards.
CCACGGGGGCATTCACTACCGGGAGATTACCATTTCCTTTCACGGTTACTTTCAAAACTGCTGCATCCTGTGCACTGATATTCTTGTTTTCTACTCCCGCGCTGACAGTGAAATGCCCAACTGCACCATTAAAATCAGCAGGTTTTTTTTCTTCCGGCAATGGCTTTACGGAAATAGTCACTGGTTTGCTTTCGAGTGTAATATCCTGCTCAACAGGTATGCCTTCTGCATTATCATCTGTAAGATCATCAAAAAAATCCTGGAGTGAATTGCTGCTATGTTTTTTCTGGGCCGAAACATTCTTAAGAAAATGGACTGTATTTTCAACTTCAACAGGATCCAGCTGAACGGTACCTGCCTGCAGTGGAATGAGCTGTGCTTTTCTGATTACATGAACTGTAAATGGCTTCCCGTTCACCCTTTCCACCGAAGCCACGTCGCTATTGGGATCAATCATATCATATACGCTGAAGCCATTCAGTGAAGGATGTTTTATTACCCTCGATTCAGATTGCACCCTCGAGTATAATTTGTATGTGGCCACGATCGGTTCACCCACATAGCAATTTGTCTTGCTGACATCTACCTTAACAAATAAATTCTTCCTGATTTTTTCGGAAATGTTTTCGCCAGGTTTTAAAAAATATTCCCTGTCAATCTCCTCGGGCTCGCCAGGCCATGCAAACCTGGGGTTGGATTGCGCACTATTATTGTTTGTGGATCCATTCGCACTGACGTGGATGGTTACCGAATTGGAATGCATGGCCTTGCCATCGACGGTCGCCGTCGCTCCGGGTATTGTAAACTTACCGGTGCGGAGAGGCTGCAGCACAAATGATAAAGCTTTGTATTGTGTGGCAGTGCCATTGATTACGCTCATCCCGCTCGATTGAATCGGTCCCTGCACGATATTAAAATCCTGGAAAGAAGGATGTGTGAGATGTTCTATCTGATGTGCATTCTCAATAACGAATTCAACCTGCACATAATCTCCCCGGCCTATTTCCTTACTGCTTGTGATGGCAGTAAATTTCAACTGGGCGAACACCGGTTCAGTAGCGATCACCGAAATCAGCAGGAATATAAGTCTGGAACGTAAAATTGAAATAATAATTAAAGATTTATACTGGTTCGTCAAATTCATACCCATCCTCATCCGCATACAAATATAAAATTTGATTGCCAGTGTGAAGAAAATACGGCCTTAAAAGTCAGTTAAAACAGGCATAGAAGGCTTTTACAAATCGCCTAATTGCGGACGAAGGATGATTTCTTCCACACAGGCCTTTGGCGATAACTTCGCCGCAGACAAAATCATCTCTGCTATATCACTGGCTTCCATCAGGCGATTTCTGTTAACCCCCGATTCCGCCCATGAATCCGTGTACACTGCACCTGGATATACCGTAGTTACTTTAATTCCGTGAGGCTTCATTTCTTCCCTTAAATTTTTTGAAAATCCGGCCAGCGCAAATTTGCTGATACTATAAGATCCCCCGTCAGGATAGGCGTCCAGAGAAGCTATTGAACAGATATTAAAGATGTGCCCTTTTTTCTTTTTCATCATTTCCGGTAATAGCATTCTGGTCAGCTGATACGCGCTATACAAATTCGTTTTAATCATATTTTCCAATACACCCTGTTCTTCGTTGTGGATACTTCCCGGTAAAAAACTCCCCGCATTATTGACCAATACATCAATGGTAATTCCGGAATCCAGGATCCATTTCCCAAAAATTATTACTTTTTCTTTATCACTGAGGTCGGCGGGTTTTGCCTTGATCGAAACATCAGGATATTTTGAGATAAGCACCTCCATGGCTTTATATAACGATAATTCGTTTTTCGAACAGAGATAAAGGTTATACCCGTTTGACGCAAAACGTTCGGCAATGGCATTTCCAATTCCCCTTGAAGCACCGGTAATGACGGCATTCATGAGCTCAAATTTAGATTGCACCGATCACACATCTAAAATCGTAAATCTTTTCGGTATTCTAAATTGTAAATTACAGAATGAAATACCGCCACCTTTTTTTTGACCTGGATCATACGCTCTGGGATTTCGAAGCCAATAGCCGGCAGTCGATGGAGGAACTCTATGAAACTCTTGATCTGAAAGGTCGTGGCGTTGATGATTTTGATCTCTTCCATAAAAACTATCTCGTTCACAACGACAAGCTTTGGGAGCGCTACCGGAACGGATTTATCAAGGTGGATGAACTCAGATGGAAGAGAATGTGGCTCACTTTGCTTGATTTCAAAATAGGAGATGAGGAACTGGCAAGAAAAATGGGCGTTTTATTTCTTGATCTGCTGCCCACACGAAAAACCTTATTTCCATATACAAAAGAAATACTGAACTACCTGACTGAGAAAAAATACGAACTGCATCTGATCACCAACGGGTTTGAGAAAACGCAACATAGCAAACTGACTAATTCCGGATTGAATAATTATTTTAAAGAAGTCATTACTTCGGAAGCATCAAACAGTTTAAAACCTCATAAAGAAATTTTCGACTATGCATTGATGAAGACAAATGCAACCAAAAAAGAAAGTATCATGATCGGGGACAGCGTCGATGTGGACATCCAGGGAGCGATGAATGCAGGCATGGATCAGGTGTATGTAAATCATCTCCGCATTGAACCGGGTATTCAACCCACATACACAGTTTATTCATTGAAAGAACTCGAGACTATTTTTTAATAAGGGATATTAAACTTAATCACACCTATGTGTTCCTATGATCCTATTGAGTCTATCCGGCAAAAGCGGGACAAGTTGCGGTGAATTTTCTTTAACCCATAGGGTCATAGGCACATAGATACACATAGGATTAAAAAAAATCTACCATTCTCCCAAAACAGTCACGCCCCCCTGTACTGATTGGTTCAGTTGCACTTTTATTTTTGCGTCTGTGGGCATCAGGATATCTACACGCGACCCGAACTTAATAAAACCCATTTCCGAGCTTTGCTTCACTATCTGCCCCACTTCCAGATAATTTACAATACGCTTCGCCAAAGCACCGGCCACCTGTTTCACCAAAATGGCTCCTTCAGCATTTTTGATGACCACACTGTGCCTTTCATTTTCAGTCGATGATTTAGGATGCCATGCAACCAGGTATTTCCCTTTATGATATTGATTATACATGACTTCCCCGCCAATCGGATTTACGTTCCTGTGCACATTGGCCGGGCTCATAAAAATTGAAACCTGCAGTCGTTTATCTTTAAAATATTCCTCATCAAAAGTTTCTTCAATAACAACCACTTTTCCATCGGCAGGACTAACAATCATTCTGTTGTCGATTGTTGGTGTACGTGAGGGCACCCGGAAAAAAGAAATCAGAAACAACAACAGGGCAAATGTAACAATGAAGATGATCCAGCTCAGCCAGGGCAGATGAAAGCTAATGAAGTAAAAAGAAGCAAGATTGATCAACACAAAAGCAAATACGCTGATGCCAATCGTTTTATATCCTTCTTTGTGAATCGTCATGAACCAGATTGAAGGGCAAATGTAGGAAATGCACGCGATCAGGAACCGAATTTTGTAATCAATGTAATATACACCCAGACAAAGGGAGCTGCGAGCAGCAAAGAATCAAACCGGTCGAGAAATCCTCCGTGTCCAGGCAGGATATTACCACTGTCTTTGACGTTGGCCAGTCTTTTGAGTTTGCTTTGAAGTAAATCGCCAAAAGTTCCGGCGACAGATGCAATTGCAGCAATTGACATCCACTGCAAAATCGTCTGCCAGTCAAATTCACTGCTCACAAAATAACCGACAACGCCCATGACAATAATGGAAAGTAAAATCCCGGAGATAGTTCCCTCCCAGGTTTTTTTAGGAGAAATGGAAGTGAGCGGGGTTTTGCCGATAAGTGATCCCATGATATATGCCATCGTATCGTTGATCCAAAGGCTTACAATAATCATCAGTACGAGTAATTTGTTAAAATAATCCAGATCGTCATAATACATACATCTCAACCTGGTGAGCAATCCTAAGGTGAGGGAAATATATATGAGTCCAAAAGCAGAGTGGGCAATATTTTTCAACCTGATTTTTTGGACGAATAAGATTTCGAGAACCGGTAATACGAAAAGCAAAATCAACCCTCCCCAAAAACCCAGCTTGCTCAATGAAAGGTCGCCGATATAATAAAGATTGTCAGTGAAATAAAGCATAATACACCAGCCCGCAAGCATCACTCCGTATCTGTGAAATCTGGTGATTTTCGTGTAGCCTGGATCAATGAGGCCCACCAACCACTGGTACTCATACCAGCAACCGAAATGGATAACCGAAAATAAAATAAAAAAACTCCACTTGTTCCATAAGACACCTCCGAGCATGATTGCCGCAAATACGAGTGCGGTGAGAGCCCGTGTTCTGAAATTGCCTACTTGCAGCACCATGGAGTGAAGGTAATAAAGAACCATGATTCCGGAAGTTTTTTATAATGAAGAAGGGTTTTGATCGGTTATCAAAAAATAGCAGCTTTCTTTCATTCAAAAAACATTATTCCAAAAACCCGTCATTGATTTCAGTCCTGTAAACCTGCGAATATGTGGTGAGCGAACGCTTGCGAAGATAATTAAGCAATGCAATGACAACAATCCCGGCAATAATAGAAACCCCGGGCAGAAATTTGTCATTGCCATCATTTTGCTGGCTGACATCGGCGGCTTTAACGTACACTAATATTATTTGCAGTGTATTAAAAATAAAATGTCCGATAATTGAGGTCCACAAGCTTCCGCTGTACCAATAGAGTGCACCAAGAACGATTCCTAAAATCATTCTTGGAATAAAGCCCAGAAACTGACCATGTACAGCAGAAAAAATGGCAGCCGTAACGACAATGCCCCACCATGGATTTTTAAAAACCTGGATAAATATTCTTTGCAGGATGCCCCGGAAAAATAACTCTTCTCCGATCGCAGCGAGCACTCCCACGAGGAAAATCGAAACGAGTAAATCCTTTGTGTTGTTCATGGTAAGAATATTCTGCATGGTCCCTGTGGCATCCGATTCCGCCTTCTCAACCCATTGCTGAGCGCTCTTGCCGAGAAAATGATGAACAAATTTTTCATTCAATACTCCCAGGTAGGCAACCATGAGGTATGAACAAAAAACGATGATGATCCCCAGTAAAATAAAACTTGAGCGGTCAGGTTTTTTGAAGCCAGCAAATTGTAAGGGTCTTGGATCGGCCAGGTAGGCAAAGACAAGAGATGGTAACAGAAAGATTGCAAAAAACTGAACAACAAGTAAACCTCTTACCAAACCGGCATATTGAGGTTTGGCATAATCGTCCGGTTTAAAGTTGGTCAGATCATTGAGATTGATATGATTCAATGCAGCCACGATACTCAGCCCGAGGAAAGAACCTGCAAATGTGATTCCAAATGTCAATCCCCCAAAAATCACCAGTTGCAGCCAGGCGGATTTATTTTTCAGATAGTTATGCATGCGATAACGTGCAGGATTCTACAATAAAATTGATAAATTTGCGTCCCTGTAAATGAGAACAGGATCGCAAGATAAGCATAAAGAGGCAGGATGAACATGCCGCATCCCGTATCCCGTATCCCGTATCCCGAATCTCATATTTAATATATGGTAACCATCGGAAACATATCTCTTCCTGATTTTCCTCTGCTGCTTGCTCCCATGGAGGATGTAAGTGATCCGCCATTCCGTTATGTATGCAAGCAGCATGGCGCAGATCTCATGTACAGTGAATTTATTTCCAGTGAAGGGTTAATCCGCGATGCGATCAAAAGCAGACAGAAACTTGATTTCTTCGAATACGAACGCCCCTTTGGCATACAGATCTTCGGAGGAGATGAAGAAGCGATGGCACTGAGCGCTAAGATCATTGATACCACGAATCCGGATCTTGTAGACATCAATTTCGGCTGCCCGGTAAAAAAAGTAGTTTGCAAAGGAGCCGGGGCCGCCGTATTAAAGGATATTTCAACGATGATTCGTCTAACCAAGGCCGTTGTACAGTCGACCAGGCTGCCCGTCACAGTAAAAACAAGACTTGGTTGGGATGATCAGTCCAAAAACATTGAAGAGGTTGCTGAACGTTTGCAGGATGTCGGTATTAAAGCCCTCACCATTCATGGCAGAACCCGCTCTCAATTATATAAGGGAGAAGCCGACTGGACGCTGATCGCCAAAGTAAAAAACAATCCGCGCATACATATCCCCGTGTTCGGGAATGGAGATATCGATTCACCCGAAAAAGCCCTTGAATACAAAAATAAATATGGGGTTGATGGCATCATGATTGGTCGCGCTGCCATTGGCTATCCCTGGATATTTAACGAAATCAAATATTTTTTACAAACTGCAAAACATGCTGCAGCGCCTTCCATTGAGCAGCGTATTGATACCATCCGTCAGCACCTGAACCGCTCCATTGAATGGAAGGGTCGGGTGTTGGGTATTCTCGAAATGCGGCGCCACTATACCAATTACCTGAAAGGATACCCGCACATTAAGGAGTTCCGGAATCAGCTGGTACAAAAAAATTCAAGCGAAGAAATTGAAGAAGTTTTAGATCAGATTTGTTCAAGGTACACTGGTCATATTCCTGAAAAAACAGTGCATGCCTCATTTTCAGTTTCAGAGGAAGCATGGGCCTGTTGATATTTTAATATTTTCATAGTATCTTCAGGCAAATTGCTAGATGCATGGATTCACATGAACAGGAAGTCCGCAACTGGTCTATGTTCTGCCATCTTTCTGCCCTCGCAGGTCTTATCATTCCACTCGGAAATATTCTGGGTCCTCTGATCGTGTGGCAGATTAAAAAAAATGAATTACCGGAAATCAATCCACATGGCAAGGAATCATTGAATTTTCAACTTTCTCTTCTTGTCATCTCCATTATTTTTTTTTTCTTCCTGTTCAGTTCGCTGGGATATAGTTCGCTGACAGGTAATCTGTTTGCACTATTCGCCGGCGGAATGGGGCTTGGGCTTTTATTGTCACTGATCTGGCTCACTTCCTGGATACTGGTCGTGATCGCTGCGATCAGGGCAAATAATGGAGAATTCTTTAAATATCCCTGTATTCGTTTTTTCAGGTAGGCTTGTTGCTGCTAGCCAAACTCTCTAACTGCGTGGTATATACGCCAGCTCTTTTTTCGGCAAAGTAGTCAGCGCACAACATGATGGCAGCCTGTATCGCGAGTGTGAGACCCAGCCCAAACCAGAAAGCCTTTTCAGGGCCGGATTTATATAAAAAAATAAGCGCCAGCCCGACCCCAATGAATGCTATCTCTATCCAGCGGTAAATAACAAAATTTTTATTTACGGTTTTCATCCTCGGTAATTCTTCGCTCTTCAACTGACCCGGATTCATATCATAAGCATACACATTGTCGATCCGTTGTCCATCGGTTCTGGCATATACAGTATATCCAACAACAGCCTGTATCAATCCAATCGCCAATAAGGGAATGGCTGCTCCTTTATAAAAATTTGTTTTCAAAAAAGAAAAGAATAAAACGGAAAGCAGGATGGCAATGATGCCCAGCGCCAGAAAAAGCAGGCTTTCGTTTTTCTCAGCAATGAAATATTTCTCGATATCAGCTTTGGTGAACATCTGATGAATTAAATCATTCGGATAGCGCAGCCACTATCAAATTTTTATTTCTCCTGTCCAATTGCGGCGATCACTTCACTACTTAAAGGCGATATTGAAGGATCGAAGTAATTCGTCAATTCCCCCTTTTCATTGACAAGGTATTTGGAAAAATTCCAAACCGGCTGCTGATCATTCCATCCATTTTTATTCTTATTGGTCAGCCATTCAAATACTTTGTTTTGATCCGCCCCTCTTACCACCCTGCTTTTTTTTGCCATCGGGAAACTGACTCCATAATTGACCTTACAAAAACTCGCAATTTCTTCATCAGTTCCTTTTTCCTGTTCACCAAAATCATTTGCGGGAAATCCAAGGATAACCAACTGGCCCCGGAATTGCGCATAGAGTTTCTGCAGCTCATCATACTGTCCCGTATAACCGCAGTTTGAAGCAGTATTGACCAGTAATACTTTTTTCCCTTTAAATTGATCAAACGGGATATCTGTTCCATTATTCGAAGTTGCATCCAAAGAATAAAAAGAAATCTGTGGCTTCACATTTTTCATGTTTGTTTTTATTTTTGAATTATTGCTCCCGAATAATTTGTTTATACTCATCAAAACCGGATAAAACACTTTCAACAATTTCTGTCTGCCTGTCATATGGATAGAATTTCGTGTTGCGACCTGCACATACATATAGATACCGGCTACAAATAGTATTAAAACAATGGCAAAGTATTTTGGTTTAGGTTTCATTCCCTGCAATGACAACAAAATTAAATCAATATCAGATACCAATCGGGTGCTGTTTACCCTAGCGCATAAATAATTTGAACCATTTCAGTTTTCCTGTGAAGGGCGGGTATTTAATATTTAAATCAGGCCAGGAATATGTTTTCATTACCGGTTTGGCATGCGAAAAAATATCAAAGGAAAACCTGCCATGATAAGCGCCAATCCCGCTGTTACCAATACCTCCAAATGGCAAATGATGATTGGCAAACTGCCATGCTGCATTATTGACGCAGCCATTTCCAAATGGCAATTTGGCAATCCAAGCTTTTTCTTTTGCCGGATCAGCGGTAAATACATAAAAAGAAAGCGGATTAGGATTGAGTTGAATAATGTCAAGCGCCTCTTGCATGTTGGTGAAACTGAACACAGGCAATATCGGTCCAAAAATTTCTTCCTTCATCAAAACCGAATCAGTTGATATATTATCCATGATAGTTGGCGCAATAAATAATGCTGACCGATCATGCTGACCGCCATGCACGATGCGGCCCTCAGACAAATAACTTATCAATACATCAAATCTCTTTTCACTGATGATTTTTCCATAGCTCTGACTCACAGCAGGGTTCTCTCCAAAAAAATTCCTGATTGTCCTGTTTAATTCTCCCATGAACTTATCCCTCAGTTTTTCATGAACGAGCAGATAATCCGGTGCCACACAGGTCTGTCCTGCATTAATAAATTTTCCCTCGGCAATGCGCCGGGCCGCAATCCTGATATTGGCATCTTTTTCCACCACGGCAGGGCTTTTGCCTCCCAATTCCAAAGTAACCGGGATTAATGCTTCAGCTGCCATCTTGTAAATTATTTTTCCGACCGGAATGCTGCCGGTATAAAAAATATGATCAAACCTGAACGAATTAATCAAAGCATGTACGATGACAGAGCCATCACCAGGAATGATCCTGATATATTCAGGCGGAAAAATTTCTTTTATTATTTTTTCCATGATCGATGCCGTGGCGGGTGACAACTCAGAAGGTTTTAATACCACACAGTTGCCGGCTGCAATTGCACCAACCAGGGGTATAAATAATAGCTGAAAAGGATAGTTCCAGGGTGAAATGATAAGCACTACGCCTTTCGGATCCTGATAGATCGTACTTGAAGATCGGAAATTAACAAGGTTGGTAGCCGTTTTTCTCGGGCGCATCCATTGGTGGAGATTCTTTAATGCAAGATTGATATCCGCCAGGACCAATCCCGTTTCTGCAGCGTATGTTTCTTCCGGACTTTTTTTTAAATCACTATATAAAGCCAAGCTGATTTCTTTTTCATATTTCAACACTATATTTTTCAGGGCGAGCAATCGTTGCATGCGAAATGCATAGGGCCTGGTGATACCGGAGATATAATAGTCGCGTATGGATTTCAGGCTACCGATTTCTTGTTCCTGATTTTCTCTATCGACAAACGTCTTCGTTGTATCCATGTTATAGTTATTAGTTAATGAATGATCGATTTCCCGATTGCAAAAAATCTCCAAGTGCCCTTGCGGTGCGGGTAAGGTTGATTGATGTATTTTCTAATGCCTTACTTAATTCAACCCCTTCGTCGTTAATGGAAACAAGTGCATCAAAATATTGATGCAATAGTTTATGCTCATCGGGATCCAGGCTTCCAGACAATCCGATTACTGGAATATTTTTTTCTTTCGCTTTGACTGCCACGCCAAACGGGCCTTTTCCCTGCAAGGTTTGAGAATCGATGCTGCCTTCTCCGGTAATCACAAGATCAGATTCCTCCAGGGCTGCATCAAAACCGGTGATTTCTAAAAAATAATCTATCCCATTGATCAGCCGGGCATCCAAAAAAACTGAAAGCCCTGCTGCTGTTCCACCTGCAGCACCTCCATATTTCATCACCGCCATATCCCTGCCTGTTTTTTCCAACGCAATATCCCGAAATCTTTGTAAGCAGGTTTCCAGTTCTCTTACTTCTTCTACAGTCGCGCCTTTTTGCGGGCCAAAAATCGCCGCAGCTCCATCTTTCCCAAGTAACTTATTGTTTACATCGCACAATACGATTAATTCAGTCTCCAGAATTCTCGAATCTAATGTTGATGTGTCGATTGAAGCCAGATCGGTAAACCCGGAGGGTATATATTCTAGCTGGCCTTGTTCTGGTGAAAGAAATTTCAAACCTAATGCTTTTAGCATTCCACCACCACCATCAACGGTAGCACTGCCACCGACACAAAGAATTATTTTTCCAACTTTCAGATCCAATGCGCATTTCATCAATTCGCCAACACCATAAGTGTCTGAGCGGAGAGGATTGTATTCCCCTGATTTCAGTAACCGCAATCCCGATGCATCTGCCAGTTCAATCACTCCTGTTTTATCCTTATCAATCAGGCCCAGGCGACTATCAATCTTTCTTCCCAAAGGATCGTGTACTGAAACAGGCAGAATTCTTCCTCCGAGTCTTTGCAATAAAAGAGCAGCCGTGCCGTCCCCTCCGTCGCCAACAGGGAAACAGGAGCAGGTGCAGGAAAGGTTGCTTTCTTCCAAACCTTTTCTGATTGCTTGCGCTGCACTGTTGGCATCCAGGCTGTTTTTAAATGCGTTGGGCGCAATGAGGATATGCATGACTGTTAGGATGACAGAATGAAAGAAAGAAGGTACACAAATAATAAGGTCACCAGGCCCATTAATAAAGTGGCAATGGAATATACCCGTAAAACAGATTTTATATCAAACCCGGAAAATTTCACGATCACCCAGAAATAGGCATCGTTGGCATGTGAAATGATCATCGATCCGGCCCCCATGGATAATACGACAAGCAGTCGCCCGGTCGGATCATGTACACCCAGTGCAGGCAGTAGGGGTTGAACAATTGCAGCAGCAGTAATGATGGCAACAGTTGAGGAGCCCTGTGCTGTTTTCAAAACCAGGGTGAGTAAAAATGAAAACAGTATCGCTTTATTTCCAAGATTCATCACTTCACTGAAATGCTCACCGGGCTTGGCAGCAGCCAGTATAGCGCCGAAAGCCCCTCCTGCCCCGATGATCACGAGAATACTGCCGGCTTTTTCAATGGATTCCTGTAAGCGCTTACTCAGTTCATATCTTTTCCAGCCCTTTTTTGCATTCAGTGCAAGCAATACACCAATGCTCAGTGCGATAACCGGGTCTCCGAGATATAAAAAAATATTCTGCCATCGATTTGCGGACGCATGTTCTATCGAAACGAAGGATCTGACCGCAATCAAAACAACCGGCACCACCACCGGAAGAAATGCCCTGACTACAGAAGGCCCTGAAGATATTATTTCATCTGTCGCCATTTCTTCAGACGGACTGTCAATGACCATTTTTTTTCCTGCAAGTACAGCCCACCAGTGTCCAACGATCAACGCAGGAATAGCAATCACACCTCCTACTAATATCAATCTTCCAAAATCGACGTTGAGCGTTGTTGCCGCGGCCGCGGCCCCCGGATGCGGAGGAACGAGACAATGAACAGATAATAATCCTGTAGCCAGTGAAATGGCGATAGAAATAACGGAGATGCCTGTACGCTTTGCCAGGGGCCGGATGAGCCCGTTAAGAACAATATATCCTGAATCACAAAAAACAGGGAGGCCCACAATAAATCCGGTAATGCTCATGGCCATTGCCGGATGGCGTTCGCCGGTTTTGCGAAGAATGAAATCGGCCATTACCCTGGTTGAACCACTATGTTCCAGCAATACACCCAGTGTTGTGCCCAAAACAATAATAAATCCCAATGATTTCATGATATTGCCAAATCCGTCTTTCATCGTGGTAATGATATCGGCTACCGGCATCTGTATGCTGAGTCCGGTGACAAAACAGGCAATCAACAAGGCAAAAAAAGCAGGTACATGATATCTGATAGTCAATAACAATATGACCCCGATAGCCGCAACCATGGCAATTATAATCTGCAGGAAAGAAGGAGACATGCAAGAAGTATTCTGATACAAGTTAACAAAATACGGGATGCGGGAGGCGGGATGTAGGTGTACCTCCTGATTGTACGCCAATCGCATCAAAAAATAAATTCTAATTTTGCCAATCATGACTGATGAGTATTATATGCTGCAGGCTATCAAAGAAGCCAAAAAAGCATACGAGGACGGAGAAGTTCCTGTAGGTGCTATTATAGTCATGAATAACAGAATAATTGCCAGAGGACATAACCAGGTGGAGCGATTGACTGATCCGACAGCACATGCCGAAATCCTTGCCCTTACTTCTGCATTTAATTTTCTGGGATCAAAATATCTGCAGGAAGCCAGTATTTATATTACTGTTGAACCCTGCCTGATGTGTGCCGGCGCCCTATATTGGAGTAAAATAGGTCGCGTGGTCTATGGTGCTAATGATGAGAAAAACGGATATAAAAAATATATTGTGCCCTGTCCTTCAATCGAAGAATTAGGAGTTGCTCCTCTTCCATTCCATCCAAAAACAGAATTGATTCATGGCATTTTGAAAGACGAATGCGCGGCGCTGATGAAGGATTTTTTTAAGGCAAAAAGATAAGGCATAAGGGATCATAGTCAATGGTCAGTAGTCAATGGTCAATAGGGGGAAAACCTACTAATAATACGGACCACTGACCACTGACTAATCACCTCTGACTACAGTTTCTTAATCTTAATATTCTTGAACCAGATTCCTCCTCCGTGATCCTGAAGATCAATATAGCCGCTTTTTGCGTTGCCATAATCAGGATAATCTTTCCATTTACCAGATGATTTCAATTTTTCCCATTCGGGAGTCCATGCTGTGAAATCTGCAACTTTCACTCCGTTAAGCCAATGTTGAACATGGGCGCCATTAACGATCAGTTCTGTATGATTGTACTCACCAACAGGTTTAGAAGCCATTTTTAATGGCGGGTGCATGGCGTAATCAGCTCCGCTTTTTTGCCAGTCTTCTAACTTTTCCGTGTAACCGAGATCATCGATCAACTGGTACTCGGGCCCGGTTTCATAAGGAGCTTTTTTGTCCTTTTCAACTACATGATAGAGCAATCCGCTGTTCGCACTCTTATCCACTTTCCAGTCAAGCTGAATGTCAAAACTTGCATACTGGTTTTTTGTTACCAGGTCAGCCCGGTGAGTTACACCATCTTTCTTACAATGCAACTGCCCATCAACAATTTCCCAGCTATCGTCCGGAAGATTGTTATACGTACGCCACTTGTCAGTAGTCTTTCCATCAAACAACAATACCCAACCGCTTTTTTTCTCTGCATCAGTGAGCATATTATCTCCGTTCTGAAAATGCAGATGCCTTACGGGCATGAAAAATGAAAACAGTAAAATGGCCAGGGAGGCCAGTGCAATCGTAGTAACTCTTATATGCATAGATAAAAATTTTTACTGATTGATTTTTGTGAACATAAATCATTGCCGGCAATAATTAAACTGACCAGACATAATTTCTATGTTTGATTTGCCAGCGCTAATTTCACGGGATCCCATCGCATCGTTTTTCCTGCAAAATAGCTGTCATTACAAAGCAGTGCCGGTGCTGCAGCCCGGTATCCGAACAATGCGTTTTCGATTACGGGCCTTCCACCACGGATGGCATGGATCCAGTTATAATGATGATCAAAATGCGCTCCTTTGTATCCCTGCTCGGCTTTGAAAACAACGGCATCCGGATCGATCATTTGTTTACGGTCATAGAAAAATGGATCGGGTTTATCTTTAATTATAGACGGATCGTCTGCAGCAGGTGGATAAGATTTATTTTTTGTCAGCGTGACCTTATCCCACTCAACAATCATTGATCCTTCATTTCCCACCAGGCGCAGATAGGTATTCTCGGCAGTTCCGTCAACAAAATTGACACGCAATGATAAATTAAATGCGGGATGTTTTTCTGTTTGCGGGTAATCGAACATACCGAGCAAAATATCCGGGACCTCACGACCATCTTTCCAATATCTCAAACCTCCCGTAGCCATAATTTTCTCCGGACCAAAAGAGCTTACGATAAAATGCAGGCTTGAAAACAAATGAACAAACAAGTCTCCCGAAACCCCGGTCCCATAATCCCTGTAACAACGCCAGCGGAAAAAGCGCTTGGCGTCAAAATTCCGCATGGGATAGTTCTTTAAAAATCTTTTCCAGTCGACTGTTTTCTCTGAAGCATCAACAGGAATATCGTATTCCCATGCTCCTTCCGGAGAATTTCTTGCCCAAAATCCTTCTGCATAATTGAGCTGGCCGATGGCCCCTGATTCATACAGTTGCTTTGCTTTTTCATTTCCCAATGAACTCATGCCCTGGCTTCCCACCTGAAATACAGACTTGTTTTTATTTTGAGCATCGATCACTGCCGGACCTTCGGTGATATCATGTACCATGGGCTTTTCGCAATACACAGCTTTGCCACTGTTCATGGCTTCCACCGAAATATCCTTATGCCAATGATCGGGCGTGGCAATAATCACGGCATCAATATCCTTCCTGGACAAAATTTCTTTGTAATCCTTTGTAACAAAAATATCTTTACCGTATTTATTCTGGAAAGAATCAAGCCTGCCATTATATAAATCACAAACTGCAATAATTTTAACTCCGGCAACAGTGTGACATGTTCCCACATCTGCATTACCCATTCCACCTGCGCCTATCAATGCAACCTGAACCTGATCGTTTGCACTATATTGTTCGGATCTTTGCAATAATTGAATATTGGAATTATCGTTCTCCCTTTTGAGGATGCCCGGCGCAAGAGAACCCGCAATTATTCCTTTTGTTACCTTATCAATAAATTTTCTGCGAGAATGACCGGAAGGAATATCACCCATGATTTGCCTTTTGATGAGGGAGAAAGGTACTACAAAAATGATTGAATCTTTTTTGTTTGTTGTAGAAAATATTTCTCACTATCCTTCAAAACCGACCTATTATCCGGGAGATCCGGACCCTCTTTTAAGTTTTGAGTAATTAACCTTTGAGCTGTACATTTGTTATCCCAAAAACAGTATTCATTCAATATCAAAAACAATAGTTATGGCATTCACATTACCTGCGCTGCCCTACGCACACAGTGCTTTAGAGCCGCACATAGACACATTGACGATGCAGATTCATCATGGGAAACATCATCAGGCATATGTAGACAACCTGAATAAAGCCATCGCAGGAACGCCGAATGAAGGAAAATCATTGGAAGAACTGGTACAAAAAGCAGGCAGCATTAGTCCTGCAGTACGTAATAACGGCGGAGGACACTGGAATCATAGTTTTTTCTGGGAAAGCTTGGCAGCTAACGCCGGAGGACAGCCCAAGGGCAAACTCGCAGATTCTATCAATGCAGAGTTTGGATCTTTCGATGCATTCAAGGAAAAATTCGCTCAGGCAGGGATGACACGCTTTGGAAGCGGATGGGCATGGCTGATCGAGCAGGATGGCAAGCTGGTTATTGCCTCTACGCCAAACCAGGATAACCCGCTTATGGATGTAGCAGAAGTGAAAGGGACTCCGATATTGGGCGTGGATGTATGGGAGCATGCATATTATCTCAAATACCAAAACAGGAGAGCCGATTATCTTGCTGCATTCTGGAACGTCATTAACTGGACCGTGATCAGTAAAAGATATGAGGAAGCTTTATAATTCTTAATAAAAAATATTTATGTTATTTGCATCCCGGTACTTTTGTATCGGGATTGTTTTTAAAACCATCACACATGAAAAAAATATTTCCTGTTGTCCTTATTACGTCCATTATTATCAGCGCGTGCGCGGGTCATCACAAAAAAATTTTAGTATATGCCAGCAGTGATATCCAGGTTGATAATACTCAAAAAAATATAACGGTCACTGATGGCACTACTCACCATGAAGCAGAACTGGAATTCAGCGGAAGCGATCCGGTGACATTAAATATCCAGTCTCCCTCTGGAAAATTTACACTCGAAGCAAATGGAGACGGATTGTTTATTGCCAATCTGAAAAACGATACAGTGGTTGGCAGTTATCAGCATGTTGGTACAACAAGCAATACCGTGATTACTCAGGAAGAGTTGAAACATCGGCTTGACAGCCTGCAGCAACTGGTTGTCGGCCAGAATGCCAGTGAAGCCAATAAAAATTATTTTATCCCTCCGGGCAAAATTGCAAGAATCAGTTCAGTTACGAATGCGAAGGTCTTTGGTCCTTACACAACCATCCCTTCAGGATTTGATGCCGGCTCTGTTCCTGAAATTTATAAATCATATACGAATAAGGAAGTAAGGGAAATTATTTCCAGGCTGTCTGCCATGCAGAAATAAACCGTTGTCTTTAATTTACGGAACAGGATCGTAACCATGGCCACCCCAGGGATGGCAGCGCGAAATTCTTTTTAGCGATAGCCAGGTTCCTTTCAGAAAACCATATTTTTTTAATGCTGCGATGGCATATTGCGAGCAGCTTGGAGTGAACCTGCATTTGGGGCCCATCAGTGGAGAAATAATCCATTGATACAACTTGATCAGTGCGATAAAAGGCAGACTAAGTATTTGAAGTATTGTTTTCATCCGCAATGCGTAAAAGTTTTTGCAAAATGACGCTCATCTTATCACTCACCACAGAATAAGGTTGTAATTCCTTTGCAGTATAAATAAAAAACACCACGAGCTGCTGTTTGTTTTTATAAAGCCTGTTATATAAAGATTGTTTTTGCAAACGATAAGCTTCCCTGGTTATCCGTTTGATGCGGTTTCGATCGACAGCTTTTCTAAAATGTTTGCTGCTCACTGTAAAACCGGCCTGCAACACTATTCTCCCATCGATAAACAAATAAAAGACCTGGTAAGGAGAAACAGAAAAATTTTTCCCTGCATCGAACAACTGTTCGATGATCTTGCGGCTTTTCAGGCGCTCAGTTTTTCCAAGAGTAAATTGTCTGGCGATAAATACCGGTTTACTACAAAAATAAATAGCTCCGGGCGGACCGGAGCCATGCTTATATGAGCTGCAAAATCTTATTCAGCACACCAGTGCCGATGGATTTATTTTAGTTTGGATTCGTGGGAAACGCTCAGTTTCTTACGGCCTTTTCTGCGGCGACTGGCCAGTACTTTACGACCATTGGCTGTTTGCATCCGCTTACGAAACCCATGAACTGTTTTGCGACGGCGTCTGTGCGGTTGAAATGTACGTTTCATTGTTATAATTTTTTAAATCTTTTCAATTCATGGCTGCGGAGAAACAGTCATGCTCATATTCATCAGAACAGGCCACCATGCCCGTCCCGCGCCAAGGCGGGGATGAAAGGACGGCAAAATTAGTAAAAAACAGGTTTACAACAAACTCAAAAGCCCTGAAAATCTAATAGCCCACAGAAAAGTATCCATTCGTAATCTGGGCGGATTGATTACCAATCAGTGAGGTAGCTATAAAGCTGAAGTTGGCCCGGATACGACGCGTGGTTGAATTATTCTCCAGGATCGTCACTGTGCCATTATTCTGTGAAACCATAAAGGTGGTGAGATCAGGACTGTAAGCACCATAATAGAATCCACCTGAAAAATCAAGGGGATATGTGCCGGGACCAACGTTCATTGTTATAAAAAGAGCGAGTAGCTGGGTTCCGTCCAATTGAGAACCCTGGATAATCAACTGTAAAGTTGAACTCGTGTCTATTGTTGTGACGGCATTGCTTATGCTCTTGGCAACCCAGGCAGCGCCGTTAATGGTTGCCGTAAAAGTATCGGTACTGCTTGCAGGCGGTAGCATATTGGCATAAGGCAGTTTGTTGAACACCCCTTCTGTTATTCCTTTTTTTGAGCCCGTTCCCATATTATACCCATTGAATTGAAAAGTACCCGAGATGGTTTTATTTACAGTATCTATTTCTGTTACAACGACAGACCCTCCTGCCAGCGATGTATTCTTGCTTTGATTGGTGCTGAACAAAATGCTATTGCCAGAATTATATTCACTATACTCGGCGTTGCTGAGAGAACCGGAATCCAATGAATAGGTTCCGGTAGCTGCCGAGGCAAGAAAAATATTAATTGCATTTCCGTTGCTGTCGGTGCCGATGATCGTAATTGTTCCATATAATATTGTAACAAACGTCTCGCTATCGAGAGCCTGCCACTGAACGCCATCCACATTTGCACGGAAATAAGCCTGGCCACCATTATTATTACCGTTTGCAGGCCTTTCATAGCTGAGGTCCTTCTGACAGCCCAAAAAAGATAAAAGGATTAATCCGAATAACGCTCCTGCAAATCTTGGTTTCATCATATTCCTGATCTTTTGTTCTTCAAAATTAAATGATATCGCCCATTCGCACTTACTGTTTCGGATGAGGTCAGGACAAAGGAACATGGCTGGAATGAATGGCCTTGTCGTAAAAAATGCTGGCATGTGCGTCAAAATCCGTTGTCGAATCAGTAGTAAAAAAACTTGTCTTACCGTTTTTGCTACACTTGTTTTCTATTTCCGGATGCCTTTGCAGATAATCGGCAAGACTATTGGCTACAATTTCCCCCTGTGAAATAATGCTGACAGAAGATGGCACCTGTGTTGATATTTTATTTTTAAGTAAGGGATAATGAGTGCAGGCTAACAAAATAGTATCAATATCATTCGCTTTTTTAAATAATTCTTCAATATATTTTTTTACAAAATAATCCGCTCCGGGATTATTGTAATCATTGTTCTCAATCAGCGGCACCCACATGGGGCAGGCCTGTTGAAAAACCCTCACTGCGGGAAAAAATTTTTCTATTTCAATGGGATAGGATTCGGATTGAACCGTGCCGGTGGTCGCAAGAATACCCACGCTTCCGGTCTTCGTGAAATTGCCGATGATTTCTGTCGTCGGGCGAATCACTCCTAATACTCTTTTTTCGGCATTGATTGACGGAAGATCTTTTTGCTGGATGGTGCGAAGGGCTTTAGCAGAAGCTGTATTACAGGCCAGTATCACCAACGAACAATTCATTGAAAAAAACCAACGCACAGCCTCCAGCGTGTATTGATGCACGGTATCAAATGAACGATTGCCATAAGGTGCACGGGCATTATCCCCCAGGTAAATAAAATCATATTGCGGAAGCCTGTGAACGATTTGCTGCAAAACCGTAAGGCCTCCATAACCTGAATCAAATACGCCGATAGGTTGGTACGATGACATAATACAAAAATAAAAACGTCAGGTTATATCCTGACGTGATTAAACTTATATCCAATAAGATTTATTTTATTCCTAATTTCTTTTTCACAAGAGCCAGCAAATCATCCGCAGGTGGGGAAACCAGCAACGCGTCTTTGATAAACACATAGGTGTACCCGTTTTCTTTTGCCACTGCCTGTGTTGCATCAATTGCTTTTTTCTGAATAGGCGCGATCAGTTCATCTCTTTTTTGCTGATACAACTGACTGGCCTGTTGCTGGTAGCCTGACAACTTCACATACAAATCAGTCAGATTTTTTCTTTTCACTTCAAGTTGGGCCTTGGTATACTTAACTGTATCTTTTGAACTCAAAAGGCTGTCCTGTTCATGAAATTCTCTTTGCTGATCTTCATAATTATCGCTCAGCGCCTTTGAATAATCAGCAAGATTTGAATCTGCTTTTTTTGCTTCGGGCATAGAAGCGATCAGCTCATTCAGGCTGATATATCCGAGTTTCGTTTGGGCTTTAGACTGGTTACCTGCTACTATCATGCCTGTCGCCATCAATACAATTAAAACAATCTTTTTCATTTTTGTTTAGTGTTTACTGTTTTTATTTGTTTAATAAAATCTGTATTGCCTGCGTTGAAAACGCTATTTAATACCTAGTTCTCGCAATATATCTTCGCTCTTATCTAATTTGGGGTCGGCAAAGATAACGGTTATTCCTTCACTTTTATCCAAAATAAAATCATACATCCTGGTAACAGCGACCTTCTGGATGGCATTGTATACCTTATCCTGAATAGGTTTGATCAGTTCCTGCCTTTTTTTGAACAGGTCGCCTTCAAAACCAAACCTTTTGCGTTGCAGATCACGGACCTCCTTTTCTTTGTTGAATAACTCGTCTTCACGTTTCTTTTTTAAATCGTCGCTCAGCATGACCTGCTCTGCTTCATAATCCTTATACATTTTGTCCAGCACGGCCTGTTTGTCATCAATCTCTTTTTGCCATTGCAGACTTGTTTGATCCAGCTGTTTCTGCGCATCTTTATATTCAGGCATTTTATCCAGAATGTATTTGGTATCGACAATTGCATAACGTTGAGCATTGCCTGCTGCAAAAAATACAAGGGAGCTAAAAGCAATCAGGAATATTTTTTTCATAAATTTTTGATTTTGCAAATTTGGAGTTGGAATTTAAAATTATTCAGGTTCAAATCCTAACATAAAGGTAAAGCGGGAAGCTCCTTTGAGCGAACCGTTTTGTATACGGTCAAGCCCTATTCCATAGTCGAATCCAAGTAACCCAAACATCGGCAAGAAGAACCTTACGCCGACACCGGCAGACCTGCGCAAACGGAAGGGATTGTAATCTGTATAGTTGTACCATCCATTCGCAGCTTCAAAGAAAGCTTCTCCATAGATTGTGCTGCTAGGATTGGTAGTAAACGGATATCGAAGTTCCAAAGTATACTTATTAAATATGATAAAGAATTCGGAAGCTGTCTGTTGTTCCGGATTGACTCTTGGATCTGAATTCTGATATACAGGATATCCTCTTTGGGAGATGATTTCGTAACCCAAGATACCAAAATTGTTGGTCAGCCCTGCATCACCCAATTGGAACCGGCCAAAGGGCGCATAGTCCAGTTTACTGGTGTAGCGGCCAATAAATCCATATTTAACTGCGGCCTTTAATACAAACTGATGGCTTTTATCGGCCCCAAACGGTTTGCCGATCGGAATATACCATTCACTGTTTAATCGCCATTTCTGGTATTCGGGCAATTCAAAACTCTGCTGGGGTGAAATATTCGGATTAAACAGCGAGTAAGGCGGAGTAAGTTCCACGCTTGCCATCAAATTGCTCCCGGATCTCGGGTAGAGTGGCTGATCGATGGAATACCGCGCCAATGTAAGTTTTATACTCAGGTTGGTAGAATAACCATTTCGAAAACTTGGCGAGAATAATGAATAATTGGTCAGATTATAACGGGTATAGTTAAGCGCATAAGTCAGAGTGAAATAGTCATCCGGCCACTTCAGTTGCTTACCCAATGCAATAACACCGCCAAAATTTTTCATTGAGTTGGTGTCGCTGTAGGCATATTTGGATGTAGTGTAGTTGTATCCCCCTGTTCTGAATGCAGTCCGGAATAAACTGATCGATAAAGTATTTCTTTTCTTCCCTCCAAACCAGGGTTCAGTAAAAGAAACATTGTATGATTGATAAGCTTTACCATTTGCCTGGACTCTTAAGCTCAGTTTCTGCCCATCTCCTGCGGGCAAGGGATCCCAGGCAGACTTTTTAAATATATTATTAATAGAAAAGTTGTTGAAGGTCACGCCGACTGTACCCGTTAATCCAATGCCCCCGCCCCATCCGGCAGACAATTCGAGCTGGTCGGATGATTTTTCTTCCACACTCCAGTTGATATCAACAGTTCCATCATCTGCATTTGGAACGATATTGGGAGTCACTTTTTCCTGGTTAAAAAATCCAAGGTTCACTATTTCCCTGTTGGTACGCACCACATCGGTTCGGCTGAATTTTTCTCCCGGTAAAGTGCGCAGTTCGCGCCTGATCACATATTCTTTGGTCTTATCGTTTCCGGTAATCGTCACATTTTTTATTGTTGCCTGCGGACCTTCGGTCAGCCTGATTTCGAAATCAATGGTATCATTATACACCGAGGTTTCGACCGGGTCAACCCTGAAGAAAAGATACCCGTCATCCATATACAGGTCACCAATTCCTCCTCCTCCTTCCATAGATATCTGTTTACCCAGTCTTTTATTAAGCACTTCGAGATCATATACATCTCCCTTCCTGATACCCAATAAAATTGATAGCAAAGAATCCGAGTATTTGGTATTCCCTTTCCAGCTAATATTTCCGAAATAATACTTATGTCCTTCTTCTACCCTGATATCAATATCCATCTGACCCTTGCTGTTGTAATACTGGGTATCGGCAACGATATTAGCATCCCTGTAGCCAATGGAATTATAATAATCCACTATCTTATCCTTATCAGCTTCATATTTTTTTTCGTTGAATTTGGATGCGCTAAACAACTTAAACCTGAAATAAGGATCAACGAATTCTTTGGTCCTGGTAAACGAAAGAAATCCCCAGTTATCAACATATTCTTTAAATGTGATTTGCTTATGTGGTCCAAAACTGCTGCTGTCCGCGGGGGGGAATAAAGTCAACCGGGTCATTTCCTTGGTATCCTTCATTTGCCTTTTCAGCTTGGGTTCTGATACTACCTGATTTCCAAAGAATGTAATTTGATTGATATGCACTTTGTTTCCTTTTTCTATAAGGAAGGTCAGCGATTCTGAATTGGAAGTAGCGGCATCTTTGGCCTCAGAGATTTTGACTTCGACATTCTGGTAGCCCTTGTCTGAATAAAATTTCTTAATATTTTCCGATGCAAGTTGTTTCATATTCTCTGTAACCACCCTGCCTTTGATCAGACCTGTTTTGGTTTTCAGATCATCCGATTCGGATTTGGTTGCGCCTTTGAAGAAAAAATTCCCCAGCCTGGGTCTTTCGGTTACATTAATCTCGATATAAATATCTGATCCTGATATTTTGGTAAAATAGATGCCAATATTTGAAAAAAGATTCTGGTTCCATAATTTGGTTATCGCCTTACTGAAATTGTCTCCTCCGGGAATTGTCACTTTATCGCCGACTGTAAGTCCTGAAATGGAGATCAGGAGTGATTCATCAAGGTATTTGCTACCTGTTATTTTTATTCCCCCGATGGTATATTCTTTGGGAGTTTTTGAATTGCCTAAGGCTATAAGATCAGGGTCTACTGATGTCGGATGAGTTGTATCTGTGAGTACAGGGTGGGTAGTATCTTTTGACATTGGATGGGTGGTATCTGCTGATACAGGACGGGTAGTATCTGTAACCTGGGCATCGAGAGCAGTCGTCAGAAATAAGCAGAAAGTAAACAACAAAACACCAATCAATAATCGTCTTTGCATCCAGTCAGTTTTAAAAGCGGCAAATTAAGGGGATTTATTAAAAGTCTTTGTTAAAAAAGGCTGCCAGGAGGGTCTTATGGCACTCATTCACAATGAATTTCAGCCTTCGGAACTGATTTCCCGTCTGAGTTGTTCACTGGTCTTTCCAAAACGTCTTTCACGGCGTTGAAAATCGATGATTGCTTCATAAAGATTTTCTTTTCGGAAATCCGGCCAAAGAACGGGCGTAAAATATAATTCGGCATAGGCGAGCTGGTACAAAAGAAAATTACTGATCCGGTATTCGCCACTGGTTCGTATCATCAATTCCGGATCGGGGAAGTTTTTTGTGGACAAATATTGATGCAGGGTATCCTGTCCAATATTTTCAGGTTGAATTTTACCCGACTTAATATCGGCGGCAATTTGTTTGATGGCTTCTGTTATTTCCCAGCGGCTGCTGTAACTCAATGCCATGATAAGGTTCAGTCCCGTATTCCGGCTGGTCATTTCCAAGGCCTCGTTTAACTCTTTTCTTGCATAATCGGGTAACATGTCCATATCGCCGATCATATGCAGCCTGATATTATTTTTATTGAGTGTAGATACTTCTTTACGTATGGTTTCCACAAGCAACTCCATGAGACCGGTTACCTCATACTCAGGACGATCCCAGTTTTCGGTAGAAAAAGCATATAGAGTAAGATACTCAATGCCCAATTCCGCGCAGCCTTCCACAATATTACGCACGCTTTCCACACCATGATAATGCCCATATAAACGATCGTGATTTCTTTCTCTTGCCCAGCGGCCATTACCATCCATAATGATCGCAATATGGCGGGGTAACCGTTGCAAATCCAATTTATTTTTCAGTGACTCCATCAATGGACTTTTCAGGGGCCGAAGGTAATCATTTTCATCAGCAGTCCGGAAATGACAGGAATGAATAAGGATGGTTGCCCAGTAGGTTCCGGAATAAGATCTATTTTGCTGTAGGACATTTATATGAAGTGATATTGAAAGAAAGCATCAATTCGGCGAATACATACGAATCATTTTGATTGGAATAACCCCGTTGTTTTCCCTGCGTACCAATCGGTGTACCGGTTTCATAAGAACGGTCCTGCAAAAGTGCTGCCAGGGAAGGACTGCCATTTGGCAAAGTGGGGAAGTTATTGATCCCTGCAAAGGTTTTGCTCACATCATCAATATAGTCGGAAGTTGTAAAGCGATAAGCGATTTCAAGTCCGACATTCATTTTTGGATTAAGATTGTATTTGACGCCCACTCCAAAAGGTATACAAACCGCCATTGTTCCATAAGGTTTCCTGTTTGGATAAGCTGCCGATCCCTGCCCTTCTGTACCAAGGGGTCGCAGGTAAACTTTTTGACCCTGGTAATATGTATAAGGATCATAGCTGAAAGTACCCACGCCCAAAGTGATATAGGGCGTATAACGGTAACGGGCATCCCCAGGAACAAACTTGAAAAAATTAAAATCCCCCTGCACCGCAAGTTCCCAGATATTGGTATTGAAACTTAGATTCCGGCGCAAGTCAAATTCATTTTGTTTGTTATAAACATCAGAATAGCCCAGTTGAGCGAAATGCCCGCTTACGCGCACTGCGATATAATTTCCGAATTGTTTTTTCAGGAAAATTCCCGCTGCAATTTTAGGCTGGTTCAGATGCATATCCGGATTCAAATCCCCAAAATAATGTGCAGCCCCCAGGGAAATGCCGAATTCGCCCTCATATACCGTACTCTGCAACTGTGCCCCTGCATTCATACAACAAAAAAAAGCCGCTGTTGCCGCAAAAAATAATTTCTTCATACCGCAAAATAAAAGATTATGCCAGGGGGTAAACGAATTTGAAGCGCTTTTTCTTTTATGAATTTTGTTAATTCCTGGCATCCAGGCCCCAGGAGAGCTTATTTCTCAATGTTTGCAAAAAATTATTTTCATTCAGCCTCACCAGGCTTAGCGTAAATTCTTCCCGGCGAACGGCAAGCTGAACGTTTTTATCCACAATTTCTTTTCTTGCATCCAGCGCGCAGATAAAATGATCGGACCTCCCTTCTATTTCAAAGGAAATGATATTGTCATCAGGCACTACGATGGGGCGCACATTAAGGTTATGAGGAGCAACCGGATTGATGACGAAACTTCCCGATTCAGGGAACACAACAGGGCCGCCGCAGCTCAGGGAATAGCCCGTGGACCCGGTAGGCGTTGAAACAATTAATCCATCAGCCCAATACGTATTCAGGAACTCTCCATTTAAATAAGTATGAATTTTTATCATGGGTGAGGTATCCGTCTTATGGATTGCAAATTCATTCAGCCCGTAAGGCACTTCTTTGAACAAAGGTTTGTTCGCATCGAGATGAATCAGGGATCGCTTGTCGATAACAAAAGTGCGGTTAACCAGTGCCGTTACTGCCGTGATCAATTCCTCTTTCCCTATACTTGCCAGAAAACCCAGTCTGCCGAAATTAATGCCCAGTATAGGAATATTTTTATCACGAACCAGGGAAACTGTATCAAGCAGGGTTCCATCCCCGCCAAGACTGATTAAAAAATCAATCGACTCGTCCAGATCCGAGGATTGACTAAAGACTGAAAGCGAAGGTGTCAGGCGGAAAGCAGACTGAATTTTTTCATAAAATGGCAGGAAGATGATCGGCTCAATTTTTTGTCTTTTCAATTCATCCAACAGATGCTGCACTTCTGCCCGTTCATCTTTTTCAATGATGCGGCTGTAAATAGCTACTTTCATCGTAATGATTTTGGTTCTTGAATTGCGTACGAAGATTCATGGATACAGTCATAATACTCCCCAACCCTGTCTGAATTAAAAGTCATTTCTTATATGAAAAAATAAACCTTTTTCTCCTAACTGGTTAATGCTATATTCAAATCTGAACACAAAATCATAAAAAGTCACCACATCAATCCCGACTCCCCCTGAATAAAGGATCTGATTAACCAGTGAGTTATCCCGAAAGTTCGAATTATACGCATAGCCACAGTCGAAATAGGCTTTGGCAAAAATGCGTATTGGTATCACGTCGTGCGAAGTGCCTCTCAAAAAGGGAATCTTGAAATTAAACAATTCCCGTAAAAGATTATTTCTGGCCACCACACCAATTTGACCATCCACAACATATTTCTCAAGTCCGCGAAGATAATAATCGCCATATCCAATCAACTGCTGGTTGTAGAAAGGCTGGTCAAAGGGAAGCCTTATCGTAGCCATATTCTGCGCAACAAAATAGGTTTTCCTTGCAAGAGGAATACCCTCATTGGTTTTCACCGACAACTGCCACATATTCATATCTGCATTTATCCCGCGTTTTAAAAAACCCGTTTCAAGTAAAAATCCTTTCAAAGGATAAGGAACATAATCCACATTATTGTAGGTCATTACATAAGAGAGCTCGGGATAAAAAATATGAGTGTTGTTTCCGTTAAAATAATGGGGATTAGCAACCGTAACTGCACTATCTATCTTCACGGTATTAAAGTTAAGTCTTATCAAATGCCTTGTCTTTATTGCAGGCCGATAATAATATCTGAAATAAAAAGAACTTTGTTCAAGAAGATATCTGCCTGCATAGGAAACAGTATCCGAGTTTAAGAAAAATTGCTGGTTGTTTACTGTCATCACATTTAATTCTCTGAGATTTCCATAATAAAATCCCAGTCCGAAACCATGTTTCAAAGATTTATCCGCATAGGGCTGATCGTAAGCAAACTCGATCGAGTTGGTATAACCAGTAAGCAGCCAGAGTCTGACAAAATCGTTTCTCCCGGTGAAATTATAATGAGAGTATTTTAATCCATAATCGAGGCGCGCCAGGCTGTAATTTTTTTCTGCCCAGGCAGTAAAGTTGCGGTCCACTGGCCTCACATAGGGAAGAGGAAAAATATACCATCGTTCCTTGACATCGACCTCAATATCGACAAAAAACCCCCTGAATGCCTTTAACGAAATCACCACATCATTGAATAATCTGGTATTCATGAGATGCTCTTTCGTCTTCACAAAATCCGCTACCAATGCATGCAGGTTCACTGTATCTCCTTTCTTAAATCCGAATTCTCGTTCGATGATATATCTTTTGGTAATCCGATTTCCTTTGATAAAAAAATCACCGATAATAAAAGAATATCCTTCATGAAATATTGGAACAGTATCTTTTCCGCTTAGCGGATAGGTATTTACAGAATCGTGGAGAGCGGGCATTTGGGGCACCTGTCCTTTTGTTTCAAAGAAAGACAGGGCAATCAATACAGCAAGACAATATTTCCAAACCTTCCATATTATGGTTGAACTGGGGAGAGGTCGTTTAAATATGGATATCAAAAAATAATTAGGTTTGATTAAATGCTGAGGTAATTCATCAGGTGATCATAATTACTGCGCAGTTCGTTTTCGTACAATTCCTCACCAAAATAATATTTCACTTTATATTCATAGCGTTGGAATGTAGCGATGATGTCAGAAATTTCGAGCTTGTTAAGTTTAAGCGTAATATAAAGAGTTGATGTATGTGTGTCAAAATAGGTATTCAACTGTGTAATCTGGGCATCGTTGGTTTCTACTAATTTGCTGATTTCAGAAAAAGAAAAACTTACTTTTTCCATTTCAAGTACTATGATGCCGCCAGGATCAGAAGCTCCTGTTATCCTACCCAATTGTTTGAGTAAATCGCCGGAACTAATGACCCCGATATATTCCGATTCCTTGTTTACCACAGGTATCACAGTCAGATTGAATTCATTCAGCACCTGCACGGCTTCAATGAAATGCGTATCAGCATGTACTACGATGGATAAAAATTCATGTTGCAGGGTGGAAACTGATTTGTCATCATCGGGTGCATTCAGCAGGCTCTCTTCGGTTACGAGCCCAATCAGTTTCTCTTCAATTACAACCGGCAGGTGGGCCACATGAAAATCGTTCATCAGGTCCTGGGCCCGGGAAATGGAATCGTCCGGGTGAAGAGCGGGAATAGTAACAGATATGATTTCCTTATTTAGCACAGCAAGGGTTTTAATCATAAGACGGCATAACTCATGCTACTGCTGCAGGCTCATTCAGTTTTGTCAGAAATTTATGCAAGATTTCATTGAATTCGCCCGGCACTTCCATCATCGGCGCGTGACCACATTTGTCGATAAAATGCAATTCACTGTTGGGAATAAGGCGCTGAAATTCCCGGCCTACAAATGGCGGGGTAATGGCGTCATTGTTTCCCCATATTAATAACGTAGGTTGTTTGATTTGATTGAGTTCTTCACCCAAATTATTTCGGATGGCACTTTTAGCAAGTGCAATAATCTTAAATGCCTTTAGCCTGTTATTAACAATTTCGTATACCTCATCGACCAATTCCTTGCTGGCCACCTCGGGATCGTAGAACGTCAATTCGGTTTTCTTTTTGATATATTCGTAATCACCTCTCTTGGGATAAGTATCCCCCATCCCGCTTTCGAACAAGCCGGAACTACCGGTAAGAATAATGGATTTTATGCGCTCGGGATGCCTGAGTACATGTATCAATGCCACGTGCCCTCCCAATGAATTTCCAAGTAAATGCAGATTCCTGTAGTTCCTGTGCTCAACGAATTTATGTACAAATTTTTCTAATCCACCTACAGTTGTATGTAGCAAATCCAGTTCGAACAATGGCAGTATGGGCACAATCACTTTATAGTGATTGCGGAAATATTTTATCAGATCCATAAAATTGCTCAGGGCGCCAAAAAGACCATGTAATAATACCAGCGGTTCACCCTCTCCTTCTTCAATGAACCTGAACTTATCGTCTTGTTTGATTTCGTACTGCATCACTGATTAAAAAATATCCCCGTAATTATTCGCTAAAATAAATGATTTAAGGCAAAAATCATCTCTTATAAAACAATAACGATTTTTTCATGACAAATTTACGACAAGTACCGAATAACGAGCTTTCCGCATAACAATTAAATAATGAATAGAATCACAATTAAAGAAGGTACCAATATCGCTGGTGACCTTGATATCACGGCTCATGGGTTGTTTTTTAGTCTACTTAAATGATAGACTAATAATCGGGTTAGTTTATGATTATTTTGCCTGCCTGGCAATAGCTCCAAAAAAATCTCCCAGTTCAGTAAACATGTTGCGAAAGACCGGAATGATTTTCCCTATTGCATTAATAACCGTGGGACCCCAGGGTTCAACAAACCGATATACTACTGAGGAAGCAATGGCATTGGGTGATATAATATGAGCTCGTGTACCGTAAAATAAAATAACACTGTACACCGAAATAAAAAGTGCAACATACAAAACTGCTCCTGCCATTTTGTTTAACCATCCCATGAATGCAATGTCCACAGCAGCTTCTATCAGGTTGGCAATCCACCTCACGAGCAAAACAACGGCTATAAAAACAACAAGGAATGCGAGTATAGGAAGCCATTTGGAATGGATATGACCTTCACTTTGCAAATAACCGGCAACCACTACAGACGACTTGATGGCCGCTGCCAGCCCGATAATACAGGCCAGGAGAGAGAAAACTGCTACAATCAATCCCCGGCTCCCTCCCCTGATTACTGCGACGAGCATCAGTATAATAAAAATGATATCAATAGCCATTGATACAGGAAAGAGTTACAGAATGAATATTTGATGCATGATGTTTGGTTTGAGTGCAGGTTTGTAGCGAGTATTTTTATTTTGACAATAATTCTTTTACCATTGTGCTGATGGCCTTGCCATCCGCCAGACCTGCTAATTGTTTAGTGGCAGTTGCCATCACTTTACCCATATCAGCAGGAGAGGAAGCACCCAGTTCGGATATTAGTTTAGACAAAACGGCTTTCAATTCATCCCCTGAAAGTTGTTTGGGCATAAATTTTTCAATCACCTCAATTTCTTCCTGTTCTTTTTGCGCGAGGTCTTTCCTGTTTTGCTGCTGATAAATTTCAAGCGAATCTTTTCTTTGCTTAACGAGCTTTTGCAATAGTTTCAATTCATCCGCCTCCTTTAATTCACCTGTGGATCCTTCGGCAGTTTTAGCCAGAATAATTGCAGCTTTGATAGCCCTCAGTGCCCGCAATCCTTTTTCATCCTTGGCAAGCATTGCAGTTTTCAGATCGGTCATAACTTTTTGTTCAAGGCTCATATAAACGCGGTATTAGATTAATCAGATTTTATTTTCCTTTAATTGCTGCGACCTGGATTTATTGTAAAAATCCTTTGCAAATTGCTTCATATCATGCACCAGTTCGGTTTGTTGGGTAGCACGCTGGTAAGTATCGGCCATGGTCATTAATGTCTGGTAAAAAAAATCCGCCATTTCATCTATCATCATTTCTTTCGTCCAGAGATCAATGCGCAGTGCCGTCTTATCAGTTCCGTCCCAAAAAGAAAGCATCAGCGCCCTCGCATTCCTGGCTGCATCGGCAGTGGAATCAGTCGCATTCCAGCTGATTCGCTCAGGTACTTTATTATCATCCAATAAAACATCAATATTGATCGAGGATTGCTTCATGGTACTAATTTTAAAATACAGATCTGTTCAATTCAAATTTCAGGGCGCTAAGTTACTGTGAAAGCTTCATGAATAAATTTTCATTTTATTTACACTTTAGTTTCTTTCCGTTGCGATCCGAACAGCGCTCCAAAATTGTTTCACCTGATTTTCACGATTGCTTTTTGTTGCGATAGCCCTGCCTTTTTCAATCCACTCATTCCGGAAATATTCATTCGTGTACAATAAGCTCAGCTGTTCCGCCAGCTCGGAATAATTATCAAACCGGGTTTTCAGCACTGCACCCGCTGCTTCATTCTGTTCATTTTTTCCATTAAGTAGAACCGGGACAGCCATTCTGAATGCATTTAATGTCATATCCATATCCTCAACAGTCTGCAAAAGGATATATGCTGATGATATGATTTTTTTTAATTCCGGTTCATCGAGTTTATTATAAATATGGACTTCCTTACGATATTTGAATGAATCCAGTTCTTTTAAAAATTTCCTGTCAGTTTTACCCGATTTTACTGCAATTACCAGCTGCATGCCTGAACCCTGCCTTTTTTTGAATTGGGAAAACGCTTTCAAGAGTTCAATCCCATGCAGGATTAAGGAATCAGTTTGAACAACGAGGAAATAATCTTTGCCTCCCGCATATTGCATTTTGAGCCTTTCTTTTTCCACAAGTGGAGATGGATAACAGTTTTCATCACCCACATGCGGTATAACAATGATCTCAGAATGCGGGGGAGAATCTTGCCGAAGAAGATTGTTTTTGTTTTTTTCAGAGTCGACGAGAATGTATTTGGCCCGTTTATATACTCCCGGAAGTTTTCTCCTGAACCGTTGAAAATATCTTTTTTTGGAGAAGTCTTTTTCTTCCATCCCGGGTAACCACAAGAGGGATGGGACATGCAACTTTCCAATCAGACGGGATGGAATGCCACCAATAGTAAGGAGAACATCTGGATTGATTTCCCCCCGGGAAAATGAGCGTTCTAAAAAACAAATTTCGATGCCTGATTCATTCTTTTGAATCGCCTGAAGCATCTCTGAAATATAGCGACTGCATCCTGAAGCAAAAATGTTTCTGTCGAGCATCCTGCCATCAATAATCATTCTCATTAATACAATGATAAATAAAAAGCGACACAATATGTTTTGGGTAATCCCGTATTTTCTAACTCATTGATTTAAAGGAATTAATTTTTGAAAAAATAAAAAAAATGTGGTTTTTACCAAGACAGGAAGTTAAGTAGAACTGCTCTGGAATCCTGCTTTAAGTTAGATAATTTTGTATAGAGCGAATCCGTCATCCGTCACCTAAAATCCGTATCTATGAAACAGGTTTACCATTTGACATTCGTGGGATTGGCTTTCATAGCTGCTCTTATTCCACACCCTTTATTTTCACAGTGTTTATGTAGCGGAGGTGTTCCGGCTACTCCCATTACTCAATCAGTCACCATAGCACCTACTCAAACAAGTGTACTGACTTTCACATTCCAGCAATTTGATCCAAGCATCGGCACCTTAAGTTGTGTGACTTTGAAAGATACCATTTCCGGTGTTTCTACCACCTATGTGTTAAACACCGACCCTGTAGATACCATTCCATACCTTTTCCAGTTAACAGTGAACAACAAAATTTCCGGACCGGGCATCACAATCAATCAGCTTTTTAATAAAACCTATGGTTATGATACCTTAAATCCCGATGGCCAGCCGGGAGATACAATTACTTATGGTCCGGATAATATCTTTAATCATGCTACTAGCTCAGGTTCAACCGGTGGTAACCCTGCCTATATTGGAATGGGTACTGTGAATTTTACCTATAAAATTAATGGTGGTCTGGTCGCACTGGACGGGGGATTGAACTATAAAGACAGCATTTCAACCATTATCGGAGGTACACTTAACCTGACTTATTACTGGTGTCCCGCTATTGCTCTTGCGACATCAATCACCAATTTTTCAGTCGTTAAAAAAGGGAATTACGTTTTATTGCAATGGCTTGCCGCAAATGATGAAAGCAATATCAATTATGAAATTGAATACAGCAAAGACGGAAACGATTTTTTACCAGTGGGATCTGTACAGGCCAATGCTTCCGTAGCTGGTACCGTAACCCAATATCAGTATCAGTTCAGTCCCGGTCCTTCTGATCTCGGTGAATTGTACTTCCGGATTAAACGAACGGATGCTACCGGTAAGATCATTTACTCTGAAATCAAAGCGCTTGACCGGAGTGCCGCTGAGCATTTAGGACTGCAGACCTATCCCAATCCTGTCATCAATACAGTAATGCTCCAGTTTGAAGAAAACCAGTCGGGTAATTTCATACTTGAACTGGTAAATATTACCGGCCAGGTTATGCAGCAAAAAAGCATACTCCTCTCTGGTAGTAACCAAACCCGCATGGATCTCGATGGTCATCCCGCCAGGGGGTTATATTTTCTCCGTGCAAAAGATATTACTCATAACAAACAATATGTAACCAAGGTTATGATCCAATAAAAGTCAAAGAAAGGGAGGTGCGAGACTGGATATAGAACATCCTGGCCGCTTCCCTTTTCTTTCTCCACGCTTTGTCCATTCGGGTTTTTCACGTAGGTTTGTCAAAATAAATGTGCTGATGGAATACAATACCACGCGAAATTATTTGGTGATGCGCGAATACGGGCGTCATATTCAGAAGATGATCGAATATCTTCTGGAACTGGATGACGATGAGAAGCGCCAGCGGAATGCCCAGTCGGTGATTGAACTCA
The DNA here is from genome assembly GCA_035501475.1 of Puia sp. Taxonomy (GTDB): domain Bacteria; phylum Bacteroidota; class Bacteroidia; order Chitinophagales; family Chitinophagaceae; genus Puia. The sequence continues at coordinate 3,597 of DATJWE010000212.1, read as the reverse complement.
TGGGATTTCTTAATCCTCATTTGAAAAATGTGGAGGATTTCCGTCATAAACTCTGGGATCATTTGTTTTTAATATCTGATTTCAAACTCGAAGTAAAATCTCCCTATCCCATTCCCACTAGAGAAACGCTGAAAGCAAAACCTAAACCTCTGCCTTACCCGAAGCGATATCCGAAGTTTTCTCATCTGGGAAAAAATCTTGAACTGGTTATCAACAAAGCACTGCAGGAAGAGAACCCTGAAAAGAAAAATGGCTTTGCCAATGCCGTTGCATATTATATGAAACTGGCATATAATAACTGGCATAAGGAAACCGTACACGATGATGCCATTCAGAGCGAACTGAGCAATATTACCGGCAATCAGCTTGAGTTTACCAATACGCCTTATGTGAGAACTTTCCGGGCTAATGATAATCGAGGCGACAGAGACAGAGGGGGATATGGTGATTATCGCAATAAACGCAACCAGAAATTCCAGCAAAGAAACAATAACCGGAATAACGACAGGAGTAATAAATTTAAGAAGAAAAGATTTTAATAGCATTTATGATGATTTCACAGCGATGATTCAGCAATCATCGCTTTTTTATTTGTACCACTTAAAAGAACAGGAAGAATAAATTTCAGCAAGATTCTTACAATTCAGAATAACATAATAATTTGTGAAGGTTTGTATCGTTGATATGAATCAAAAATCTTTACCGTGCATTCATTCGAAGTTACAGGCGGGAAAAAATTGAAAGGAAATATTGTTCCCCAGGGCGCCAAGAACGAAGCCCTTCAGGTGATCAGCGCTGTTTTATTAACTCCTGAAAAAGTGACTATCACCAATATTCCTAATATCCTTGATGTAAATCTGCTGATTGAACTGCTCGCTGAAATGGGGGTTAAAATCCAAAGACCTGATAAGGACACCTGCATATTTGAGGCAAATGATGTCAATATTGATTATCTCCACAGCGAAAACTACAGAAAAAAAAGCGGGAGGCTAAGAGGTTCAGTAATGGTTGCCGGACCCATGCTTTCCAGGTTCAGAAAAGCATTTATTCCCAAACCGGGGGGAGACAAAATCGGCAGAAGAAGACTGGACACTCATATTGTCGGTTTCGAAAAACTTGGGGCCGAGTTCTCAATTGATACTGAAGATGGTTTTTTTCATCTGGATGCTCCCAGGTTACAGGGTACTTATTTATTGCTTGATGAGCCTTCTGTGACTGGCACCGCCAATATCGTCATGGCTGCAGTCATGGCAAAAGGAACTACGACCATTTATAATGCCGCATGCGAACCCTATATCCAGCAATTGTGTAAAATGCTGAACCGGATGGGTGCAAAAATTTCAGGCATAGGGAGTAACCTGCTAAACATCGAAGGAGTGACCTATCTCGGCGGAACCGAACATCGCCTGTTACCGGATATGATCGAAACCGGGTCGTTCATTGGTCTTGCCGCCATGACCCGAAGCGATATTACCATTAAAAATGTCAGCCTTGAAAACCTTGGGATTATTCCCGATAAATTCAAACAGCTTGGCATTCAAATGGAATTTATCGGAGATGATATTCATGTGCCCGAGCAGGACCTGTACCAGATTCAAACTTTTCTTGACGGGTCTGTACTGACCATTTACGATCATCCATGGCCGGGACTCACTCCTGATTTACTCAGCATCATACTTGTTGTCGCCACCCAAGCCAGGGGCAGCGTACTCATTCATCAAAAAATGTTTGAGAGCCGTTTGTTTTTTGTTGATAAACTGATTGACATGGGAGCGCAGATTATTTTGTGCGATCCGCACCGCGCTGCTGTAATAGGGCTCGGGAGAGAACAAAAATTAAGAGGCATTACCATGAGCAGCCCGGATATCAGAGCCGGCGTATCATTGCTGATAGCAGCCATGAGCGCTGAAGGAAAAAGTATCATTCAAAATATTGAACAGATTGACAGAGGATATCAGCATATCGACGAAAGATTAAATAAACTGGGTGCCCAAATAAAAAGAATATAAGACCGGAATTTTATCCTCTTTCTTTGCATATTTATTTTAGTTCCATCATGCCTTCAAAATACCAGGGATCAAACAATCTCATCATCATCACTGCACCCTCAGGAGCCGGCAAAACTTCCATCACTCATTACCTCATAAAAAAATACAAAGAGCTTGCTTTTTCCATATCCGCCGCCACCCGGCCGCGAAGAAGCTATGAAAAAAACGGCGTGGATTATTATTTCATCTCAATGGATGATTTTAAACAAAAAATTCAACACAATGAATTTGTTGAATGGGAAATGGTTTACGAAGGAAAATACTATGGAACATTGAAAAGCGAACTGGAGCGTATCTGGAAAAATAAGCAGATCCCTATTCTGGACATTGATGTCAAGGGAGCGATTCATGTCCAGCAGCAATATCCTGATTCATCCGTTTCCATCTTTGTTGAACCGCCTTCTATTGAAGAGCTCAGGCGACGTCTCGAATCCAGAGGAACAGAAAATACAGACGAACTTCGGGCAAGGATTAATAAAGCATCTTTTGAAATTTCTTTCCGGCACCTTTTCAATAAGGTTATCGTCAATGATAATTTCGAACACGCATGTCGTCAGGCAGATATCATTATCAGTGATTTTCTTTCTGCTGACAAAAAATCTACGCCCAAACCCTGAATCCACACAAATATCCCTACTCTTAGAAGCCCTGCCGACTTTCTTCTTTTTTCCCAGTTTTTCAGGCTATATTCGTATTTGCATGATCGATACCAATACACTGATTTGGATTACTATTGCCGGATTTGCATGGATTATGATTATTTTTTTTTCCGGCATTGAAATCGCTTTTGTGAGTGCCAACAGGCTTACCATCGAACTTAAAAAAAAGCAGGGCCTCAGCAACAGTATCATCGTTTCCCGCTTTCTTGAATATCCCTCAAGATTCATTGGAGTTACCTTGATCGGTTTTAATATCTTTTTGGTCGTTTTTGGCCTGCTCGTCGGTCAAACCTCAGCTCCGCTTTGGGAATTTATTATCAGGGAGACTACGATTCCACAGACCTGGGTGGATATTTTGAGGCTCTTGTTTGAAACCATCATCTCTACCCTGTTCATTTTGTTTTTCGGTGAACTTTTTCCCAAAGCATTGTTCCGTGCAAGAAGCGACAGCCTCCTGACTTTTTTTGCCCGGATCACCAATTTTTTTTATAATATTTTCTATCCCATTACTTCATTTTTTACCGGCATTTCTGATTGGATTTTAAAATACGTGTTCAATGTCCGGATTGACGAAAAAAAAGAACTCTTTTCAAGGGCCGATCTCGAACATCTTTTCCAGGAATCCGGTGATCAGGACGAAAATAAGCAGGAGCTCAATACTGAATTGTTTGAGGCTGCGCTTTCGCTCCCAAAAGTAAAAATCAGGGAATGCCTCGTACCCAGAAAAGAAATTGAAGGAATAGATATCAGCGTTTCCATTGAAGACCTCAGGAAAAAATTTGCTTCAACCAAGCTCAGTAAGCTTGTCGTCTATGAAGGGAACATTGATCATGTAAAAGGCTATATCCACCAGCTGGATTTATTCAAAAACCCTTCTTCCCTTAAATCCA
>DATJWE010000211.1:0-4154 GCA_035501475.1 Puia sp. | reverse complement strand
TTTACAATAAACGACAGGGTCATGTTTGCTTACTACAGCAACCAAAACGGAGAATTGATCGCAGTGGTACGTAATATTCTTTCAGATCAACTACCCATCGGTTTGATGACAAGTCTGAAAAGAAATTACAGCGAATTCTGGATTTCAAATTTATTCGAAATAGCGTATGATGGGCAGACAGGTTATTACACGACTCTTGAAAACGAAAATGAAATAGTGGTATTAAAATCAAATGGCTTTAACGACTGGTTTGTTTTTAAGAAAGAAAAGAAACAGTAGGAATTGATAGAGATACGATATATAATATCTCTATATCAGGTTGGTTCAAGCAGTAGGTTTTAGTTGGAAAAGAAGGTCCCGTTTAAAACGGGACTTTTCTTTTAATTTAATTTCGCGCCATACCCCCGGATTTAAATCCGGGGCATGGAAATAATACACTGCAGGATTGGAGTTTTGAAAGCCGCCATAGTGGGATTTAAATCCGGGGCTATGGGGAAAAATTTTACTTTTGCAGCCTTGATCTGGCAAACCTACAATCAGCTATTATGAATAAAGGACCTATTTCAACATTTATACAACATCATTACCGCCACTTTAATGCTGCTGCATTAATTGATGCGGCCAAGGGATATGAAAAACATTTGCTCGAAGGTGGTAAGATGATGATTACTCTTGCCGGCGCTATGAGCACAGCAGAACTCGGGATATCCCTTGCTGAAATGATCCGGCAGGATAAAGTGCAAATCATTTCCTGCACCGGGGCCAACCTGGAAGAAGATATCATGAATCTTGTGGCTCATTCACATTATAAAAGAGTACCTAACTATCGCGACCTCACGCCGACACAGGAATGGGAATTATTGGAGAAGGGATTGAACCGTGTGACGGATACCTGCATTCCGGAGGAAGAAGCGTTTAGAAAAATTCAGCATAATATAGTTAAACTATGGAAAGAAGCGGATGCCAAAGGAGAAAGATATTTTCCGCACGAGTTCATGTATCGGTTGCTGCTCAGCAAGGTGATGGAAAAAGGATATGAAATCGATCCAAAAGACAGCTGGATGATGGCAGCAGCTGAAAAAAATCTGCCCATTGTTGTCGGAGGCTGGGAGGATAGTACCATGGGAAATATATTTGCTTCTTATGTGGTAAAAGGAGAAATAAAACCAACAACCATGAAGAGTGGAATTGAATACATGGTTTGGCTGACCGACTGGTACAGGAAAAATTCAGGGGGTAAAGGAGTCGGTTTCTTCCAGATCGGTGGCGGCATCGCCGGCGATTTTCCCATCTGTGTGGTTCCCATGATGTATCAGGATCTGGAATGGCATGATGTTCCATTCTGGAGTTATTTTTGCCAGATATCTGATTCGACCACTTCCTTTGGATCTTATTCCGGTGCAGTTCCGAATGAAAAGATAACCTGGGGGAAACTTGGAATTGATACGCCGAAACATATTGTTGAAAGTGATGCCACCATTGTGGCTCCACTGATATTTGCATGGATCATGGGATGGTAAAACATAATTTATGAATACAAATATGGAAGAATTGTACCTCGAGGCTGAAGCTGATATCAAGAATAATAACTATGCTGAAGCATTTAAAAAATATGAAAGCATTTTATATGATGAGCCCGCAAGCGCACCGGCACACAATTCGCTGGGCTGGCTGTATAAAACACAGTTTGATGATTATTCCAAGGCAGAAAATCATTTTCTGACCGCCATGAAAGGAGATCCTTTGTATCCGCATCCTTATTTCCACCTGGCTGCCTTATTGATGGATATGGAGAGATTTGATGAACTGAATGCACATCTTGAAAAGTGTTTAAAGATCAGGACAATCGAAAAATCGTGGGTGTATGGCCGTTATGCGTTGATTGAAGAACAAAAACTGAATTTTGATAAAGCCATCTTTTATTTTGAGAAAGCAATTCTGAGTAGTCAGAATGATGAAAAGATAAAAGACTATAAACAGGACATAGAACGTTGCGAAATGAAAATAGGAATAAATGAGAAACACAGCAATGAAAAATAATTTTTTAATGATTCAGGCGCAGGCAATCTTTCCCACTCTCCTCGCATGACGCCCGCCTTCGAAAGGAGTTTCAATAAAAACGTCGATAAGTGTTTTGGCAAATTCCAAGGCAATAAACCTGGCCGGCAAACAGATAATATTGGCATCGTTATGCTGCCGGACCAGCTTTGTCACATCACTATCCCAACACATAGCCGCTCTGATTTGTTGGTGTTTGTTGGCTGTCATACACACACCATTTCCTGTTCCACATAAGAGGATACCAAAAGCGGACTCTGCATTTTCCACGCTGCTTGCAACCGGATGAGCATAATCAGGATAATCGACCGACTTATTTTCGTCTACGCCCATGTCTTTAACACGAATTCCCTTTTGATCCAGCCATTTGATCAGTTCCATTTTATATTCATAACCGGCATGATCACTGCCGATGGCCACGGGTTTGGACAGATCAAAAGAAGAAGACATGATTCGTTGTTTGGTTAAATGAATTAATAAAAAATGCCAGATTGCTGTCTGGCATCAAAGATATTCATAACTGTCTTATCCCGGCATCTTTCATTAACCCCATTCTTCCTTATCTCTTTTTTCCCTTTGCTTTGTTACACGTACTGAAATACGGATACTGATTTCATACAAAAGAATCAGCGGAGTGGCAACGATTGCCTGGCTCATCCAGTCAGGTGAAGGAGTGATTATTGCAGCGACAAACAGAATAGCTACGTAAGCATATTTCCGGTAAGTACGCAGGAAGGCCGGGGTAATCAGCCCGATGCGTGTCAATACATAACTAATCAATGGAAGCTGGAATGCAATGCCCGAACCTACGAGAATGTCCACAAGGTTGTCGAGATAATCATCCAGTGTAGGTCTGGTTTCCAGAAGGCCGGTGAATCCCAGCCTGTAATTCCATAGAAAACTAAATGTAAACGGAGCAAGCAGAAAATACCCGAAAGCAATTCCCAGCAGGAAGAAAAAAGTCACCCAGAAAATGGCGCCTCGCGAACTCTTGAGTTCTTTCTGTGATAAAGCAGGCCTGACGAAGCGCCAGAATTCCCAGAATACATAAGGGAAGGCAATAATGAAGCCACATACAAAAGCAATCGTAATGCTCGAAATAAACTGAGATCCGAAGGTGGTTGTTTGCAACTTGAGTTTATCGATGGATTGAAGGCAAAGCGCATCGCCCATATGCATTCTGTGACCAATCTTACAGAGCCAGGTATAGCTGACGAAGTTCGAATGAAGCGGCCCGGTTATGATATTTTCAAATATCCAGTCCATTTTGAGGAACACAACTACGGCTATAATCACGATTGCCAGTACGGATCTAACAATATGCCATCTGAGCGCTTCGAGATGTTCAATGAATGACATCTCTGTCTGGTTGGGATTTCTATTGAATAATTTGAAGGCCATTTCGGAGGCTTATAAAAAAAGAGTGGCAAAGTTAATTTTAAAACAACTATGAATGAAATGAAAAAGCACTCATTGCTGAGTGCTTTGTTTACTCCTAACTGACCTATGAAAAAAATCCCCCAAAAGATGCAAAAGAATTATACAGTCGTATGATTCTTTCCGCGACGAAATTCAATAAAAGGAACAGGAATAAGAAAAATAAGATATTGATTAACTATGGGTTAACAATGGTTAACAAGAGGCCCTACCGGAAGGGGATTTGGCCGGACAGACTATTTGAGAATTTTCATTCTGACCATTTCAATCCGGGTATCACTTACTCCAAGAATTTCGAACTCATAATCGTCAATAATAATGCGCTCCTTGGTGCGGGGAATGGTTTCGTGGCGGTTAATAATGAAGCCGGATAATGTTTCGGATTCGTTTTCGGGGAATTCAAATCCGTATTTTTCGTTCAGATAATCTAATTCCAGTCGACCGGCGAAAATAAATTCATCAGCTGATAGTTTTTTTTCTTCGAATTCCTCGGTATCATATTCATCTTTGATTTCACCGAATATTTCTTCGAGCAGGTCTTCCATAGTAACGATCCCCGCGGTGCCGCCAAATTCATCAACCACCCAGGCAATACTTTTTCTGTCCCTGGAAAATTTATTGATGAGATCGGTGGCGCTCATACTTTCCGGAACGGCCGG
>DATJWE010000210.1:0-4571 GCA_035501475.1 Puia sp. | reverse complement strand
TATCATCACATCAATGATCTCTCAGATATCCCGCAACACCACATGGATGAATTAAAAAATTTCTTTGAAGGCTACAAATCGCTTGAGAACAAAAAAGTAATTGTCGGGGATATGTATGGCCGTAACAGGGCTTATGAATGTATAAAAAGAAGTATGGATTTATACAGGGAAAAATTTAAAAAACCAGATATATGAGGATCGCAATTTTTAGCGATGTTCATGCAAATCTTCTGGCATTGGAAGCGGTGCTGGCCGGTATAGATTATCAAAAGCCTGACGGGATTTTTTGTTTGGGCGATTTGGTGAATCAAAACGTTTGGAACAATGAAGTGGTGGAAATTATTCGTGAGCGAAAAATACCCACACTGAAAGGTAATCATGATAGTGGTATTGCAATGGGCAAATCAATATTTCCTTTTTCTTATACATTCCCTGAAGCCAGGCAATGGGGTATCGAAGCGATTGCTTACACGCTTAAAACAATAAAAAAAGAAAACCAGGATTTCCTTGGCAAAATGCCGGTGAAAATAAGAATTACAATCCCGCAAATAAACAACAAAAATTTTACGATCCTTTTAGTGCATTCTCATCCTGAAAACCAAAATGAGCGACTCTACAGGTTTACACCAAAAGAAGAATTCCGGCAACTGCTGGAAAGCTCCAATGCCGATATGCTCGTGACAGGCCACACACATTGCCCCTATGATATTGTGATCAAAGATGAACAAAATGGAGAGACTACCTATCGCCACGCCATTAACCCAGGATCGGTTGGGCGGCCAAAAGATGGCGACTGGAGGCCATGTTATGTGCAATTGACATTTGATACGAGCAGGCACTTATTAACCGAACCTGATGCTATTAACGTAGATTTTTATAGAGTTAAATACGATTTAGGAAAAGCCGTAAAGGCAATTAAAAAAAGCGAGCTATCGGTTTATTATGGCAGTTGCCTGATCACCGGATAGTTTATGGACAACAGAAACAAATATGATAGTAGCTGGCAATTCTAAAAAGAAGGCTATCCGATTTATTGTGCTGTTAGGATGTACCAGTTTATTCGCTGATATGACTTATGAAGGTGCAAGGAGTATCAATGGCCCTTTTCTTCAACTGCTGGGCGCAAGCGGGACAACAGTAGGTATTGTCGCGGGAGCAGGTGAGTTCGTAGGATATGGCCTAAGATTTTTTTCAGGGTATATCAGCGACCGATCACACAAGTATTGGGCGATTTTACTCGGCGGCTATGTCATCAACTTATTATCAGTCCCGTTACTTGCCCTTGCTGGTTACTGGCAAATCGCAGTGGTGTTGATGATAGCTGAGAGAGCAGGTAAAGCAATACGAAACCCTACACGAGATGCAATGCTTTCTTTCGCATCGAATGAAACAGGCCGCGGTTGGGGATTTGGTTTGCATGAATTCATGGATCAACTGGGTGCAACTTTAGGCCCACTATTGGTTAGTGCTGTCCTGTATTTTAAACACGATGATTACCGGAATTCATATCGTACTTTACTAATTCCTGCGCTTATTACGTTATCAATTTTACTTGCTGCAAGAAAACTTTATCCTCATCCTGAAGAATTAGAAATTAAAAGAGTTCAATTCGGCGAAGCCGACAAAATAACTACACCTGCATTCATCATCTATACAATGGCTGCGATGTGCATAGCGACGGGATATGCTGACTATCCACTAATTGCCTATCATTTCAAGCAGAAGGCAATGATGAGAGATGAACTCATCCCCATATTGTATGCGCTTGCAATGTTTAGTGAAGGTTTCACAGCACTTGTAATAGGGAGATTGTTTGACCGCATTGGTTCATGGATTTTAATTGCAACTACAGCACTCAGTATGTTCTTTGCTCCACTCGTTTTCCAACAAAACTTTCAGTTAGCAATAGTCGGGATGATACTATGGGGGCTCGGTATGGGCGCACAGGGATCAATACTCAAGGCGGTTATTGCAGATGTAGTCCCAAGCGCAAAAAGGGCGACCGCATTTGGGATTTTCGATACCGTGTATGGGGTAGCATGGTTTGCTGGCAGTGCTTACATGGGTTATTTATATGATACTTCAATTGAAGGTTTAATCAGGTTCTCGGTAACGCTACAATTCTTTGCTGTCATTATCCTCTTCCTGTTCATAACTAAATATAAACCGGGAAAAGGTATGCGGCATTAGTAATATGAAAAGAAATGAAATTAGCTTTTATCAGTGACATACATGCAAACTTACCGGCATTGCAAGCTGTGATGAAAGATATCATGCAGCATCAGCCAGATGATATTTATTGTCTGGGTGACCTCGTGAATTTTGCCGGTTGGGATAATGAAGTCATTGACCTGGTAAAGAAACACGGCATTAGCTGTGTACTTGGCAACCATGATGAAGGGATAGGTTACAACAAAACACAATTTCGGTTTTCTTATAATTCGGAAGCACAATTTGAATTCGGGTTACAGTCAATAAAAAAAGTTAACGAAACGATTACAGAAGCAAATAGAAGGTTTTTACGATCACTCCCATTTTCAATTCAACTTCAATTTCATTTCCCGTTTTACCATTTCAGGATGACCCTTGTGCATGGCAGCCCGGTTAGCAATGAAGATTATGTGAGGCAAAGCATGGATGATTATTCTCTCCTCGAACTTTTGGATGAAGCAAATGCCGATATCCTTGTGATGGGCCACACACATATCCCATTCAAAAAAGGGATTTACACGGAAGAAGAAAACCGCAAATTGTATAAGCATATTATTAATGCAGGATCTGTAGGCAAACCCAAGCAGGGGGATAATAAACCCTGCTACGTAATACTCTCCATCGATGAAAGATTTGAAATGACTAACCCTGGAACTCTGCAGGCACAAATCCATTACGTGGAATATAACACCGAAGAAGTGATTGAACATATTAAAGAAATCGGCTTGCCCGGTGCGTATAATGACTTTCTTCGGACAGGATATTAATTATTTGATATGGAAAATTTGGGCAATAAGTTAGAACAAATGAAAGAACTGGCGATCGATATTGCCGGGAAAGATTTTATTGCCGAGATAACAGCTTTGCAAATTAAAATTCAAACGGAGAAATTATATATTGTCGTCGTAGGGTTATTTAAAAAAGGTAAGTCTTCACTCATTAATGCTATATTAAAAAAAGAAATACTCCCCGTTGGTGTCACGCCGCTTACTGCAATCGTCACACTACTTGAATATACATCAGGAGAACCTTTTGTCGAAGTCTTATTCAAAGACGGGCGAAGTGAAATAAAAAGCCCTGGTGATATATCCTCCTTTGTGAGTGAGGATGAAAACCCGGATAATCAAAAGCAGGTAGACCTTGTAAGGATATGTGACAATACGCCTTTATTGAAACTGGTTTCACTTGTCGACACGCCAGGGCTTGGCTCCGCATTCGAACACAATACAAATGCCACTTTGCAATTCGTACCAAAAATCGATGCAGCAATAGTAGTACTGGGTGCGGACCTGCCTATCTCTAAAATTGAAATGGAGTTTTTAGAAAACCTGAAAGACATCGTACCGAAACTCATTTTAGCATTAAACAAAATTGATTTAGTAAAGGAAGAAGATTTAAAGAAAATTATTGCCCATGATTTAAAAGTGGTTTCTAAAATCATACATAAAGGCCCCGAAGAACTTAAACTATTCTTAGTATCTGCATGCCAACCGAATCCTGACATCAGTGGGGCTGGTGTTGAGGCATTGACCAACTACATTGAAAATATCTCAAGGAATGAAAAGAGCCGATTGATAGAGCAATCTTCCTCGAGGCAATTCAATGCTTTGTTTAGTCAATTGGAAGTGCTGTTACGGTTGAAACAGGATACGCTTTCGATGCCCGTTAAGGAGTTAGAACAAAAAAAGCGGGCACTTGGCCAATCCATTTCATTGATGCAGGAGCAAAAGGGCGAGTTTCAGAGTATCATTACAACCAAGGTTAATCTGCTTCAGGAACAAATCCATAATGAAGTAAACAAAGAGATGCAAACCATCCGTGAAACTGTTAACAAGAAAATCGAAGAAACCAAGTCAATTATTTTGGAAGGAGACGAGCTCGAAGATATTCAATCGTTCCTGAATGATTTTATACTTGTCAGGCTTGAACTTGTTAAGAAAGTTTTGGAAAATGCGACGAAGGATCAATTCAAGGCACTGCTGCAACAATACAGCTCAAGGTCACAAAGCTTTTTGAATGAACTTGCAGGTCATTTGAGTGCCCTGATGGGGATCAGCTTTGACATCGTTGCATCAAAATTTGATCTTGATACATACACTTCCTTTTACCTGACACTTGACAGCGGGACAAGCCCGGTCAATCAGCCCAAATCTTTAGCCAATTTGTTGCTTCCTCAGTCCATCCGTAGACAAAAGCTATCACGCAAATTGAAAAATCATTATGGCGAAATCATTGTCCGCAACGCATCCTCTATTATCTATGACTTACAATATAAAATTCAGGAATCATTTCGAAAATTTAATTATGATTTAAACAATCGCACGAAGGAATTACTGGAAAGTATTGAAAAAATAATTGCT
>DATJWE010000209.1:0-14675 GCA_035501475.1 Puia sp. | reverse complement strand
AGATATTCATTTTCTATCAGTTCTTCACCCGGTTCCGTCTGCTCGAATTCTTTTAATTTTTCATGGAAACCATGACTGGCCTTGATGATGGCTACCCTCGCACTGCGAACGAATTCTATCAGCCCATAAGGTTCCAATACTTCAACCAGTTTGTCTGTTTCTTCCCGATGTCCTGAAGTTTCAAACACCGTATAATCTTTTCGGATCACTACGGCTCTCGCTCCGTATTCACGTAACAATCTTTCTACCTTCACTTTTTCGGCGATCTCATCAGTCGATACTTTATATAAAGCCAGTTCCTGCCAGACTATTTCGTCGCTCGTATTGTAATACACTTTCAATACTTCCACTTGCTTTTCAATCTGGCGGCAAAGTTTTTTCACTACTTCTTCGGTTTCATTGATCACAATGGTGAAGCGATGAATGCCTTCTATTTCCGAAGGCGAAGTATTCATGCTCTCAATATTAATTTTTCGTCTCGAAAAAATAATCGCGATCCGGTTCAGCAACCCAATCTGATTTTCAGTGTATACGGTAACTGTAAATTCCTGTTTCATATTTGAGCCCTTGCGGGATTTTAATAATTCGTTTTTATTTCAATCTTATCTCTGCCACGCTGCAGCCTTGTGGTACCATGGGAAATACATTATTTTCTTTCCCTACCATCACTTCTAATAAGTAAGCTCCCTGGTGGTTCAACATATCACCAATCGCTTTTCGAAGATCTGCCCTCTTTGAAATGCTTTTTCCTGCAATACCATAACCTTTGGCAACCTGTACGAAATCGGGGCTGATGATATCGACGAATGAATATCTTTTGTCGTGAAACAATTGCTGCCACTGTCTTACCATTCCCAGGAACTGGTTATTTAAAATGAGCAGTTTCACATCGATTTTGCTCTGCATGATAGTGCCCAATTCCTGGATTGTCATTTGAAAGCCACCATCACCTATAACCGCAACTACTGTTCTGTCAGGAGCTCCTATTTTCGCACCAATAGAAGCAGGTAGTGCGAATCCCATTGTGCCCAATCCACCCGACGTGATATTGCTTTTCGACTGATTAAACTTTGCGTAGCGGCAGGCTACCATCTGATGCTGGCCCACATCGGTCACGATGACTGCATTTCCCTTTGTAAAATCATTCAGGATATCAATCACTTCACCCATCGTGAGTTGTTCAGTATGTGGATGCAATTCCGGTTCAATACAGGCCTGTTCTTCTTCCTTCATCATATCCTTGAATTTTTGCAACCACTCCGGGTATTTTTTGGGAACGATGAGTTCAGTGAGCAACGGCAGGGTTTCCTTGCAATCTCCCCAGACAGGAACAGTTGTTTTTACATTTTTATCAATTTCGGCAGGATCAATATCGAGATGTATGACCTTAGCCTGCTTGGCATATTTATCAAGACGGCCGGTTACCCGGTCATCAAAGCGCATACCCACGGCGATCAATACATCGCACTCATTAGTCAGCACATTGGGACCATAATTGCCATGCATTCCCAGCATGCCGACGGCATTCGGATGATTAGTCGGGATTGCACTCATACCTAAGATTGTCCATGCTGCAGGGATGCCCGACTTCTCAAGAAATATTGAAAATTCTTTCTCGGCCTTTCCCAGGATGACACCCTGTCCGAAAATTACAAATGGTTTCTCTGCCTCATTGATGAGTTTGGCTGCCTCTGCAATATATTGTTTACGGATAATTGGCTTGGGACGATAACTGCGAACATGATCACATTTTTTATATCCTTCATAATCGAATTTCTGCACCTGTGCATTTTTTGTTATGTCGATCAATACAGGTCCGGGCCTGCCACTGCCGGCGATATAGAAAGCTTTTGCCAGAACTGAGGGAATCTCCGTTGCATCAGTAACCTGATAGTTCCATTTGGTAACTGGTGTGGTAATATTGATTACATCCGTTTCCTGGAAAGCGTCAGTTCCAAGTAAATGGGCAAATACCTGGCCGGTGATGCAAACCACCGGTGTACTGTCGATCATCGCATCGGCGAGTCCTGTCACAAGATTTGTCGCACCAGGTCCGCTCGTTGCAAAAACAACTCCTGTTTTACCGGATACCCTGGCATAACCCTGAGCCGCATGAATGGCTCCCTGCTCATGACGAACCAGAATATGATTTATTTTTTCGCGGTAATCATACAGCGCATCATAGATTGGCATGATGGCTCCGCCCGGGTAACCGAAAATCGTATCCACATTTTCTTCCAGAAATGCTTCGAGTACGGCAACAGAACCGGAAATGTTTTTTACAGTTTTTTTGCCGGATGAAGTCTTTGCCTTTTTTATTGTTAGTGTTTCCATGATTCAATTTTAATATTCGATGATCGATAGGTATTATCAGTTGTAAATATTGAATTCATTCATCCGTCACACATCCCTCTGACGCGTTCTTCACTGTTTTTGCATATTTATACAGGATGCCGTTTGTTGCTTTAAGCGCCGGTCGTTTCCATGCTGCCTTTCTTTTAGCGATAATTTCTTCAGGCACTTTTAATGTGATAGTATTTTTGATGGCATTGATTTCGATGGTATCATCGTCTTCAACAAGTGCAATCAACCCTCCCTCATAAGCTTCCGGGGTAATATGGCCAACTACAAAACCATGTGTGCCTCCGCTGAATCTTCCATCCGTGATCAGTGCGACTGATTTACCCAATCCTGCTCCGATGATGGCAGAAGTTGGTTTCAACATCTCAGGCATGCCGGGAGCACCTTTAGGACCTTCATTGCGGATGACTACCACATCTCCATGTTTGACCACACCATTCTGAATTCCTGCAATCAAATTTTGTTCGCCATCAAACACTCTGGCAGGGCCAGAGAACAGTTCACCTTCCTTGCCACTTATTTTTGCAACGCTTCCTCCTTCCGCCAGGTTCCCATACAATATTTGCAGATGCCCTGTTTTCTTAATGGGTTGTTCCAGCGGAAAAACAATTTTCTGTGTTTCAAAATTCAGGTCTTCCACATCGGCTAAGTTTTCCGCAATTGTTTTCGTCGTGACGGTCAGGCAATCGCCGTGTAAAAGTTTTTTCTTCAACAGGTACTTCATCACGGAAGGAAGTCCGCCGTGTTCATGCAGATCCTGCATCAGATATTTGCCACTGGGTTTAAAATCTGCCAATACAGGGACCTTGTTGCTGATCGTCTGAAAATCGTCCTGAGTAAGCATCACGCCCACACTCTTTGCCATCGCGATCAGGTGCAGTACTGCATTCGTGCTTCCACCCAATACCATGACAGTTACAATCGCATTTTCGAAAGCCTTGCGTGTCATGATATCGCGTGGCTTAATATCTTTTTCCAGCAATAAACGTATCGCTTTGCCTGCTGCTGTGCATTCCCTGCGTTTTTCTTCACTAACGGCAGGGTTAGACGAAGAATAAGGAAGGCTCATGCCCAACGCTTCAATAGCTGAGGACATCGTATTTGCCGTATACATACCGCCGCAGGCTCCTGCACCGGGACAGGTATGTTGAATAATTCCCTTGAAATCTTCTTCACTGAGATTGCCGGCAATTTTTTGACCAAGCGCTTCAAATGCAGAAACAATATTCAGGTCCTGGTTTTTATAATGACCAGGCGCGATGGTGCCGCCGTAGATCATTAGCGAAGGGCGGTTCAACCTGCCCATAGCAATAATTGAGCCTGGCATGTTTTTATCGCAGCCGGGAATGGCAATCAGCCCGTCGTAATACTGGGCTCCGCATACTGCTTCAATAGAATCAGCAATAATATCCCTGCTCACCAGCGAATAGCGCATACCGTTAGTTCCCATACTCATTCCATCACTCACCCCAATTGTATTAAAAATTAAGCCCACCAGTTCATTGTCCCACACGCTTTCTTTTACAATTCTTGCGAGGTCATTCAAATGCATATTGCAAGTATTACCATCATAACCCATGCTGGCAATACCCACCTGTGCTTTTTTCATGTCCTGTTCGGTCAAACCGATGCCATACAACATAGCCTGGGCTCCAGGCTGTGTTTGATCCTGTGTGAAGACCTTAGAATATTTATTTAATTCTGCCATTGTGCAACCTTGATTTATTACTTACCGTAATCCTGTTTCGTTATAAATTAAAAAACCCGCCTTTCTGGAGGCGGGTCGCTTATTATTTTTTATCTATTTACTGATATGTCAACAACCACCTCCATGTAGTGCAGGAATAATAATGACCACTACAAGAATAATAGAGATGAAAAGAATATTATTATATGACCTGCTATTCAAAATGAAAATGTGTTGGAATGCGAATATACAAACCGCCATCGAATATACAAAGAACTATTTTGAGTCATTGGTCATTTAGTCATTAGTCAGTGTAATATTTAACTTACCGCTCGCAATTATTATCAAATGACCACTGACCCCATGACCATTGACTAATGACTTTAAACTATCGACTAAATAATCGTCGACTTCCTCAATTCTACATTTGCTTTATTTACGTCACCATCACCGGGTATCTTACCTCCCACGTAATCGCTGATCAGTTCACCGATGGTGGTGGTGAAATAGAAATTAACCGGATCAATATCTTTTGTCACGAATCCATTTTTCAGGGTCCAGTTCACTGCTTCTCTCACCCGTGCTGCCTCTTTATGCAGACCAAAATGATCGAGCAACATGGCGGCCGATAAAATAGACCCGAGCGGATTGGCAATATCCTTGCCGGCAGCCTGCGGATAAGAACCATGAATGGGCTCAAAAAGCGCAGCTCCCTTACCGATAGAAGCTGAAGGCAGCAATCCCAGGGAACCGCTGATCACGCTGGCTTCATCACTGATGATATCGCCGAACATATTTTCAGTAAGGATCACGTCGAATTGTTTGGGATTAAGAATGATCTGCATGGCCGCATTGTCCACAAACAGGAAGTCGACCGATACATCTTTGTATTGAGTAGCGATTTCCTGGACCACTTTTCTCCAGAGCCGCGATGTTTCCAGGACATTGGCCTTGTCGACGAGGGTCAGTTTTTTTCTTCTTATCTGTGCCTGTTTGAATGCAAGATGCGCGATGCGTTCAATTTCTTCCCGGGTATACACGCAATCATCGGATGCCTGTGTGCCGGCTTCATTAAGTGTTTTCTTACCAAAATAAATTCCGCCGGTCAACTCACGGAAAATAACAAAATCAACCTCCTCAATATTTTTCACCTTCAGCGGTGAAAGATGATGCAGTGAGGGATAAGTAGTTACGGGACGAATATTCGCAAAGAGCTGCAGTGATTTTCTTAATTTGAGCAAACCCTGCTCCGGCCTCACTTTCGCCGTAGGATCGTTATCATATTTCGGATGACCTATTGCGCCAAATAAAATGGCATCGCTGGCCAAACCGGCTTCGATGGTTTCGTCGGGCAAAGGATTCCCTGTTTTATCAATAGCAACAGCGCCCATTAAGAAATAGCGATAACTGAATTCATGATTGAAATGTTCTGCTATTGCATTAAGCACTTTAACAGCCTGTCTGGTCACTTCCGGTCCTATGCCGTCACCTTCTATGACTACAATATTTTTTTTCATATTCTGCTTACAAAAGTTTTATTTATTTAGCTAAGCCTGTTTCAAATTGTTCTATCTCGCCCTTCATGCTCAAGAGGTAATCTATATCGTCATACCCGTTCAGCAGGCAGGTTTTTTTATAATGGTTGATTTCAAAATTTTCCTGATCGATTGTTTTTGAATTTTCTTTCAGCGCAATGGTCTGCTGCCCCAGGTTCACTTCGATTTCCGTTAAGGGATTTTTTTCAACTGTGTCGAATATTTTTTTCAGGAATGTTTCGCTGACAGTTACGGGAAGCAGGAAATTATTCAATGCGTTGTTTTTAAAAATATCTGCAAAAAAACTGCTGACAACGACATCGAATCCGTAATCTTTAATGGCCCAGGCAGCGTGTTCACGCGAGGAACCACACCCGAAATTTTTTGCTGCAACTAGTATTTTCCCTCCATAAGTAAGATCATTCAGCACAAAATCTTTTTTTGGACGGTGTTCATCGTCATTTTCAAAACGCCAGTCACGAAAAAGATTTTTTCCGAAACCATCCCTGCTCGTGGCTTTCAGGAACCGCGCAGGAATGATCTGATCTGTATCAACATTCTCAATGTTGAGAGGAACAACTGTTGATTTAACTATATTAATTTGCTTACTCATGTCTCTGAAAATATTTTCTATTTAGCGTTTGTAGTACATAATCAATGATGCTTTGGCAATCGTGTTCGCATAAAGATTAAATCCTACGTATGCTCCTGATGCATTCTGATCAAGCCCCAGCTTGTCTGCTTTCAGCGCATATACCGTGATGATATAGGTATGAAAACCGTGTCCTTCGGGAGGGCAGGGGCCTCCATATCCGGGCTGACCAAAATCTGTTTTACTCTGAATGGCTCCCGCCGGTGCCAGATTTTTCGATAAATTGCCCGCTCCTGATTTTAGTTCCAAAACGTTAGCCGGGATGTCGAATATGAGCCAGTGCCAGAACCCACTTCCTGTTGGCGCATCCGGATCATACATTGTCACAGCAAAGCTTTTAGCGCCTGCAGGAGGATTTTCCCAGTATAATTCCGGAGAGATATTTTCACCGGTGCAACCGAATCCGTTAAAGACTTCTTTGCTTGTAGCCTGTCCACCGATATCTTTGCTTTTAAGCGTAAATGTTTGCGCGCTGGACATTGTAACTGCCAGAAACAAAACAATAATGGTGAAAAATAAATTTTTCATATCTCCGTATTTTAACTTATTGAGTAGTTAGAATTGAATTATTGGTATGAGAAAGATTTTTTCAGGATCCTTCAGCTACAATTTCCAATTCATATCAACTCCCTGACATCTGCTACTTTTCCCGTGATAGCGGCTGCTGCTGCTGTCAGCGGACTGGCTAAAAATGTCCTCGCGTTGGGTCCCTGCCTTCCTTCGAAATTTCTGTTGCTAGTGGAAATACAATATTTGCCTGCGGGAATTTTATCTTCATTCATTCCGAGACAAGCAGAGCAACCTGGTTGTCTTAACATGAATCCTGCGGCCTCGAATATTTTATCAATGCCTTCTTCTTTTGCCTGTTTTTCTACCTGCTTGCTTCCGGGCACAATCCATACTTCCACATCGGTTGCTTTCTGTTTTCCCTTAACAAATGAAGCTACCATGCGCAGGTCTTCGATGCGACTGTTGGTGCAACTGCCGATAAATACATAATCGACTTTTTTCCCTTTGATATCACTGCCCGGTTCAAGACCCATATAGTGCAATGATTTTTCAAACGATGGTTTTTCTTTCTCTTCTATTTCGTTTAGTGCCGGCACATGTCCATTAACACCGATTCCCATTCCGGGGTTCGTCCCATAGGTAATCATCGGTTCAATATTTGCTGCATCAATCATTAGTTCCTTATCAAATTTTGCATCAGTATCACTGAACAATGTTTTCCAATAAGCAACGGCCTTATTCCAGTTTTCTTCTGCAGGAGCAAATTCCCTTCCTTTTATATAATTAAATGTTGTTTCATCCGGCGCAATCAGTCCGCAGCGCGCACCCATTTCAATACTCATATTGCAGATGGTCATCCGGGCCTCCATCGACAAGGAGCGGATGGCCGATCCTGCATATTCCACAGCATATCCTGTAGCGCCGCTTGCAGAAATGAAAGATATAATATAAAGAATGATGTCTTTTGATACCACGCCCTTGTTCAGTTTGCCCTCTACGTTAATGCGCATCAATTTGGGTTTGCTTTGTAGCAGGCATTGGGTAGCAAGCACCATTTCCACTTCGCTGGTACCGATTCCGAAAGCGATCGTTCCGAATGCACCGTGTGTGGATGTATGACTGTCGCCACAAACAATCGTCATACCCGGCTGCGTAATTCCCAGCTCAGGTCCGATGACATGTACAATTCCCTGGTAAGGATGGCCGAGTCCATACAATTCAATTCCAAATTTTTCGCAATTCTCTTTTAGTGTTTGCACCTGTATGCGTGAAAGTTCTTCCTTGATTGGCAGATGCTGGTTAAGCGTCGGAACATTATGATCAGCGGTGGCAACAACCTGTTTCGGACGAAATACTTTCAATCCTCTTTTCTCCAGTCCTTTGAAAGCCTGC
This sequence comes from Puia sp., assembly GCA_035501475.1. GTDB lineage: Bacteria > Bacteroidota > Bacteroidia > Chitinophagales > Chitinophagaceae > Puia. Next base: position 6,538 of record DATJWE010000209.1, on the reverse strand, counting down.
GGGCTTGTCACTTCATGAATGAAATGCTTGTCAATGTATAAAACCGACGGCCCTCCATCGATGGTTTTGACAATATGTTTATCCCAGATCTTTTCAAATAATGTTTTAGCCATGAATTTTTAATGTTGTAGTTGTTATTCACTGTCAACTGTCAACCATTAACCAGATGACAGTTGACAGTCATTATGCTTCTACGACAGATGCCAGGTAGGCTTTAGCCAGTTTATGCAGGTCTTCTTCCACTACTTCCTTTTTTGTATCTGCCACCTGCAGGAATCGTTCATAGATGACATCGATATCGTTACGATTGAATGCATATCCGATTTTCTGGAGGCGGTGCGCCAATGCACTTCGGCCACTCCTTGCCGTGAGTACTATCTTTGACCCGTCAGCGCCTACATCATCCGGATTGATGATTTCATAAGTCAGGGAATCTTTCAGGAATCCATCCTGGTGAATTCCGGATGAATGTGAGAATGCATTTGATCCAACGATGGCCTTATTTGGCTGCACAGGCATTCTCATGGTTTCTGCAACCAGCCGGCTTACAGGATTGAGATTTTGTGTTTTGATATTCGTATAAAATCCCAAATGAGCGTGTTGTTTAATCACCATCACGACTTCTTCGAGTGAAGTGTTCCCCGCTCTTTCGCCCAGTCCGTTGATCGTACATTCAATCTGGCGGGCGCCTCCGATAATACCGGCGATTGAATTGGCAGTGGCTAATCCCAGATCATTATGACAATGACAGGAAATGACGGCCTTATCAATATTTTTTACATTATTGATAAGGAATTCGATTTTCTCCTGGTATTGATAGGGCAAACAATAACCCGTAGTATCCGGAATATTGACAACTGTTGCACCGGCTTTAATAACGGCCTCGATCACCCGGGCGAGGTATTCATTTTCGGTTCGACCGGCATCTTCAGCGTAGAATTCAACATCATCGACAAAATTCCTGGCCCATTTGACTGCCTGAACAGCTCTTTTGAGGATTTCTTCACGGGTCGAATTGAATTTGGACTTAATGTGCGAATCCGAAGTTCCGATGCCCGTATGGATACGTGGCCTTTTTGCATATTTTAAAGCCTGGGCTGCAGTCTCAATGTCCTTTTGAACCGCACGGCTTAGTCCGCAGACAACAGAATCTTTGATGATCCTGGCGATTTCTTCCACTGAATGAAAGTCACCCGGACTTGAAATGGGAAATCCTGCTTCAATGATATCCACTCCCAACGCTTCCAGTTGCAGGGCAAGTTCTGTTTTTTCCTTGGTATTGAGTTTACAACCAGGCACTTGCTCACCATCGCGAAGAGTGGTGTCGAAGATGAAAATTTTGTTCTCAGCCATAGAATTTATTGAAAGAATTGATTAAAAGATGCTGGCGGGCTACATTTGTAATACTTGGTATTATGAATGGTTAACCACTATTTATTCGAAGTTATCTTCCTTTGTCCGGGCGGTAAAATCAAAATAGGGGTCAATTTACAGGTTTGAAAGGTTCAAAATATGGCTGAAAGCCTTGCTGGTAAAGGATTTTAACGATTTTAAATTACGATGCCCAACCGATCCTCCGATACACTGTTTCAACTGGTAAAATCGCTGAAAAAATCAGAAAAAAGGAATTTTAAGCTCTATGTGAAAAGGAATTCCTCCAGTGACGAATTGAAGATCATCCAGTTATTCGATGCTTTGGATAAAATGGACCTGTACGATGAGGCACATCTGCTGAAGAAGAATAAGGGGGTTAAAAAGAAACAACTTTCCAATATCAAGGCTCATTTATACAAGCAAATTCTTTCCAGTCTCAGGATCATCAAGAACGAGGATAATATCGACCTGCAATTGCATGAACAGCTCGATTACGCGAGAATACTATATAACCAGGGACTGTACCTGCAAAGCCTGAAGATTTTAGACAGGATCAAGGAAAATGCAAGGATGTATAACCAGATCACTTTTCTCCTCCAGGTTCTTTTTTTTGAGCAAAAGATAGAAGCCCTTCACATTACCCGAAGCATGCTTGACCGGGCAGACCGGCTGGCAGAGGAAATGACAGAAGTAAATAATCGGTTAGATATGACCGGTAGATTGTCGACCCTTTCCCTGCAATTGTACAGTTGGTACATCAAAAACGGGCATGCCCGAAATGAAAAGGATGAAAAAGCCGTGCAGGAATTTTTCAACAAACACCTTCCTGCAGACCTCAGCAATTGCACGGGTTTTTATGAGAAATTATACCTCTATCAAAGCTATTGCTGGAATGCCTTCATCGGGCAGGATTTTTTATCGTATTATCGCTACACTCAAAAATGGGTTGATCTTTTTGAGAAGGAAAAATTCATGATCGCCATTGAGACGGCTCACTACATCAAGGGTATGCATAATTTGCTGAGTGCACACTTTGATTTGCTGAACTATCCCAAATTCGTTGAGGCATTGGCGCATTTTGAAAAATTTTATCATTCAGAAATTGTCAGGGACAATGATAATAACCGCATCCAGACATTTGTTTACCTGCATATAGCCAAAATCAACAAGCATTTTATTGATGGCACTTTTACGGAAGGGATAAAACTCGTGCCCTATATCGAAGGCAAACTCAAAGAATATGAATTGTATCTCGACAGGCACAGGGTGTTGGTTTTTTATTACAAGTTCGCCTCTCTTTATTTCGGCAGCGGGGATTATGAAAATGCAATAAAATACCTGACCATTATCATCAACTGGAAAGTGAACCTGCGGACTGACCTTCAATGTTATACCAGGCTATTGCACCTGATTGCACATTATGAATTGGGGAATTATCAATTACTGGAATACCTGATTAAATCTGTTTACCGATTCATGGCAAAAATGGGAAACCTGAGCCTGGTTGAAGAAGAGATATTCCGATTTTTGCGTAAATCCTTCAAACTTTCTCCAAAGCAATTGAGGCCGGAATTTGAGAAATTGCTGGATAAATTAAGGACTTATGAAAAGAACCGCTACGAAACCAGGGCCTTTGCCTATTTGGACATTATTTCCTGGCTGGAAAGCAAGGTTCGAAATGTGCCTGTTCAGGACATTATCCGGGAGAAATTTTTGCAAAGGAATGCATTGAAGGTTAGAGAGATAACTGATTGATATAAATTGAATTAAGACCCGAGTGGCTCTTCAGGACCGGGGCATAAATTCTGAGGTCAGCGGTTTTGGCTTATTTATTGTTATTTTAATTTTTATGCTTACCTTTGCCCTCCTTAATTCAGGTATGTCGGCATTTGCACTATTATTTTCATCTTAGTTTTTGTTGTTGAATAGAATTACTGCGGTTGACGAGTGCGACGCAAGAATGCACAATCATGGCACTGCAGTTGGGTTCATAAGATTAAAAAACCTCATAATAACACATGGCTATTAAAAAAGAAAATCGTCCCAGAGCCAATTTCTCAAAAATTACTATCGGATTAGCTTCACCCGATTCCATTCTCGAAAGATCCTATGGAGAAGTACTGAAGCCTGAAACCATCAACTACCGGACATACAAACCCGAAAGAGATGGATTGTTTTGCGAGCGGATTTTTGGTCCTGTTAAGGACTATGAATGTGCCTGCGGAAAATACAAACGCATCCGTTATAAAGGAATCGTGTGTGATCGTTGCGGAGTAGAAGTGACAGAAAAGAAAGTCCGTCGCGAAAGGATGGGGCATATTAAGTTAGTTGTACCTGTTGTGCATATCTGGTATTTCAAAAGTCTGCCGAATAAGACAGGATATTTATTGGGCATGAGTTCCAAAAAACTCGAGAGCATTATTTATTATGAAAGATATGTGGTGATTCAGTCGGGTATTCGCGCAGATAAGGGTCAGAATTATGGAGACCTGCTGACGGAAGAAGAATATCTCGAAATCCTGGATGCACTCCCGAAGGATAATCAATATCTGCCTGATGATGATTCGAATAAATTCATTGCAAAGATGGGCGCTGAAGCGGTTCATGATTTGTTGCAGCGCATTGACCTGGATCAGCTTTCATTTGATTTGCGCAATGCAGCAGCGAATGAAACCTCACAGCAGCGCAAGGCAGATGCATTGAAGAGGTTGAGTGTGGTTGAAGCATTCCGTGATGCGAACAGCAGGATCACCAATCGTCCTGAATGGATGGTCATGCAATATATTCCCGTTATTCCGCCAGAGCTACGTCCTCTGGTTCCATTGGATGGCGGACGTTTTGCTTCATCAGACCTGAATGATTTGTATCGTCGTGTGATCATTCGTAATAATCGTCTCAAACGTTTACTTGAGATCAAAGCTCCTGAAGTGATCCTGCGTAATGAAAAACGTATGTTGCAGGAAGCGATCGATTCATTGTTTGATAACAGCCGCAAATCGAATGCAGTGAAAGCAGAAGGCGGGCGTGCGTTGAAATCATTGAGCGATGTGCTGAAAGGAAAGCAGGGCCGTTTCCGTCAGAACCTGTTGGGTAAACGCGTGGATTATTCCGGTCGTTCTGTAATTGTTGTCGGGCCGGAATTGAAACTACATGAATGTGGTTTACCCAAAGACATGGCTGCTGAATTGTTCAAGCCATTTATCATCAGAAAATTAATTGAAAGAGGAATAGTAAAGACTGTAAAGTCGGCCCGCAAACTGGTTGACCGCAAGGAAGCCATTGTGTGGGATATTCTTGAAAATATTTTGAAAGGGCATCCTGTTTTATTGAACCGTGCTCCGACATTGCACAGGTTATCAATCCAGGCATTTCAGCCCAAGTTGATCGAAGGAAAAGCGATTCAGTTGCACCCGCTGGTATGTACTGCGTTCAACGCCGACTTCGACGGTGACCAGATGGCCGTTCACGTTCCACTGAGCAGTGCAGCCATTCTCGAAGCACAGCTGCTGATGTTGTCGAGCCATAACATTCTCAACCCGCAGAATGGAACGCCTATCACACTTCCGTCGCAGGACATGGTGTTAGGACTGTACTATATCACAAAAGGCAAAAGATCAACCGACAAAGAAAAAGTAAAAGGTGAAGGGAAAGCTTTTTACAGTCCTGAAGAAGTAATCATTGCATACAATGAAAACCAGGTTGATCTGCATGCGTACATCAAAGTGAAAGTGAATGTCAGGAATGAACAGGGAGAATTGCAATCCAGGCTGCTGGAAACTACTGTTGGCCGCGTATTGTTCAACCAGTTCGTGCCTGCAGAAGCCGGTTTTGTGAATGCTCTGCTGACTAAAAAATCACTTCGCGAAATCATTGGTGATATTATCAAATGGACCAACGTTCCGAAGACAGCGAAGTTTTTGGATGATATCAAGCAGTTGGGATTCAGGATGGCGTTCCGTGGCGGTCTCTCATTCAATATCAATGACCTGATCATTCCGGATACAAAAGAAGAACTGCTTGTTACGGCGAAAGGTGAAGTGGATGAAGTGTGGGACAATTACAATATGGGGCTGATCACCAATAACGAAAGATACAATCAGATTGTCGACATCTGGTCACGTGTAGATACCCGTATAACGGAAACGCTTATCCGCGAATTAAGCGCAGACAAACAGGGATTCAATTCCGTGTACATGATGCTCGATTCAGGGGCGCGTGGTTCCAAGCAGCAGATTAAGCAGCTGGCGGGTATCCGTGGACTGATGGCCAAGCCGAGAAAATCAGGATCCACAGGAAGTGAAATCATCGAGAACCCGATTCTCTCCAACTTCAAAGGCGGATTGAACGTGTTGGATTATTTTATTTCCACACACGGTGCACGTAAAGGTCTTGCTGATACCGCGTTGAAAACAGCGGATGCCGGTTATCTTACCCGTCGTCTGGTAGACGTAGCCCAGGATGTAGTGATCACCGAAGAAGATTGCGGAACATTGCGTGGTATCGGTACTTCGGCATTGAAGGATAATGAAGATATTGTTGAACCCTTATATGACAGAATTCTCGGGCGTACTTCATTGCATGATGTCTATGATCCGGAAAACGATCAGCTGATCGCGAAAGCCGGTGAAGAGATCACGGAAGAAATTGCGAGACGCATTGAAGATTCCGGAATTGAAGCCATCGATATCCGTTCGGTGCTGACCTGCGAAAGCAAACGCGGTGTTTGCGTAAAATGTTATGGTAAAAACCTGGCCACCGGATATACGGCTCAGAAGGGAGATGCGGTAGGTATCATTGCAGCACAGTCGATTGGTGAACCCGGAACTCAGTTGACACTCCGTACTTTCCACGTGGGTGGGGTGGCAGGTTCCGCATCTGTTGAATCTTCGCTCACAGCCAAGTTTGAAGGAACGGTTCAGTTTGATGGATTAAGAAGCGTGACCACGGAAAACAATGAAGGTTCGAAGATACATATCGTGATCGGTCGTACAGGAGAAGTCAGAATCATGGATGTAAAAAATGACCGCCTGTTGATCACTAATAACGTTCCTTATGGTGCTACGCTATTGGTGAAAGACGGACAAAAGGTAAATAAGGGCGATGTGATTTGTACCTGGGATCCATTCAACAATGTTGTCATTGCTGAAATTGCCGGACGTGTAAA
>DATJWE010000208.1:0-7022 GCA_035501475.1 Puia sp. | reverse complement strand
ATACCGGGAGTGACTGCGTAGGAACCTCCAACAGGCAGCATGCAAAATCAATTACCCAATTTGAATTATTGCCTAAACCGCCCAAAGAAAGAACTCCATTCATGCCCTGGCCCACCTATCCTATGACCCTAAAAACGTCTTCTTCGCATGATGAAGGTTGTGACAGAGAATGGGCCGTTGCCACCAAAGAATTTGTATCGGATGCAACTGGGAATTTGAAAGCATTGAAGATCGTCAACCTGGAATGGAAATTTACGGAAGAAGGCAAGCCCGCCAGATTCGTGGAAATGCCGGGCACTGAAAAAGAAATTCCCTGTGAACTGGCTTTACTGGCGATGGGATTTGTACATCCGCAACATGAAGGATTACTCAACGAGTTGGGTGTTGAACTCGATGATCGCGGTAACGTGAAGGCTACGGAAAAATCATATCAAACCAATATTGCCAAGATATTCACGGCCGGAGATATGCGCCGCGGACAATCGCTGGTTGTATGGGCAATCAGTGAGGGAAGAGAATGTGCCAGGAAAGTCGATGAATATCTTATAGGCACTTCTCTGCTGGAAACAAAAGATAATTCATTGATCGCAGCAGCTTTTTAACGGAGTGTTATTTTGGAGTCCTGGCCTTGTATTGGTCGAAATAAATGATCTTCCCATCTTTCACTAGCCAGTTTTCCTGCATTAAAAAAGTATCAGCCTTTCCATTCGGAGAATACCTTCTTTCTCTGGCCCAGATTCTTACCCAATCTTCATTCCTGTCATTGGCATGCGCGCTTTCCCATGTTGAAATATCGAAGCGCAGAGAATCCAGGCTTTTTACATCATCCCTGGCAATGGCCAGCAAAGTTTCGGCAGGGCCGCGAAAATTCAGACCGCTTGCGTCATGATAAATGACAGTGTCAGCCCAGTAAGGTCTCATTGAATCAATTTGGTTCTTTTCAAACATTTTCCAAACTGTCAATACCTTTTGAGCATTTTCAGGATGAGATGGTACAGCAATGTCCGATGAATAAGATGCCGTATATAAATAATGAAGAGTATCTTTCGCAAGGGCCTCACTGCCCTGGGAAAGATCAGAATTGGGTTTTGAATTGCATGCAAACAAAGCCAACCCCAATAATGAGGCTGAAATCAATTTTTTCATTGCTTGTTTTTTGAATATTAGAACTATTGCTTTTAAAATTCGCGATTGACAGGCTTACATTTCGGGGTATTTTTCAATTGGTTTGCCGGAGAGATATTTTTTCCACGGTTCCCAATAATGTGTGAACCATCCTTTATTGATTCCATCTGCATGTTTATCCGGAACACCCGTATGTATCGCATGCAAAACGGTATTCTTTCCTTTTTTTTCAAGATGGATAATAAAAACAGAATCAGGTTCATTCTTATCCCAATCAACTCCCCTCCAGGTTTGAACAATGAGTGCATCACTTTTTAAATGAATATTTTCTCCGGTGATGTATCCGTTATGGGCTGAAAATTTGGTTCCTGCCTTTTTTATAATTTTTGCAGGAGCAGCTGTTGCTTTTGAATGTTTTTTCGCATTCATATAAAGATCATACAGTGCTTTGGGTGTGGTATTCTTAAAAACCACTTTTTGCTTGATATTCTTCGGCATAAAAAATATTGAGTAAACTAAAATGTACGTATTGCAATTTCTATCTGTTAATGCCTTCAACCATTTTAACCGGCCTCACTTCAATTCTCGCCTTCAGCTGATCTTCATATATAGGATTTGCTTTGGCAATAGCAACAGCTTCTTCAAAGTCCTTAGCTGCAATTAAAAAATAGCCGGCAATGACTTCCTTGGATTCGTTGAAAGGCCCGTCTGTCCAGATCCCTCTGGTATTGGAAATAATACTTCCTTCCGCTACCAAAGGTTGCGCTCCTTTCAACTTTCCTTCTTTAATTAAATTCCCTATGTAGGCTGCAGCTTTTTCAACATGCTTCTGCTGCTGTTCCGGGGAGAGAACTGCCCAGGGGTCACCTTCCGTCCGTATAAGTAATAGAAACTCTTTCATGATCTTTTTTAAATGAACAATCGCTCAATATGAAATGACAAATGAGTTCTTAAAAAAGGGACATAAAAGCTAAAAAATTTTTTCAAACTGCGGTGTTAATTTTCTATTGCCTTCTGGAGACTTGCATCAAGATCCCCTGGGATATTGGAAATTGACGCTTTCTTCTACTGATTTAATGGGGCGAACTTCAATTCTCGCATGTTTGGTATACTCCAATTCCGGATTATCTTTTGCAATGGCGATTGCTTCATCCAAATCTTTAGCAAGGATATGATAGTATCCGATGATGATTTCCTTTGTTTCATTGAAAGGTCCGTCTTTCCAGGATTTCTTCGACCCGGATATAATTTTGCCTTCCTTAACAAGTGGCTGGGCGCTTTTTAGTTTTCCTTCTTTCATCAGTTTGTTAATGTAGTCCATGCAGTCTTGCAGAAAATGCTGAAGTTCTTCTTTTGACAAAGCCCCAAGATGATCTTGCTCATTCCGTATGAGAAGCATAAATTCTTTCATAACTTAAATTTTTTGGAGTGAATAATTTTGTTTGATTAGTAACAAACAGCTTTATGAAAAAGGGACATGGGTATCAGGTTATTTTTTCTTTGCAGGAATTCAGTCTTTTTTGTAAAAGGCCCTGCTCTGCCTTGATGGATGCCAGGCGGATTGCTTTTTCAAGGCAATTCATCGCATCAGGATATTGATTGGCCTGAATATAAAATTCCGCCAGCGAAGAGTAAAACAAATGATATTGTTTGAAAGCCGGATGATCTTTTATTTTTTCCAGTTCTGCAATGGCCTGAAGAGGCCCCTCAACCTTGGAAAGAGCTACCGTCCTGTTAAGTATTACAATTGGGGAATCATCAATTAATAGCAATTTATCGTATAGGGAGAGAATACTGTTCCAGTCGGTCGAATTAAAATCCGGAGCTGAGCAGTGATAGGATGAAATAGCCGCAAGGATGTGATAGGAAGAAATGCCATTGGCAGAAGCTGAATTTCTTAAATAATAAAATCCTCTTTCCATTAGAGAAAGGTCCCAGAGTGTACGGTCCTGGTCCTGCATTTGTAAAATATTCCCATCCCGGTCCAATCTCGAGGCAAATCGCGATGCATTTAACAACATCAGTGCAAGTAAAGCCGCAGTATTTGAGTTATCGGATATGGCATGATGTGAAACAATCATTTCTGCCAGCCTGATTGCTTCTTCGCAAAGTTCATATCGAATCAGTTTATCGCCACTCGAAGCACTGTATCCTTCATTAAATAAAAGATAGATCGTTTCCAACACAGTATCCAGTCTTTTACCCAATTCTTCGCCTGCGGGAACTTCGAAAGAAATATTGGCGGCTCTTATATTTTGCCTTGCTCTGACAAGACGTTTGTTGATGGTATCTTCCGTAGTAAGAAAAGCTCTTGCGATTTCAGGAATACTGAATCCACAGAGTGTTTTAAGGATAAGAGCAACCTGTGAATCGGAGCTGATTGCCGGATAACAACAGGTGAACATCATGCGCAGTTGATCGTCTGCAATTTCCTGATCAGAAAAAAAATAATCCATCGCAGGTTCAATCGTCCATTCTGATTTTAAAAAATGAATGACGTCCGACTGATATTTTCTTTTATACTTATCCCTGTTGATTACATTGAGTGCCTTATTCTTCGCCACTTTATATAACCATGCAGTTGGATTTTGAGGAATATTGTATGTCCATTGGCTAATCGCTTCGACCAAGGCATCCTGCACTACATCTTCTGCAAGATCTATATTTTCAGGACCAAAAATCCGGGTCAGGACTGCAACCATCTTTCCGGATTCATGGCGGAAGAGATGATCAATAAGCTGATTTATTTCTGTATGATTTGACACAACAGACAACGAATTTCAGACAAAAAAGCAAAGCATGCCAACTACCATAATTGACAAAGGGTCGCGGCGTTCCGCAAACGGGGGATGAATTCTCTGCCTGCCGGCAAACAGGTTTCAAATGATGATAAGCCATGCACGTCGGCCGTTTGCGGCGGCCTGATGCCAGGCTCAGTTATTCTTTTTTCAATGTTATCCAGCTATAATCCTCAAAACTTTTTAAGGCAATTACGTTTCCCGTGTTATCTCTTTTAAATTTTACAATTCCTTCCAAATTCAGGAAGAAAAATTCGTCATTATCATACCACTTCAAGAACAGTTTTTTGTATCCTAATGCATCTGCTTCAAGATGGTTCAAAGTATCTTTAATATTCACTTTCAAATTTCCAATAGAATAGGTACCTCTATAATCTGCTAAATTATCAAGTGGCTTATTTCCTATCCATTCATTCGATGCAATATCGTTTTGCAAAATATTTCTTAATGATTGCATGGTAATGTATAATTGCAGGTAATCATTATTGGTTAAAAGAATGATTGTATGATGACGAACAGTATCTATAGCAATCAGGTTTGCAAAACCGTTGATATGCCCTTCGTGAACAATTACTTCCGGCATTAAGCACCATCCACATGCATAGATAGTTTTTGTTCCGTCTGGCATAGCGAAGGGTTGAATTGCATTTTTCAACACGGTATCGACTGCAAGCCTGTGCTGAAAAAATAGCGACCATCTCAACAAATCTTCTGCAGTACTGTACATGCCTCCTCCTCCTTTTGCGTTTTTCATTTCAATATAAGGAGCTGCTAATGTTGAATCGCTCCTAAACAAATAGGCTTTTGCCTCGTTCTTTATAGCATTACCATTTTCTTCCCCACTGCTTAACATTCCTGCTTTTTTTAAAACAAATTCATTCAATACGTTATCAAAATCCTTACCTGTAATTTTTTGTATGATTTGGGCGAGCAAATAGAAATTACTGTTAGAGTAACCATAAGCTGTTGAAGGCGGAAAAGAAAGAGTAGAATCAGCGATCATTTCTACAATGTTGTCTTCGCTGTAATAGATTTTGTCATTAAAATTTCTAAAGTTTGTATAGTCTGGCAGGCCAGAAGTGTGGGTCAAAAGATTCCGCACAGTTATACCTTGCTTGTCGGGTTGTCTAAATTTGTCGATAAATTTTGCTAAATGATCATTGAATGAAAGCTTTCCTTCTTCAATAAGTTCCAGTACAACGAACGAAGTAAATTGTTTCGATATGGAACCTATTCGAAATTTTGTATCCGGTTCATTATTCTCATTGGTTTGCATATTCGCCTTTCCAAATGCATGTTCATAAATAATTTTATTTGAATCGGCAAGAAGTACCACTCCATTAAACCGGAAATTGGCTTGACAATATTGCATGAAGCTGTTGATGTCAGCTGTTTGCTGGGCAGTTACATGCATAGTCAAAAGAATCAGTAAAGAAAGAGAATAATATTTTTTCATTTTTTTTATTCGATCTTTCAGGTGCGCTATACTTACACCAAACATTCTAATAAAGGTAAGGCCAGAAAATATTTCAACGTTATTTTAGGGAAAGCAACAAGGCCATGGTTGCCCAATTGGTACCTGCAGCAGAAATAAACTGATCATCGCCAAAAGGGAACCCGCTGTAGACATAGTCAACTACCGGAAAGCTTCTCGTTTTCACTCTCCACGAACCATCGGGGTATTGAGTCCTTAATAAAAAATAGACCCCATTTTGATAAGCTTTATCATCCGTTTTCAAAGCGCCTGATTCGCACAATGCATATAAAGCCTGACCTGTAGCGTAAGCATCGGTTGGCAATGAATCGAGTTGAGACCATCCGCCATCTGAATGTTGTTTGTTCAATAATTTTTGCCCCTGCTGTTTAATTAATTCAGGATCTGCGTTGATCCAGTGCAAGCCAAGAAGCTGCCATACTTTTTCTTCGTTATTAACAGGATAAGTATTGATAAGCCACTGCGCCGCCCTTTTTTCCGCGCTCTCTATTCGGTCTTTGAGACCTGGTGTTGCATATTGTTGAATAGAATATATTGCCAGGGCAGTACCGGTAAAGGAATAATATTCTATCGGGGGACGTGCATTGCCGCCCGACCAAGATCCTTCACGATTCTGGAGTACAAGTAAATAATTGACTGCAAGTGCTGTTAATTTACTTACTGGGGGAAGTATGTGATCCTCCCAAACCCCAAAGAGCATAACCCAGTGTGATATTGGCACCTGCCGACTCAGTTTGATCTATCATATGATCATGACGAGATGAAAGTACATTTTCTATCCTGTCTCTCATTTCAGTTCTGAAACTATCATCAACTGTAAATCCTTTTTCAATAGCGATTGTAAATGCAATGGAACTCAGGCACTGACGCGGATTAACTTCTCTATTCGGAATGAGCAAAAAAAAGCCTCTCAGTAATCTGAAAGGCTTTAATAAATATGGCAGCTACCTACTCTCTCCGCCTGAGGCGGATGCAGTACCATTCGTCCGCCGAAGGCGGATTAACTTCTCTATTCGGAATGAGCAAAAAAAAAGCCTCTCAGTAATCTGAAAGGCTTTAATAAATATGGCAGCTACCTACTCTCCCGCATTGTGGTGCAGTACCATCGGCCATGAGGGGCTTAACTTCTCTGTTCGGAATGGGAAGAGGTGAACACCCTCGGAAAAACCACCATAAGAAGATTGCAGAACGCTGAACGCGGAATGCCGAATGCTTTTCAGCGTTTAGCCTTATGCGTTATGCGTTAAGCATAATAAAGTCATATTGGGAGGTTGTAATACGAGTAAAAAAAATTAAAGCATACGGGCAATTAGTACTACTTGGCTTTACTGTTACCAGTTTTATACCTATAGCCTATCAACGTCATAGTCTTTGACGGCCCTTAAAAGAAAACTCATCTTGTGGAAGGTTTCACGCTTAGATGCTTTCAGCGTTTATCCTGTCCGTACATAGCTACTCAGCGCTGCACCTGGCGGCACAACTGATACACCAGCGGTACGTACGACCCGGTCCTCTCGTACTAAGGTCATGTCCACTCAATTTTCTAACGCCCATCACAGATAGGGACCGAACTGTCTTGCGACGTTCTGAACCCAGTTCACGTG
>DATJWE010000207.1:0-5713 GCA_035501475.1 Puia sp. | reverse complement strand
TTGACCGTGCCTTTTTTCCCATGAATAAAAACCCGCTGCCCCGGTGCTACCTGGTGATCCACTCCGCCATTGCGTTTAAGATAAAGCAGACCATCAGAATTGATGTAGTTCACGAACCAGCTGATTTCATCCGCATGCGCTTCAATCACAATTTTAAAATTATTCTTTGGATTAATAACCCCAACTGCCGTCCCATACGGATCAGTGAACGTGTTGTCCACAAAAGGCTTCAGGTATTCCAACCATAGTTTTTGCCCTTTTGTTTCAAAGCCTACCGGTGAAGCTGTGTTCAAATAATTTTTCAGGAAAACCAATGACGGAGTCGTAAGAATAGCTGGCTTTTGCCGAGCTTTTCTACTCAGTCCGGATTTCTTTTTTGCGATTACGCGTGCGATTTGAGCCATCAGGTCGATTTTTTTTTCAAAAATAATCAAATCTCAAAAAACAACATGAGCAATGCTGAAAGCATCATGAGGCCATCCAAAATAAAATAATAGAAATAATCAGAAAAATTCTTCTTTGAATAGCCCCTCAATAAAGCCGTAATTATTCCAGGTATCAATAAAATAATTATCAGGTATACATCATAGTTATACGCTGCCAGTGCAAAGGTGGACAGGCCAAATAAAATCAAAGAGATGGCGAACAGGGTATTGATGCCGCGTTCATTCAGATAGGTGATCATACTCCGAATGCCTTCCTGCTTATCATCTTCCCTGTCGCGATAATCGAATAAAATGCAAATGGCATAAATCAGGGTGAATCTGCTGATTGCAAACAGCGTGTATGCAGTTGTCCAGGATTTATTGGCTACCAGAACAGGCAATACAGCAGTGACATACATCCAAACAAAGGCAAGGAATATGGTTTTTCCGATAGCTATTTTTTTTAGTTCCCTGAAAAAATGCTGTGGAAGTTTCGGAGCAGAATAAAGAAAAGTCACAAAAGCTGCAAATGACAATGCCAGCCAATGCTCTTTGATGGTAAAAAAAAAGATGATGGAACCCGCCAGTCCAAGAAAATAGAGTATAAGATGCAATCCTTTATGCTGTTGAGCCCAATGAATACGCTGGGAGAACTTAACCGAATATGGAGTCAGATACCAGTGAAAATTATAACTACAGACAGTTGAAAAAAAGACAAAGCAGGATAAATTAAAAGAAGGGGTGGATCTAAAAAGAAGCCAGTCGGTCTGGTATAACATCAACACCGCGCACAAAGAAATATATAGACTACTGAAGATAAAGAAGTCAAATACTTTGCGGAACACAGTCAAAAATAAACAAGATTACTGGTATAAAATCACAACCTGGGGGGTAACGATGGTGTCGCTCACATTTCCGAGACGATCAGTAACAGCAATTTTAAACACGATGGTATCATTTTCCTCATCGCTTTCATGAAGATTATTCCACGTGAGCGTAAAATCAAGTTCTCCCTTGGCTTTATCAGGAAAAGCAGGGATTGGCATGATAAAATCATCAGGTTGTTGTTCAGTGGAGAGCAAAGGCTGCTGATTTAAGCGATGGCGAATAGCTGCAAAAGTACCCTGACCCAGCTTGCCACTGCTTTCCGTGAATTTCAACAGGGTTTCAAATCCCCCTCCGACCGGAACAACCTGTGTAATAGATTCCACGCTGATCACCGGTTTGGTCTGTGAGCCCTTATTGCAGGCAATAACAGATAAAAGAAACAAACATCCCAGTAAATATATACCCTTCATGAAGTTGATTTACTACATACAAATCTACGCGTTTTTTGGTGAAAAGGTTTACTATTGCAAGTGTTTTTGCAATTCATTTACGTACTATATCCCTTTTATGTGGAAGCCTGAAATTTGCAGGCATGTATTCAATTCCTCCAGTTATGGGAACAAAGTTTGCAGATCAGGTTTTCGCAATTGACAGGCAGGGATTTGCAGAATCTGCACTCGATCTTTTCTTCTTTCAATATAAGAACAATGCCATATACCAGGCGTATGTTGATTCACTGTCCATTGATCCTGCACACATACAAACCATTGACAAAATCCCTTTCCTGCCGATTGATTTTTTCAAAACCCATACAGTCAAAACCACGGCATTCGAACCTGAAATTATTTTTGAAAGTAGTGGCACGACACGCGAAATGCCGAGCAGACATTTCGTTAAAAATCTTTCTATTTACAAAAAAAGTTTCACCCGGGCTTTTGAGCAATTCTACAATAAACCTGATGACTGGTGCATCATCGGATTATTGCCTTCCTATCTTGAGCGGAACAACTCGTCACTGGTATTCATGGTCCGGGAACTGATTGAAAAAAGCCGGCATGCACAGAGCGGTTTTTACTTGCATGAATATCCCCAACTGGCTGATACTTTGCAGGAACTCGAAATTGGAAAACAAAAAACATTGCTGATCGGCGTCACCTTTGCATTGCTGGATTTTGCCGACCAATTTTCGATGAGACTAGACCATACTGTCGTTATGGAAACAGGCGGCATGAAGGGAAGAAGAAAAGAAATCACACGGACTGAATTACATCAACAATTAAAAAACAAATTAGGAATCTCTGCTGTTCATTCCGAATATGGCATGACAGAATTATTATCACAGGCTTATTCAAAAGCTGACGGCATTTTTGAAACTCCACCCTGGATGAGAGTATTGGTCAGGAATGAAGATGATCCTTTTACAGTACAGCCAAACGGCGAAGGCATTATTAATATCATTGATCTCGCCAATATTTATTCCAGCGCTTTCATCGCAACCGAAGATATTGGAAAAATTCATGAAGATGGGCGATTCGAGGTGTTGGGAAGAACAGATACCAGTGATATCCGCGGATGCAGCCAGTTAGTGGTTTGATAGAGGCTAGTTATTCAGATACAGTATCAGGTTTTTCAGCGAGGATTCATCAATTTTATCGCCAGAATAATTAGCTAAATATGCCCGAACCCTGTCTACATCCTGATGCAGGGTGAATATGCGTTCGACCGCATTTTTTTTCAGGTTAAAGAAACTTCGGATTTCTTTGTTTGGAAAAATTATATAGTACTCCGGGGCGTCCACAAATTCATCATAATTCCTCTCCCCTTCCTTCGGATCCTTTGAAGTATAGTACACTTTTTTTAATCCTGTATGAAGCAATTTGAACAGGGAATAATGCGTTTCTGATTTTATTATCAGCTGAAACAATTTTTTATCATTGATCAGGTTCACGTGTTCAAAAACATAAACGCTGTCATTCTGATAAAATGTAACTGCTTTAAATTCTTTCTTATCTATTTCTTCAATAGTCCTTAAATCCCGCGTGATAAAAAGTGTCTGAGATATCTTATCCATATTAAATCTCAAAGAATCATTGCTCACCAGGTCGTTGTTCTCCAATAAAACAATGCCTTTCACCCAATCATTACCAAACAAATAACGGGTTCCCTTCGCACCCCCGTCGGAATAATATAAATCGGCAATACTTCTGTTTGAACGGAAAGAAGGCAACAGGCTGTTTTGTGTATGCGCATTCACAAGCAAAGTCAGCAAAATTGTGAATATCAGACCAGCCTTTCTCATAGGCCTAATTTTGATACTAAATTTAAATTAATTTATCCGCCCAACCTGAAATAATTTTTAGCCGGGGACTGCATAAATAATTCATCGAATTGAGCAGAAGAACATGCTACTTAATCTGTGAAGATTACCTGGAACTCATACCGGAATTTGGATAAATCCACTGCATTCTAGCGTTCTTTTTTTTCTGCTGCTTTCCATGGCAAGTTCTACCATGCGGATGGTATTGAATCCATGTTCCGGTTTTTCGAGAAGCGGCGCCCCGAGAGCAATTGTTTTATAAAGATTCTGATAATAAAATCCAAAATTCCCATGCAGTGATGGATAAATCCACTTAAGCACCTTATCGTCTACAACAGTATGAATCAGACCCCAATGCGCTTCGGGCTCTTCACCCCAGTGCGGGATATCCGGCAACACACCTTCTTTCAGCAGGGCTTCCTGCGGATCTTCCCCATATTTGAGAAATGATCCTTTGGTACCATTGATCATGAACCGCGGACCAGGCTCACGGACAAGCATACCCGATTTTAGGATCACTTTGGTGAATCCGTAATCCAGCCAGAGTTCAAAATAATCATCCACCCTGGCATGCGGGCGCTGCAGCCTCACATCTGCGGTAATCGTTTTAGGAATTCCAAAAAGGTAAAGGGCCTGATCGATGAGGTGCGAACCAAGATCGTATAAAATCCCGCTGCCTGGTTTATTTTCTTCTCTCCAGGCATTGGGTTTTGCCTCTGGCCGGTAACGATCGTAATGAGCTTCATACTCTACGATATCGCCCAACAATTTTTCGTGGAGAATTTTTTTTACGGTAAGAAAATCGGCCACATATCTCCTGTTCTGATATACGCTCAGTACACGATTGCATGACTTCGAAAGATCGATCAGCCTGCGCGCATCTTCGCTGGTAATCGTAAATGGTTTTTCGAGGACGACATGCCTGCCCGCTAATAGCGCTTTTTCTGTATAAGGAAGGTGAGTATCGTTGGGAGTAGTGATTATGATAAGATCGAGGCTGGGATCAGATACCAGTTCATCAATATCCCTCACAATTTTAACCTCGGGGTATTTCTCTTTCGATTCTTTACGATGTCGTTCCAATACACTGACAACCTGATATTCATTTTTCAGCGTGATAAGAAAAGGCATGTGCATGACCTTAGCCGCCTGCCCATAACCAACAAGTCCGACGCGGAGAATTTTTTGCATATTGAAATGCAAAATAAAAAATTCCGGTGAATGAAAAATGATCGGTAGTGACTCAGTTTGAAAATTTCACCACATAGAAACATAGGGTCATAGAAACACATAGCTATGTGAAACTATGTTTCTATGTGCCCTATCCCGCAAAATGCGGGACAAGTTGTTGTTATTTTTTTAAACTGAGTCACTACTAAATGATCTGTCTTCGCAATTATAATGATTGCAAAAAGCTGATCAGTTTATCCCTGTCAGATTTTGACAACTGTATAAATTTTTGCCTGGCATTTTTTGCTTCACCATCATGCCATAATATAGCTTCTTCAAGAGTTCTTGCACGGCCATCATGAAGATAATAAGCTGTTCCGGTTGTTTTTTGAAGAAGACCGATTCCCCACAATGGCGGGGTTCTCCATTCGCTGCCATTTGCCAAATAATCAGGCCTGTTGTCTGCCAGTCCGTCGCCCATATCATGCAATAGTAAATCGGTATAAGGATGAATACGCTGGTTGCTGATTTGAGGAAGCGTAACATCAACATCTGTCGACATGGTAGGCCGGTGACAGCCTGAACAATTGACCTGGTTGAATAAAACCGCACCTTCTTGCACATCGGGGTCCGTAACATTTCTTCTCGCAGGAACCGCCAGTGTTTTTACATAGAATACAACATGATCCAATAAAGTATCCGGCAATTCAGGTTGCACATCACCACTGACAACCTTCATTTGTTCCTGACTGAATGCGCTCTCCACCGGCTGAACAGAACTCGTTACTCCCATATCCTGCTGATATGCGGTGGCTACCTGCAATTGAAGCGTTGATGTATTTGCTTTCAATCCAAAACGCCCCAGTTCGGTTTTATTGGTGTAAGGATTATGAACATAATTGGCCTTGCCTGTAATACCGTCTCCGTTTTTATCACCTGCATCCACAAACGAAAGAATGGTGCTCTCAGGAAT